>JBPOFN010000029.1:0-53726 GCA_051251725.1 Thalassotalea sp. | reverse complement strand
GCAACCGTTTCATCGTTCCCAGAAAAAATTCCAAGGATTAATTTCAGCATCTCTTGATTGACAAGTAATATGTACGCAGAAGTAGCTAAAATAACACCAAAAATTAAATAACGTATCCAAAAACCCATAACAATGACAATCCTAACAATAATCGTTTTGTATTCAATGTAAAAACATAACAGATATTAATACCTTAGTTAATCATTACTTTTTATACAATGACGGCTCGTTTTCATTTGGTCTGGTTTTAAATCGGCGGTGCACCCACATATATTGTTCGGGTTTACTGGCGATGGCTTTTTCTATTTCTTGATTTACTCGGATTAAATCCGCTTGGTCATCACCGGTGGGAAAGTTCTGCCAAGGCGCAGAAAAAGCGATGGTATAACCACTGCCATCATCATTTCTGGTTGGCGTCATCAAAATAATGTCGATATTTTTTTGCTTGGCAAAGATCATGGTGCCCAATGTTGTTGCGGCATCAACACCAAAAAATGGAACAAAAAGACTTTTGTTACGGCCATAATCTTGGTCAGGTAAATAGATACAGGCTTCTTGAGTTCTTAATGCTTTGATCAGCCCTTTAACATCGCGTTTTCCTAACATATATTTATTGGCGCGATTACGGCCATGAAACTGAAAATACTCCATCAAAGCGTTATTATTTGGGCGGTAAAAAACCACCATAGGATTGCCGGTGCCGGCGCCGCGACAGTTCATTTCAGTACTTAAAAAATGCATGGTTAACACTAAAACCCCACGACCAGCTTTTTTCGCTTGTTCGAGGTGCTCAAGTCCTTCAAAGGTGATTTTACGTTTTACTCGCCAATTAGGCCACCACCAGCCCATGCCGGTTTCAAATAACGCAATGCCGGTATTTTCAATATTTTTTTTGAGGATTAGCTCGCGCTCTTGCTCGGATTTCTCTGGAAAACACAAAGCTAAATTTGTTCGGGCAATTTTTATTCGGCTATAACCCAATTTAAATAATAATCGGCCTAGTCCTTTCCCCATCAAGAGTTGGAGGCGGTAGGGCAACCAAGAAATGGTGTATAAAATAGTAATACCTAGCCAAGTAAACCAATATTTAGGCAAAAAATAAGATAATTTAAAATCAGGTTGTAAAACTTTGTTGCTACTCACAGTCTGTTGTCAACTCATTGAATTTGATGTGTTACACTAGCGCCATTATATCTGTTATAGGATGAAGGATGAAAGTAGATATTCCAGCTTTTGCACAAGCTCGGGTTTTAGTGGTTGGTGATGTCATGTTAGATCGTTATTGGCAAGGGCCAACACAACGTATTTCTCCAGAAGCACCGGTGCCGGTTGTTAAAATTAATCATTGTGATGATCGCCCAGGTGGCGCGGCTAACGTGGCATTAAATATCGCCTCGCTTGGTGGCCAAGTAAGTCTGATTGGCATTACCGGTGAAGATGATGCTCATCAAGCGTTGTCGACCCATTTATCTGCGGTTAAAGTGGCCTGTCATTTTGCCCAACAAAGTGTTGTGCCAACCATAACGAAATTGCGTGTTTTATCTCGTAATCAACAGTTGCTGCGTTTGGATTTTGAAGAGTGTTTAAAAGCAATCGACAAAACACCATTATTGAGCAAAACCGAAGAATTATTGTCTCAACATGATCTATTATTAATTTCAGATTATGACAAAGGCACCTTATCTGAAGTTGAGCGTTTAATTGCTATGGCAAAAGCGAAAAACATTCCGGTGCTGGTTGATCCTAAAGGATCTGATTTTAGTCGTTATCGAGGCGCGACTTTATTAACGCCGAATATGTCTGAATTTGAAGCGGTAGTTGGTGAGTGTAAAACCGAAGCGGATTTAGTCGCCAAAGGACAGCAACTATTAACAGATTTATCGTTAGAAGCTTTGTTAATCACTCGCAGTGAACATGGTATGACATTACTACGTAAAGATCAGGACGAATTTCATCTGCCGACCCAAGCAAGGGAAGTGTTTGATGTTACCGGTGCTGGTGATACGGTTATTGCTACATTAGCGCTGGCTTTTGCTGCCAAAGCTGAGCTGACCCAAGCAAGTGCGTTGGCAAATATTGCGGCTGGCATTGTTGTTGGCAAAATTGGTACCTCAACAGTGAGTGAAGCCGAATTAGCACAAGAGCTACATACCGGCCATGAAAGTGGCTTAGGGGTGATGTCGGAAGAGCAATTAAAAATTGTTGTTGAATTAGCCAAAAAATGCGGTGAAAAAATTGTCATGACCAATGGCTGTTTTGATATTCTTCATGCCGGTCATGTTTCTTATTTAGAAAATGCCAAAAAATTAGGTAGCCGATTAATTGTTGCTGTGAATGATGATGCTTCAGTTAAAAAGCTCAAAGGCGCTGGTCGTCCAGTTAATCGCTTGGAAAGACGTATGGCGGTATTAGCTGGATTAGCGTCAGTTGATTGGGTGGTGGCATTTAGTGAAGACACGCCACAACGATTAATTGCTAATTTACTGCCTAACACACTGGTGAAAGGTGGTGATTATAGTGTTGAGGAAATCGCTGGTGGTGAAGACGTGTTAGCTGCTGGCGGCGAAGTAAAAGTATTAAACTTTGAAGATGGTATTTCTACTTCCGCTATTATTAAAACCATTCGCTCTGATCCATAAGCGTGAATATATAGCTAATTAAAGCTTAAGACAGTGATGATTTACGTTTTAACGTAAACCTTAATTAATGACTAACTAATGTCTTAATGAAAGCCTTAACTAGCTTTAAAGAAAGCCACAACTGAAACTTAGCTTAGCTCAAGTTTAGTTGTGGCTTTTTTGTAACTAGTACTAAGGTTTACCTAACGCAGAGTTGCTTATTGATTATTTAGTTCAATAGCGGCTTTACGCGCTAATCTCTCAATATCATCAGTAAGATCATCATCAAAAGAGAATGAATAAATTCGCCATTGCTTTTTGACTTTAAAAAATTGGAATTCAAATCTCAGTGGCTGGCGGTCATAAATCACTAAGTAAGTTGAATGCACAAACTTATCGCCGACATAATAATCATTAATTTTATCAATATGATGTAAAGCGCCCATTAGGCCATTTAACGAATTGAGTTGATTTTTAACTTGCATGATTTGATCGGGTATCGCAGTGACATAGCTATTTGATTGATAAATAGTATCAACAGCTAAGTTAACTTTTCCGGCTTGATAGAGCTTAAAAAAATCATCAATTTCTGCTTGAAAACCGCTGGCAACAGCATAAGTAGAAAAGGGTAAGCACATCGCGACTAGTAAACTCGCTATTATTGATACTGATTTAACTTGCTGGTAAAAAAGCTTCATCGGTTTATTCCTTTATTTTTTGTTATTGATAATTGTTATTCAAATTGGTGAATGGTTTAAGTTTTTACAGGCAAAAAAAAACCGTTAACAGATGTTAAAGGTTTTTTTGGATACTGCGCTAATTATTAGTGAATTATTTCATTGAGTGAAGTAAATTTATCACCGGCTGAATATCTCCATTTCACTAATTTTCCTTTTTCTGTACTAATGACTAAATAATTTTATTGTTTATTTATTCATTAAGCTTTTTTATTTTTTCTCGAAAAGCTAATTAAAGCACAAGCGAGAGCAAAAAAAGCAATTGATGATGGCTCTGGTACTTCAGTAAAACTAAAGTTAGAAACTATAGTTTCTGAGCTACCAAATCCTGAGTCAGTAGATACGGTTCTAAAACCAAAGATATCCCCTACATTAACCATAAATGAGGCACTTCCTTGCTGCAGCTCCTCGGCATTAACTGATATATCAGTTAATAAGGTAAATTGACCTTCTAATAACCAACCAAAATAATCGAATTCTGGACCATCAATGGTGGTATATAACCAATCAAAGGAAACGATGCCGTTGCTATGGGCGGCAATTGTGGTGTCAGTGTTAAATTCACTGCCACTAATATCATCATTACTAATTTGCGTTAAGGTGTCGTCAATAGTATCAACGGGATCAATATCGGAAAAATTCGCATCACCGGCAATAACCCAATTTGAGGTATCGTACTCCATATCAAAAGCATTAATAACATCCGCTTGTGCGGTACTAACAAATAAACCTAAAAATAGAATAACTACGTTTTTCACAACATATCCTTAAATGCATTAGCTGCATCGGTAATTACAAATTTCTTAATATAAACCTATAATGCTATCATCATGCCATGATTGTCAAGAGGTTGTTTTTATAGGTTTTTATTTTTATCTTTGTGAGTGTTGTACAAGTGTCGTCACAAGAGTCGTCAGGTTTTGTAAAGGAAATAGACAGCTACATTAGATTAACAAGTTGCACTTTTTCTATTAACAAATAGGCGGTTTCTATTAACCTTTTTCCAGTTTGATTAACATAGCGGATTATAAAACTTTACTACGAAGTACTTTAACTTGCCCGCGCTGATTTTTTTGATCCATACGTTTTTTTTGTGAATTACGGCTCGGTTTTGTTGCTCGGCGAATTTTATTTACTTTTCCGGCATTAATAATCAATTCCGTTAATCTTGCTAGCGCATCCGATTTGTTTTTTTCTTGGGTACGAAATTGCTGCGCTTTGATAATTAAAATTCCGTCTTTGGTTAAACGTTTATCTTTTAGTGCTAGCAAGTTTTCTTTATAGAGCTCAGGTAATGAAGAAGCGCTGATATCAAAGCGCAAGTGAATAGCACTTGAAACCTTGTTAACGTTTTGGCCACCAGCCCCTTGTGCACGAATAGCGGTTAATTCTAGCTCTTCTTCTGCTAAAGAAATGTATTCGTTGATATACCATGTCATATTTTTAGTTACTTTTTAAATGGCGATTGAAAAAATTTACAATACTTTGGCCTAAATGAATTTTGACCTGTTTACCTCGCATACTGTGTTTACTGCCCGGATAGGTCATTAACTCAAAATGCTTATTTTGATCTTGTAATTGTTTTATCAGTTTACTGGTATGGGTGAATAATACATTATCGTCAGCCATACCGTGATAAATAAACAGCGGTTTGGTTAAGTTTTTTGTATAAGGAAAAACACCACTTAGCTTATAACCCTGTTGATTATCATCTGGGTGGCTTAAATATCGCTCGGTATAATGGCTGTCATACAATAGCCAGTCAGTTACCGGTGCGCCCGCAACGCCCGCACTAAAATATTGCTCAGCGTTTAACATTGCCATAATAGCCATATAACCGCCATAAGAGTGACCATAAATACCAATGTTATCTTTATCAACATAAGGCAGGGTTTGTAAAAATTTCACGCCAGTGATTTGGTCTTCAAGTTCAATCTTGCCTAATTGTTTATGAATGGGAAATTCAAAAGCGGTGCCGCGTTTATTTGAGCCGCGATTATCAAGCTGAAAAACAATAAAACCTTGCTGAACTAAATATTGCGTTAAGTTGATTTTTTGCCATTGATTCGTAACCCGTTGTACATGCGGACCGCCATATACTTTAACGATAACCGGATACTTTTTATTCGCAATTAATGTTTTAGGTTTAAATATTTTGTAATAAAGCGAAGTGTTATTTTTTGTTTTGAGGGTGCCAAAGCTTGGCAGCACTAATTCATCTTGAAACTTAGCGAGTGGCCCAGTGCTGTTAAGGTGATTATGTGTTAACGGTATTTTTTTACTGCTGCTTATATTGGGGTCGCTATTTTTAGCGTTAGTATTAATGTTAGTGTTATTGCGACTATTAATAGTATTAATACTGTTAAGGGAAATATTTTTTTGCGTACTTACATTTGAAAAAACGTCAAGATAAGCGCCTGTGGTTAATGAAAAAGTTATGTCGTGCATGCCTGGTAGCTCGGTGATTTTAATTGGCTCTGCTGATGATTGTTTGAATAACGGCACCTTGTATAAATGCTTTTCAAGTACTGAGTCAGCTCGGCCTGTAAAATAAAGCCAGCCATTTTTTTCATCAACATAAGCCAATTCATCCACTACCCAAGCGCCTTGGCTTAATTGTTTGATCAATTGGCCGTTTTGGTGGTAGTGATAAAGGTGCTTGAAACCGTCTCGTTCGGATGCCCAAATAAAGCTTTTATCTTGCTTTAAAAAAAACAAATCATCATGCAAGTTTAGCCAGTGTTGACTGTTTTCAGTGATCAGCGTTTTTTGCTGTTCACTTGCTAGTTGATAGCGCCTAAGTGCTAAGGTTTTTTGATCGCGGCTTTGCCATTGATAGCTGAAACTTTCTCCGCTTGGCAGCCAATCAAGGCGGGCGATATAGCCGTCCTCACTAGCATTGACTTCGCTGTGGTGCTTGATGTGCTTGATTTTTTGAGTGTCAATGTTTGCTAATGCAATGCTCACTTTGACATTGTTGGTACCGGTAAAAGGGTATCGCTGCTCGATAGTTTTAATATCATCAGGATAAATTTCATTGCGCTTGGTAACCGCGACCGGTGATTCATCGACTTGTAAAAAAGCGATATGAGCTTCGGTTGGCGACCACCAATAACCGGTCATTCTACCCATTTCTTCTTGCGCGATAAATTCCGCCATGCCATTTTTGATCACCCCAGCGCCATCTTTTGTTAGTCGTATCTCTTGCTGCGATTTTAGGTGATAAAGATAGATATTTTGCTGGCGAATAAAAGAAAGATAATTCCCTTTAGGGGAAAATTTCACATCGGTATCAAAATCTTCACTTTTGGTTAATTGCTGAACTTGTTGGCGGGTTAAATCGTAATAATAAATATTGCCATTTAATGGAAAAATTAACGCCTTGCTGTCAGGTGAAAAAGCATATTCAATTATGCCTTGGGCAAATAAGCGTTGGCGTTCGCGCCGAGCTTTTTCTTCGTCAGATAACTGCTCGTTTTCCGCTGAAAGTTTATTGGCGTTAACTAATAACTGGTGGTTTTGTGTTTTGATATTAAAAACCCAAAGATCGTACTGGCTTTTATGGTTTGTTTTAGCTTTTAAATAACTGACTAACTTGCCATCAGGGGAGAACTGTACTTTTCTGGGCACTTCGCCATTGAGTGATGGCGAGCTATAAATGCGTGCTAGGGTCAGTTTTTCTGCTTGGCTGGTGGTGGAAAAAATAGCCAAGTAGAAAATGAGCCATAAGAAAAAGCGGGCAGTGAAAATTTTGCTTGTAGCTGGCGTTATTGGCTGTTGCTGAATACGTGAAGACAAAGATGATTGTTTTTCAGTTATTGCCATTGTTAACTTCCTTTTATCACCTAGATATTTGTCAGCTTTTTTATTCAGCACTTTCATGACACACTTTTTATTCTGCCCTGTTATTCAGTTTAGCAGATCATGGTTAGCTGGCTTTTTCATGGCATTTAAATTAATTTTTTGCGAGCTCAAAAACTTGATGTAATTCACTAACACTCGATACTGGCATAATAGTTACACCTTCAACGCGCATCCGTGGATGGTAATTACGTTTGGGTAAAATGATGGTTTTAAAATCATTACGAATCGCTTCTTTAACCCGTTCTTCACCTGATGGCACCGGACGAATTTCGCCAGACAGCCCTATTTCACCAAAGGCAATGGTATTGGAAGGGAAAACGGCGTTGCGATGTGATGAGATCATCGCTAATACCAATGGTAAATCGGCACCCACTTCTTTACTTAAATTTACGCCAGAGACTACATTGGCGTATATGTCATTACCGCCAATATTTTCGCCCATGCGATTACGTAAAATTGCCAGTAACATCGACACGCGTTTATAGTCAATGCCTACCACGCCGCGCTCTGGTATTTCACCATGGGTGGGGGTTACTAGCGCTTGAATATTGATAAGTAAAGTTCGGCCGCCATCGTTCGAGGCATAGGTCATATTGCCGCTTGACTCAATACTACCTTTTTCGAGGAAGATAGCGGATGGATTGGTAATATCTTGCATACCAAGTGAGGTCATGGCAAAAGTGCCAACTTCAGAGGTATCACCAAAACGGTTTTTAGAGGCGCGTAAGGTTCGGTATTTACTGTCAACTTCACATTCAAGTTTACACATGCTGTCGCCAATATGCTCTAACACTTTTGGACCGGCCATATCGCCTGATTTAGCAACATGACAAACTAATAAAACAGTAACGCCATGTTCTTTGGCAAGCCGGTTTAACATAGCGGCCGACTCTTTTACTTGAGTTACGCCGCCAGGCGCGTTTGGCAGTGAGCTGACAAACGCCGTTTGAATTGAGTCAATAACAACAAATTTGTATTTTTCTTCAACGATAACATCACAAATTAATTCGATGTCGCCGGAGTTCATAATATCGATATTGTCGATATTAAGCTGTAATCTCAAACCTCGGTCACGTACTTGGCTTTTAGACTCTTCGCCTGAGGTATACAAAGCTTTGCCTTGTTGGCTTAAGCTCGAGCAAGTTTTAATCAGTAAGGTACTTTTACCTGCGCCGGGATCGCCAGCCACTAATACTACCGACGCTTCAACAATCCCCCCCCCTAATACGCGATTAAATTCAGCGCTACCCGTGTCAAAGCGAATTAAGTTCATGTCAGAAACTTCACTGAGCTTTTCAATTTTAGCGTCTAGTTTTGAATAGCCTTTATGGGCTTTATTATGTGGCGTGCGCTGGGTAACTATTTTGGCTTCTTTAAATTCAACCAGTGTATTCCATTGGCCACAAGAGCATTGACCTAACCACCGTTGGTGAGTTGCGCCACATTCGCTACATAGGAATTGCGTTTTATCTTTTTTAGCCATGTTTATCTCTTGGTGTTAATGGAGGCAGTTGAATTAAGTATTGTATCTTACCGTGCGGTTATCTATAGGTATATTTGTACATACTCATCATATTTTCAAATATTAAAGCGCTAATATCAATAGCATTATTTGATATTCACAGGCTTGTTTTTTTATAACGGCAAAACCCTCAGCGAGCTAAATTCATTTACGAACACTTGTTATGCGATTTTGGACACCTTGTTACTAGTGTGTCAAGTTAAGGTATTGATTTTTAATTGATTTAATGGGTGGCGCAGTTTGATCTCACTGTTTTCTCCTAGGTACCATTAATTTTTACTTTGTCGCGGTACCTTTGAGGGCAGTTTTCCCAGCAGCTCTAAGTAATTTTTTTTCTTGTTAGTAAGTTGTCGTTTTAACCAAGCTGCTTATTTAACATTAATTGGCACTTATAGTTTAACTTTGCTAAGAAATCTGACGTAATTAATCATAAAACGATTATTTCGAATAATTTTCAATATCAAAAATTAACTATCTTGAAAACATTAATAACGATAATAAGTAGTGTTATATGAATAGAAACTCTATCAGTAAATTGCTCATAGCTTCTTAATTTGGTTTGACCGTAAGCACATTAACGTGCATTTCAATTTAACTGAAGGTGATTGGCAAGGTGAAGCCGATACCATGAACTACCTGATGAACGAACTTGGTGGCTATTTTAGTCGTGATAATTGCTGTCTACATGGATTTTTAAAGCAACAGCGCAAGATCCTGAAATCGGGGGTAAACCACATATTGCTGACTTGGCTAATTTTGGCCAATGGCATAAAGACAATATGTACGACACTTTACCTGAATCAATAAGAGCATATGAAGCTCGTAGTGACGAAATAATCATGGGTATTACCCCACATGGCGCTTTCCCGACACAATTATATTGGCTAAACCATTTATCAGGTAAAGATGACGATGCTGGTAAATATATTTTAAGACGGTTTGATTATGCCGCTGAATGGGTTAGTGAATACCTAGACCAATTTTTCCGTAAAAATGGCGAATCTAGCTTTGTTATGTCAAGTTTTGAGCAAGTTTTTGAATATCATAACCTTGTTACCCAAGAGATTAAAAAGAAATTACCTGAAGGCGATCGGCCATTAGTCGGCGGTTGATTTGGGGCTTACATGATTAAGATAAACCTGATTTATCAACACGTTTTCCAGATCAAGAAAAAGCAGTTCGTGCTCGCTACATTTATGAAGAAGGTGTTAGAGATCAAGTCAGTATTCGTGTGAGAAGACTTGCTGTAGAGTCGATTGGTTTACCAAGTACAGCAGTAATTGTTTTACCGGGTACTTTTCAAGCCGAAGTCAGCTTTACACCTAATAATGCAACTGACCTAGAAGTAACGTGGAAATCAGTTAACTCAAGCATAGCGCGTATTTACCGTTTTATCATTGATGCAGGAACACCTATTGCGAGCGGAACAGGTGTAGAAGTATTCATTAATAGCATGTCTGCAGGTGTTGCTGATATTCCTGCTACAGGTGACTGGGACGTAATGCAAAGTAATGTTGTTTCAAATAACTTACTTATACCAACAGCGGGTATTCATAACGTGCGTATTCAAAGTGTTGGCGCCGAAGGTGCTTGGCAGTGGAATGCGGATAAACTTAGTTTTGTCTTATTAAGTAGCATAACACCAACGCTTGACCCTGATCCGGTAGAGCGCGTTATCGTATGAAAGCCTAAAGTAAGTATTAACTTACTAGTGAGTGACTAGGCCATAAAATAAACAAGTTATGATATGGGCTACTTGCAAACTTATTAAAGGGAACCATTTATGGTTCCCTTTAATATCAACGATATTTACTTAACTTTACCTTTTTTTACTTTCTTTAATATTGATTATGGTATATTGTTAACAATATTGATTATTAAAGATAAAGTTTATCGTTATTGAATAGTTCAACAGACCCTAGGTGTTTAAGTCATTAAGTTATTTAATTAGCTGAACTTATCCCGCTTAAATGAACTATATATTTTATAACCTAACTAAAAATAAAGTGGATTATGGATAAAAATATTTCTCGCCGATCAGCACTTAAATTTGTTGCCGCGGGCGTTGTTGCAACCGGTGTTACCAGCTGTACAAACGTTTCAGGTTCAAAAGCATCTACCCTTGTTAAAACTGGTGTTATCGCCAGCCATGATTCATGGAAAAATACCCATGATCGCGTGTGGCTTGGTGGTGAATACTGGGCTAATCCAATGGAAGACTGGCGTGTTATTGATGGCGGTGCTGAATGTTTAAACCGAGGCGGTAATCGCAGCGTTCATTCATTAACGCATCAATTAAGCTTTCTTGATCAAAGTTTTGAGATGTCAGTACAGTTACGACGTTTACAGCAAAATGCCAATGATGGCGGTGCGGGTATTCGCTTAGGTGCGCGCAGTGAATTAAATGAAGTACGTAGTAACTGTTTTGTGCAACAAGGTTATGATCTTGGTATTAAAGACAATGACTTAATACTGGGGAATAAAAAACTTCCGCTTGCTGTTCGCTTAACTGACCAAGCCGTAACATTACAGCTTAGTGCCAAGCCACAAACAGGCGCAATGGCATTAACACTGATTGCTAAATTAACTGAAACCGGCGCTGTTATCGGCGAATTATCTCACTTAGTGCCTGCTGAAGATCTGCGAGGTAATGTTGCTTTAGTCAGTAACTTTGCCATTGAAGCGCTTACTCAACCTAACGCACCGGAAAGTAAATTAGGCGCTCGTTATCGTTTTAGCGATTGGTCAATGCAAGGTGAAGCCTTTTCAGTAAAAGACGAGCAAAAATTCGGACCGTTATTATGGGCGATGCATACTTTAAGTGACTCACGAAACAACGAAGGTTTTGTGATGAAATTAAGTGCTTATACCGGTCCTATGGGAGATAAAGACAGTCAAGTTGTTGAGCTGCAAGTTCAAAAAAACAACCAGTGGCAATCGTTAGCTGAAGCGAAACTTGATACCGACGCTTGGGTTGCCACTTTCCGTATTCCTAACTGGAATGAAAAACAAGCAACGCCTTATCGCGTAGTGTACCGCGAGCAGCATATTGATGGCAGCGAAACCTTAGATATTTACGACGGCACTATTCAAGCTAATCCGGTTGGGCGGCCGTTACGTATGGCCGCATTAACCTGTCAAAATGATATTGGTTTTCCTTATGAGCCAGTTGCTAATAACGTGCTTAAATTAAACCCTGATATTGTTTTTTTCTCCGGTGATCAAATTTACGAAACTCATGGTGGTTTTGGTTATATTCGTGAACCTGAAACACTGGCGATATTAAATTACCTACGTAAATTTTATCAATTTGGTTGGGCGTTTCGTGACACTATGCGTAATCAACCTACGGTTGTTTTACCTGATGATCATGACGTGCTACAAGGTAACTTATGGGGCGAAACTGGCGCGGCGATGAAAAATCCTGAAAAAGATCCAACGGCTTCTATTTTAGGTGGTTATGTTGAACCGGCACGTTTTGTTAATATGGTTCATCGAACCAGTGTTAATCATCATCCTGATCCTTACGATCCAACCCCTGTGCTAAGAGGGATCAGCAGTTATTTTGGCGAACTAGTTTATGGTAATGTTGGTTTTGCCATACTTGCCGACAGACAATGGAAAAGCGGGCCAGAGCGCGTTGATGTTCATGTTGGTGTCACTGGTCAAGATGAAGATCCATTATTCATTAATCCTAAATTTGATCCTCCAGGATTAGATTTATTAGGTAATCGTCAGGAAGCCTTTTTGACACAATGGGGCACTGATTGGCGCGGGCATGAACTCAAAGCCGTATTAAGCCAAACGGTTTTTGCGGGCATAGCAACGCATCAACCGTTACCAGATCGTTATTTGAAATATGATTTTGATGGTAGCGGCTGGCCAGCATCAGCACGTAATCGCGCCATTGATATTATGCGCCCTTCAATGGCTTTACATATCTGTGGTGATACTCATCTAGGGACATTATCGCAATACGGCGTGCATAAACAACGTGATAGTAACTGGGCATTTTGTACACCTGCTATTTCAGCCGGTTGGCCGCGCTGGTGGCGCCCTGATGCGGCCGGTATTCCACATGCTAATCGTCCGAGTCATGGCCTTGAGCAAACTGGGGAATACTTAGATAGCTTCGGTAATAAAATTTATGTCTATGCGGCCGGAAACCCAGAAGTCGGTAAATCAGCTAATCGCTATGTTCATGCTCATGAAAAGGGCAGTGGCTTTGGTTTTATCACTTTCGATACACAAAAGTTAACTTATACCATGAATGCTTACCGTTTTATGGTAGATGTGAATGACAAGCAAGCGAATATTCAATTCCCAGGCTGGCCGGTGACAATTCACCAAAAAGAAAATAAAGGCGAAAATGTTTTAAGTTAATGGTAATTCGTGGGTAATTATTACAGTTAGCCCTTATTGTTAGATTATTTATGTTAAGTGAGTACTCTCATCTCTTTAGAGTACTCACTTATATTTCAGCTACTCTTATGATTGGTGAACATCCGCTTAAAACACCAACCTCATGTCAATATTATTTAACTGATTATAATCAGTATAAAACTCACCAAACTCTTTAAAATTAAATTTTTTGTAAAAATGTCGAGCTAATAAATTTGGCGCTTGGGTACCGCCCATTAGCACTAAACTCCGTAGTGGTAATTTAGCTAAAGATAAGAATAAAGCGGCCATCGCTAAACTTGCTACCCCTTGGCTTTGGTAATCATCATGGATACATGGAGCAAAAACAGGGTCGACGCTAAAGTTGAGCTCAACGCCATAACCGGCATAACGGCGTTTTTCATTCGGGTAATGATTAAAGTCAACGATAAAGTAGCCAACTACTTTTTGCTCTGCTGCCATAATAAAACGAGCCACGTTATTATTGCCGAACTCAGTATTTAACATTACTTGAAGGTAGTCAGTGGTGAATGGATGCGGACCAAATTTTGCTTTTGTTGCTGCAGATAATGTTTGAAAAAATTCAGTTAACATTTCGACATCATTTTTTTTGAGTGGACGAAAAACTAAGCTTTCATTGTTTTTCGTTTTTATTGGGATTTCCATTTATGCTCCAAAACCTAAAGAATTATGAGGAGTAACAGCGGTTAATTCATTTTCTTCAAAATGTTTTTTTAGTCGCTTAAAAAGAAATGCACATTTATAGGGTTCATCAACTTTTCCGTCTCGGTCACAGTCATAACCCGTAACGGTTGAATAAGTGCCATTACCAAAGCGATCTCGATTGTCATTTTCGATATAAGAAATCCGAGGTGAACTTTTTATCCACTCGATACTTTCCTTGTACTGAATAAATTTGGCCTTGTTAGTCAGATTGACTAGACGTTCCATTGTTGTCTCAGTGCCAGTGGCCTGAAAGGTGATCAAACAAAATAAGCATAAAGATAGTTTCATCGTTCCTCCATTGAACTTAACGGCCGCGGTAATCGGCGCTTGATTAATTTCCTTATTTACTATTTTTACCGTGGTTGTTGATAAAATTCAATAAGCTTTTACTTTGGCTTTCGAATAAGTCACACCCGTGGCGCTGTTTATTACTAAGTGTTAAAAGGTTATTTGGTCATGGCATCATGGTAGGCTGGCTCAAGGCCGCAATAATAACTAGTTAAGTTAAGTTGGGGGAATCAAGTTTATCTGTAATGAATAGTGCCTATTTTAGAAGAACAATTCAATTGTGGTGCCTTTTTTAATCGTCGATTTAACCGACATTTTCCCACCATGAGCATACATTATTTGGCGCGTTAAAGTTATGCACAATGCCTGTGCCAATATGTTTTGGAGAAAAATCTTCATGGTGAGCGGCTTGAAAAAACTTATTAACAATTTTCATTTGGTGTTCACAAACAGCCAATCGCTTATATTGCTATGAATTGCTGGCTAGCCCGATATTAATGGCAATATAAGCGACTGAATTAGACTTGTGGCTTTTTATCACGGCAGGTTTATTCACCTTAACAATTGCTTGGCTGATCATCGCTGGTCAAGCAGCATATAGCGCGATGTCTAAACGGGTTAAAAACTTACGCTACGAATAACACAAACCCTAGCAATATTCCCCGTGGCTGATAAATAAGCAGCGATCAATACATTCACAGTTAAAGTGTTTAAAATTATACTGTTTTGTTTTACTCTCTATATTAATGGTACTTTTTAAACCGATCCTGAACTTGGCTAAAACCTTTTGTTATTTTTATCAAGGGCATAGTTATTGCTTTAAAGTTACAGCTTTAGTATTTTATTTGACGTTAGCATTATGCAGCGTCAAAGAACTAACACCAAAGTTACAATAATGCGCGTTGAGAAGTCTTTCTTTACGTCCAATAAAAGTTAAATGATTTAATACGGTGATTTTAATACGCTATGTTTAAAGACTTTGCCAAATACGCAAAAATTATTGATAATTTCAGAGGCCAAGTACTGAAAAGTAACTTTGAAGCTAAGTTTTTAGCGGCCACTCAACATATTGCTAAATCAGAACGCTTTTTATTAAAAATGGAATTAAAGCGTTTAGCTCAACCTTGTACTCGTTTAATAGACCTACGAGGTTTAGTTGATGGTGAATGTCGTACGTTTGAGCACGATGGCCGTCCTCATTATTTAGATGATGTAGCGATTAAAGCATTTAAAGATAACTTAACTGAATATCATGGCTATACCTTCGGTGTTTATGAAGCGGTAACAAATACCGAAAATAACTTTCGGGTTATTTATCAGCGGGAAAAATCGAATGAAAAACCGATTAATCCCACCGAATTAGCTAAAGGAATAGAAAAAACCCAATATCCTGCCAAGTTATACAATTTTGGCCCTTATTATAATCGCCTAGAAGAGCGGATGAATTTTGCCATTCCGTTTGAAGTATCGTTTGTAAAAAATCAAAAAATTGACTGCACTAATTCTGATTTAAGCGTTGATGGTTGCCGAATTAGGTTGAATAAACCTGAAAAACTCGCCATCGGCCAAGTTTTTAGTATTCGCTTTGTTGGTTTAGAGCAAGAATTTGAATTTGGTGAAAGTAACTTTTTTAATTATGAAATACGTAATATTCAGTTAATCGACAATAACCAATTTATCGGTGCTCAGCGTATTTACAGTGGCGATAAAAATAGAGACAGTTTTCGGCGCTTTTTAGTCGGCTTTATTCAAGGTAATAAACGCCGTTATAAAATTAATTTAGAAAATACTATCAACGCCTTGCAAGCGCGAACGTTTGAGCAATACTTATTGCCAAAAATTAACGAGCTACCGGTGTTTTTGAGTGAAAAAGATAATCAGTTAACAGCAAGATATACGCTCACTTGTCACGACAATAGATCAATATTTGAATATTGGATGGATGATAAAAAACAGTCAAGCTTTGGCTGTTTATTTACTCCTGAGCGAATTAAACAGCTGCTGAAAATGCGCAAGTTTGGTAAGTCACTGATCGTGTATAGTTTTATTCATTATAGTAATGATCAACGATTCTTTTACACTGCAGATGAAAAGCAGTTAGCAGATGATGATGATTTTAAGAAAAGCTTATTAGGCTTTATGTCGTCAAAAGAAACCTTTGCGGTGACTCAATTATCTTTACATGATGTTGATTTAAGTTTTGTTGATTCGATGATGACCTTGTCAGACAGTATTGAAAAGAAAAATGCCTATTTAAATGAACCTTGTCCGGTCGAGGTCCTAGAGCTATTAAACACTATTCCTTATATTGGTGTAGTAACGGATATTACCACCCCTTCAATAATTAATGATTATCGTGAAAATAGCTTTGAAAATTTAGATCTACAACGGGTCAAAAGATTTGGTCATAAACGCGCCGTGAATATTCAGGCATTAGATCCTGTCGGTATCAATTACAATAATCATCGTAAAGAGGCTCGTTTTTATTACAACACACCTTTGCTAGTTGAAATAGAAAAAGTAAAGTGGCAAGGAAAATCATTAGATTTTTCTGTCTCGGGCATGAAAATAGAGCTAGATAAGTCCTCGGTGTTATTGAAAGGTGATATTGTTTATTTAAGTTTTCCGCAATTGCAAAAAATCACTTCAAGTTTTGAATTAACCAAATTACCGTATGAAGTGATGCGAGTTAATCAAAGTAAAACGATTATTAATTTGCGGGTTCATATTGAGCAGCATAAACATATTGGTCGCTCATTTTTTAAATTATTAATTGAAAAGAATAAAAATAAATTAACTGAAGATGAATATGTGATGATGACACCAGGCTTGGCAAAATCATTACGGAATATTTATAGCCGGACTATGTTATCTTCCGCGATTATGGTGCAAACCAGCGGTAGTCGTTACAAATATGAAGCGCTCACCAGTAGTAAAATTGACAGTCCGTTTATGATGGCGTTAAATCAGTTGAGCGAAAAAAGAGGTACTTACAACTTATATCCATTATTAAAAAATCATATTAATAATGACGTGATTAGCCATAACTTAAAAAAGCAGCAGGCCGACGATAAACCGTTTACCGACATTCTTTATATTTCAATTGATCCTAATGCGGCATCGGCAGAGCAGGGGGTTATTACGAAAATAAGCAGCGAGCTTGCCACTGCGAAATTGAAAAAAATGTTTATTAAAAATGCCTTAAAAAAAGGACTGTTTTTCTGTATTCAAATCAAGCTTATGCGCGCAGGTGAGCCTGATCTTAAATATTTAAACCCAGAGCTGAGTTATATTGGTTCGTACGCGATACACCGCGGTAAGCAGTTAGAGCAAGAAATTTACAGTGTTGCCGGTATGATTCAGTTTTATGATATTACCCAAGAAGCGATGATCCGTTATCGTTTGTAACGTTTTAAATCTCAAGTGTTTTAAAACTAAAACGATAAGTTAAAGGCATAAATTTAGATTACAAAAAAAGCAGCTTATCGCTGCTTTTTTATGATGAACTCAACGTTAGTTCATCATCTTAGTTTGATTGGCTTAGGGCTTATTACATCAAAAAAATTACGCTAACCAGTGTAATAAACAGTCTAAACCTAAATGGTTAATACCAACATCGGCTTTATCGACAACAAGTTGTTTAGCATGAAAGGCAACGCCCAGTGCCGCAGCATCCATCATCACCAAATCGTTGGCGCCATCGCCCATTGCTACAGTCTGCGAGTCAGCAATTTTATGCTCGCTTGCTAAGCTTAATAAGTTCTCAGCTTTTGCGTTAGCATCAACAACCTCGCCCAAAACTTTACCGGTTAACTTATTATCAATTATCTCTAATTCATTCGCTTTGGCTGAATCAAGTGATAGCTTATCTTTTAGGTGATCAGCAAAATAAGTAAAGCCGCCAGAAGCTATTGCCACGCGCCAGTGATGTTTTTGTAATTCGCTCACTAATTTTTCTAGCCCTTCCATTAACGGAAGATTGGCTTTTACCGTCTCAAGAATTGAAATCGGCGCATCTTTGAGCGTTGCAACGCGAGAATGTAAACTTTGGGCAAAGTCGAGCTTACCTTGCATGGCTAATTCAGTGACTTCTGCAACTTCTTCGCCAACACCTGCGAGTACTGCCAGTTCATCAATACACTCAATTTTAATGGTGGTTGAGTCCATATCCATTAATAACACACCAGGTTTAGCAAGCTTAGGTGCATTTTGAATTAAAATGCTTTCTTGTTTTTGGTCTAAGTTAAATTGTACTAATTGCTGACGAGCGAGCGTTAAGTCGCCTAACACTTCAACATTAAAACGATAACTGGTGGCATTGTTACGGTGATTAATCGCCGTTAAGCTTAATAAGTTAACTTGGCATTGTTGGCAAATGTTATTAAGTTGTTTACAGGTTAGCTGGTCAAAAACCACCAATTCAATTGTGCTGTCTTGTGCTAAAGCCGCATAGTCAACAGATTGGAAATTACCCGCCGTGTTGGCATTTTCAGCTATAAAAAAAGTATCAGTATTTAATTGAAATAAATAAGGGAAATTACCATTAGTATTAGCAGGGAATAGTTGTGCTAAAGTTGTGTCTTCAATGTTGGCTAATGCCAATGTTTTTACCGCAGTTGTCACATTAAGTCCTAACTGTTATTAAGCAAAGATGGTAAATAAAATGCGATTTTTTGACTAATTTTAACAAGGTGCATTTCATTCGCCAGTGTTTAGTTTTATAGTTAACTATAGATTAATTAAGATATTTGCTTTATGAAAAAATCTGAGTTGCCTTTATACCTTAAAATCTCTCCGATTTATAATAAAATTCTGCAATTAGCTATAGCTGTTATTTGTATTGTGGTGTTGATGAATTTGTTGAATTATAGCCAAAATGAACATAAGGCTGTGATATCGAAACACTTTTCTGATTCGAGCAAAGTACAATTAAGCCAAGCAGTGTTAGCTTTAAAAGTTTTGATGGTAAAAAAAGATCGTCAAGCGATAGAAGATTTTATTAAAAACCTCAGTGCTGCTGAATTTATTCAAGATGTGAATTATTACGACGAGACTGGATTATTAGTCGCGAGCAGTAGTGAAACTAGTTCAATGAATGAATTTTTCAATCACCACACGGACGCAGCGGTTAATCGCACGCAATACCAAACTTTTGTCGAAGAAATTCGTGATGGTGAATTACTAGGCTATTTGCGTATTACTATTAATGAAAAACAGGTGTCAAAACCTTTAGTGCAAGCAAGCTTTGATGTGCATGAAATTATGCGTTTAATTGCTTTATTTTCTGTCGTGATTGGGTTCTTTTTAACCCGAGGTTTTAGTCGTTTTAGTCGCCAAGGTTTTCGCATCGCGAAATAACCAATATTGTGATTAAATTAATCTGAGATTATCTTAATCTAGCGTTTAATTCACAATTTACTGGCGCTGAACACGTCAGCGACATTTAGCTCTAATTGCTGTGCGATAGCTGCTGGCGATTCGGTCCTTAAGCTCACTAGTTGATTAAATACGTCAATGATACGCAGGGGTGAGTTCACTTGCCCCTGAAAACCCGCTAGTGGCATTGCTGGCGCGTCAGTTTCTAATACTAAACTGGTCAGTGGCAGTTTTTGCACCGTTTTAATGGTTTTGATCGCACGTGGGTAAGTAATTGTTCCGCCAATGCCGAGTTTATATCCTAGATCTAAATAAGCTTTTGCTTGTTGATAGCTTCCTGAAAATGCATGAATTATTCCTGCGCGACTCAGTGCATGTTTTTTTAAAATAGGCACCAGCTGCTGATGTGATTTTCGGTGATGAACTATCACGGGTAAATCAAGCTGATTGGCTAAGTTTAATTGATGTTCGAAAAAGCTTATTTGTTTGGCTAAATGCTTTTTTGGCTCAGCTTGTTGCTCAGCAATAGTGCCATCAATACCGGTTTCGCCAATGGCGATGATTTGCGCTTGATGATTAACGGCAAGGGTGGTTAAGTCGGCCAAGCTTTGCTCATTGAGATCGTTTAAAAACCACGGGTGAATACCTAAACAAGCGAATAAACGACAGCTGCTTGCTGTTTGATGCTGTGCCGCTAACGTTAATACTTGCTGCCAGTTTTTCGGGCCGATACTTGGGATAATAATTTGCTGAATATTGTTGTCAGCGCAGGCCGACAATAATTGTGGTAGTTGCTCTGAAAACTCAGGGAAGTCTAAGTGACAATGGCTATCGGTAAAGATCACAGCTTCCCCTTAGTGTTGAAAACGCTCGCTCTTTTTCTGTAAAGTTTCTAGCTTATCCGCGAGCTTAAAATGTTCAATAAACCTCTGATCAGGCTCGCACGCTTTTAATAAACAATCAGCAAGGTAAACCGCTTGCGCGACTGAAAAATTATCGCTTAATAACTTCTCTGGATTATGATGGTTTAATATTGCATCAATAATATCATAAGGAAAGCTCCACAAATGCAATAAATAAGCGCCAATTTGACAGTGGTCGGTAGCAAATATTTTTTGCTCTAATAAAATGTCACTGGAGGTGCGAGCGCCATTATCAAAATACTTTAAGGTCAGTGCTTTATCTATTTCAAAAAGTACTAATTTGCCAATATCGTGTAATAAGCCGGCTAATAAGGCATCGTGTTTCACATCAGGTTCTACAAGGCTCGCGCTAAATCTTGCGACGGCTAAGCTATGCAGTTGCTCGGCTTCTAAAGAAAAATTAGGAATGTCAGGTTGATAAGTAAACATTTCGGCAGTCATCACAATACAGCTTAAGGTATCAACGCCCATTTTCGTAATGGCTTCGGTGATATTAGTGAGCTTTTTACCGTTGGGCATAAAGGTGTTATTTGAAAACTGTAATACTTTGGCAACTAAGGCTGGATCTTGACGGATAATATCAGCGATCTTTTCTGAATCAGTGTTGCTGTTTTTTAAAATAGCATTGAGCTGTAAATAAATTTTTGGCGGGCTGGGCAGGCTTTTTACATTGGCTACCGCTTTCACAATCACGTCTTTAGTAATGCGTTTGTTACTGTGCTCTAATGCTAATACTGTGCTGATAACCGCTTTAACTGTGGTATTTTTATCGAATAAATAATGGCTTAATTGCGCTAGCTGCTCAGATAATTCAGCGTTACCTGCAATCTCGGCGGCTTTTTCAGTGCTAGTATTATTGGCAATGTAGGCAATACGCACTAAGGTTGGAAATTTTATTGAGACTGCTTTTAGTAAATTAAACGCGCTGGTTTTTTGCAGGTCGTGAGCAGATAAAATAACATCGAATTGATGTTTGCTTATTGATTTTATCGCTTGCAGCGGGTCGGTAAAATAGACGGCTTGGCACTGATGTTTTAAAAATAACTCAGTATAGTTTTTTAACGATTGCGACTTACCATCAACTAATAAAATTTTCATAAAGTAACACCATCCTTTATTTGCTTATGATCAGTGTGGTACGGGTAATCGTCAGCGTTAATATCAAAAAGTTCATCGTTATCGCTAAAAGCTAGAAGCGAGAAGCTAGAAGTTAAAAGCTAGAAGCTAGAAGCTAGAAGTTAAAAGCTAGAAGCTAGAAGCTAAAAGTTAGTACGATGAACTTTTGAATTTTTTAAGTGTGAGCCAAAGGCTACATGCGTTCCATTACTTCAATACCAAGAATATCAAGACCTTGTTTTAAAGTGTCGCTGATAAGCTTACATAAGACTAAACGCGAGGTTTTAATATCTTGTGCAATGCCGTCTTTTAATATTGGGCAGGCTTCATAAAAGCTCATATACAGGCTCGCTAACTCGTATAAATAATTACACAGTAAGTTAGGCGTACCTTCTGCAATAACCGCATCTAATACATCTTCAAGTTGTATTAACTTCATTGCTAACGCTTTTTCTTGTGGCTCAACGATGACCGGTTGAATTGGAAGTGCTGAGCGGTCAACACCGGCTTTGGTAAAAATACTTTGAATACGCGAATAAGCATATTGTAAATAAGGTGCGGTAGCGCCTTCAAAGCTCAGCATGGTTTTCCAATTGAAAATATAATCACTGGTTCTGTTTTTCGATAAATCGGCAAATTTAACTGCGCCAATTCCTACTTTTTCTGATATTTCAGCAAGTTGCTGAGCTGCCATGTCAGGATTTTTTTCTTTGATTAGCGCGGTTGCACGAGTTACCGCTTCATCTAATAACTCGGCTAACTTAATAGTGCCGCCGGTACGGGTTTTAAATGGCTTGCCATCATCGCCCATCATCATACCAAATGGATAATGATCGTAAGCGACATGCTCAGGTAAAAAATCAGCTTTTCTTGCGACCATTTCTACTTGTTTAAAATGCAGGGCTTGGCGAGCATCGGTAAAGATAATAATGCGATCAGCGGCTAGCTCGCCGCTACGGTAACGACAGGCTGATAAATCAGTGGTGGCATATAAATAACCGCCACCTGATTTTTGTACAATAAATACTGAAGGCTCGCCGTCTTTATTCGCCATTTCTTCAATGAAAACAACTTTAGCGCCTTGATCTTCAACGGCAATATTTTTAGCTGTTAATTCTTCAATAACTTTTGGTAAATCTGGGTTGTAAGCACTTTCACCCATGATATCTTTGCGGGTTAGCGTGACATTTAATTTTTGGTAAATATCTTCGCTGTGAGCTATTGAAATATCAATAAACTGTTGCCATAACGTTGCGCAGTCTGCATCGCCACCTTGTAGCTTAACCACATAATCACGCGCTCTATCAGCAAAACCTTCTTCGTTATCAAAACGTACCTTTGCTTCACGGTAAAAGTTTTCTAAATCGGCAAGGGCGGTTTCTGCTACTTCAGCGGCTGCTAGTTTATCGCTTAAGTGTGCGAGTAACATACCAAATTGTGTGCCCCAATCGCCCATATGGTTTTGACGAATAACTTTGTCACCGCGAAACTCTAAGGCGCGAACGACAGCGTCACCAATAATAGTTGAGCGTAAATGGCCAACATGCATTTCTTTTGCAAGGTTTGGCGCTGAATAATCAACAACTACAGTTTGCGGCTGATCATCGACTAAAGTACCGCGCTGCGTGACACCAAGTTTTTCATCGTTGGCGGCGTTTGCTAATTGCTCGCTTAACCAGTTTTTACTTAAATGAATATTAATAAAGCCAGGGCCAGCTAATTCAATTTTTTCAGCAATACCGCTGTCAATTAATGCTGGCGATAAAAACTCAACCACTTTTGTCGCTAATTCACGAGGGTTAGTTTTTAGCTTTTTAGCTGCGCCCATTACACCATTGGCTTGATAATCACCAAATTGTGGTTTGGTTGATAGGCTAATTGCAGGGTTTGTACCTTCAGGTAAACCGGCAGCAGTCATTGATGTTGAAACGATGTTGGCAAGTAAGTTTTTAATATTCATTCGTTATCTCTTTCTCAGTGCTATTTCACTCAATAGTTGCATCAGTTGTGCTCACATACCATTGTATGCTCTGCGCACCTTATTTACTTTTGAGCGAACTAGCTGTGAGAAAGAAGTAACTCACAGCTAGATACGTTTTTTATAAAGAGTTTTTAAACTCTACTCAAAATATTTTATGTGTAATTTTCAAAGTAGATTGGTATTTTACAAAGTCGCAGAGATGTTTTTTGTGAGAGCATAGGGTTTCTATGTGACTACGAAAAACAACGATAGCAATGCCGTTAAATACCTATCTAAAAAGAAAATTTAGTGTTCACGGGTCTTGTGGAACTCAATCTCAGGATGACGCTCTTGCGCTAAACTTAAATTCACCATAGTTGGTGCGACATACGTTAAGTTATTACCGCCATCAAGCGCTAAGTTATCCGCTGATTTTTTCTTAAACTGATCTAAGGTGCGCTCATCATCACAAGTACACCAACGGGCTGTAGCCACACTGATAGGTTCGTAAATAGCATCAACGTTGTATTCAGTTTTTAATCGCTGTACCACTACTTCAAACTGCAAGACACCAACGGCGCCAACGATCATATCGTTATTCATTAATGGACGAAATACTTGCACAGCACCTTCTTCCGATAATTGAATTAAGCCTTTTTGTAGCTGCTTTGCTTTTAACGGATCACGCAAACGTATACGGCGGAACATTTCAGGGGCAAAGTTTGGAATGCCACTAAACTTCATGTCTTCACCCGCGGTGAACGTATCGCCAATTTGAATGCTACCGTGATTATGTAAACCGATAATATCACCCGCATAGGCTTGTTCAACATTCGCTCTATCGCCCGCCATAAAAGTTACCGCATCGGCGATTTTTACATCTTTACCAATACGTACTTGTTTCATTTTCATGCCTTTTTCATATTTGCCTGAACAAATACGCATAAAAGCAATACGGTCGCGATGTTTCGGATCCATGTTCGCTTGAATTTTAAAAACAAACCCTGAAAACTTTTCTTCTTCGGCTCTTACTTCACGTGTAGAGGCTTCACGTGGTAAAGGTTTAGGCGCCCATTTAGTTAAACCATCTAGCATATGGTCAACACCAAAGTTGCCTAAGGCGGTACCAAAAAATACCGGCGTTAATTCACCTTTTAAAAACTCGTCTAAATTAAATTCATGTGACGCGCCTTGAACTAATTCAAGCTCCTCACGTAATTCTTCAGCATAAGTGCCAATAGCCGCTTCTAACTCAGGGTTATTTATTCCTTTAATAACACGCTTTTCTTGAATGGTATGGCCTTGGCCAGTCGAATAAAGAAAAATTTCGTCGGTTAATAAGTTATAAACACCTTTGAATTCTTTACCCATGCCGATTGGCCAAGTAACAGGCGAACATTTTATTTTTAAAATGTCTTCGACTTCGTCCATGACTTCCATTGGGTCGCGCACATCACGATCCATTTTATTCATAAAAGTAATGATAGGCGTATCACGTAGGCGCGTTACTTCCATTAATTTAATGGTTCGCGCTTCTACACCTTTAGCAACGTCAATAACCATTAAACAAGAGTCTACCGCGGTTAATGTCCGGTAAGTATCTTCAGAAAAATCTTCATGGCCTGGGGTATCTAATAAATTGACTAAGCAATTATTGTAAGGAAACTGCATAACCGAGGTAGTAATTGAAATACCACGTTCCTTTTCCATTTCCATCCAGTCAGATTTAGCATGTTGACCTGATTTTTTGCCTTTAACTGTGCCCGCTTTTTGTAAAGCTTGACCAAATAAAAGTACTTTTTCGGTGATCGTGGTTTTACCCGCATCCGGGTGAGAAATAATCGCAAACGTACGACGTTTATCGACTTCCTGCTGTTGAACAGACATGCTAGTTACCTGTGATAAATAATGAAACTTACGGCTATGCGCTTTTTAAATTTTGTCTTATTTGTCTGAAATAAAATCAAAGCAAAAATAAAAAGGAAAACATAATTTAAAAAGCGCGACATTATAACGGAAGTCGTTAAAAAAAGTAATGATAATCAAAACTAAAAATGCGCGTTTGAATTGTAGGGAATACTATTGGTTGTGCTTGCGTCTGTGTTTTTATAGCTGAAAATAGCAGAGGGGTTTAATAAGGATTTAGGAGATAAATAGCGTTAATCGACAGTAAATGGTTTTGTTTGAAAAGCTTAGCTCAAATCTAAGCTGGCAATACACCGTTAAATAACGGCTAATTGTCAGCTCAAACATGAGCTACAACATAATAAGTGGCGCTTATTTTTTTTTGCTAGCCCAATATGCTGATTTTTCTGCTTTGGTTAATTGACCGTCTGCATTTTTATCGATTGCAGCAAAAAGTTCTTTGTACTGCTTTTCATTGAATTCTTTGCCCTTTTTTTCTTGGCTAGCTTTATGGTATTTCATAAACTGCTCTATTGAAGTACCTTTTTCAAAAGCGTTTACCTGACTGAAAGATGCCGCACATAGTAAGCCAACTACACATAATACTTTTTTCATATGAACCTCTAAAAATTTTTATTATCACCACTGGATATTACTTGTTTTTCGATCAAAAGAAAGAGCAATAGATATACGAAATAAACGGTATGTTAGCTTTAGTTTGTTTACGCGGCATAAAAACTAATTACATCATTTTCTTCATCACAACCGCATCTTCGTAACCAAAACCTTTGGCACTTGGGTAATAACCCGTTCGGCGACTGATTTCACTAAAACCATTGTTGATATAAAGCATTTGCGCGGCAATATTACTGGCTCTTACTTCTAAAAAAAGTTGCTCGGCGTTGCGTACTTTTGCTTGTTCAAAAAAACGCGCTAATAAGCTTGAACCAAAACCATTACCTTGTTGGTCAGGATGAACACAAATATCCATCAAGGTTGCTTCACCCGCAACACATTGGGCAACATAAAAACCAATAATGCCTGCGTCGTTAGCACGTAAATATTCAGCAAAATAATGACCACTGATACAGCTTTTAAATAATTTTTCGTTCCATGGATGTGATTGACAGGCGTTTTCAATTGGCAATAAATGTTCAACGTCGTGTTCAGTAACCGTAATAAATTGATTAGTCATTAGGGAATGTTTACCGTGCTATAAAGTGGTTGGATTGCGAAGGTTACTTTAGGGTTACAGTTTTGTTTGTAACGCTTGCCAAAGGGCTTTTTTCAGCGCAACGGAATTGGCTATTTGCTCAAAAGCGGGGGTCAATAATAAAGTATCTTGTTGTTCAATTGTTAATGCGGGTTTTGCACTGAGTTGCCAGTTAAACAATTCAAATTCAATAGCCTTCTGGGTAAATGCCACATTAGCGGTATCAACAGACAGCGCTTGTAAAATATCGCGAAACAGTTGTGAATTTTCAATGTTTGACTGCGCTATTGGCAAAAAGTGTTCTATTGCCGGCGCAGGTGAGACTGCTTTATTTGATGCCGATTGGCTTAGAGCTGTTTGCGAAGCGCTATTTATCGTGCTTGCTTGTGGCCTAACTTGTTGCGTAGTTGAATTAGCAAGGGCCGTTGACGCTTTTCGATGCCATAACGAAATACCCATTTCATTTAGATAAATAAATTGTTTCGATGTGAGGTGTGAGGTTACAGGCATAATTTCAAAATACTAATCAAAAGACTTAATCCACAAGTTAAGTGCAGCATAACGATTTCAGTTTTGTCCGACAAGTACAATAGCGTTTTATTGAGTAAGAAAGAGGTTGGCGAAATTGGTAATAATTGAATAAATA
The DNA here is from genome assembly GCA_051251725.1 of Thalassotalea sp. Classification (GTDB taxonomy): domain Bacteria; phylum Pseudomonadota; class Gammaproteobacteria; order Enterobacterales; family Alteromonadaceae; genus JALZUE01. Next base: position 26,431 of record JBPOFN010000029.1, on the reverse strand, counting down.
TAAGCTAAATTTAAACGTAAGTTGGGAGCCGCGTATAAATGAAAATACTAAAAGCAATGAAATGTGTGAGACTGCTAACTAGCGAAATTCACTAATAGAAATAACCAGAAAACCCAAGAAGGAAAAATATGGCAGGGGTAGAGAGATTCGAACTCCCAACCGTCGGTTTTGGAGACCGCTGTTCTACCAATTGGAACTATACCCCTGCAATGGACGAGCATTATACGCATGGAATTCCAAAGGTAAAGCGTAAAATTCAATGAAATTGTTCGTTCGGCCAATTATTATTCAATTGTGGCTTTTTATGCTGGTTTATTGTGCATAACCAGCAAAATAAACAATAAAAAAGACATTTTTTTAGGGGCTTTTTCCGTCGTTTTATTTTTTACCGGTCAAAATGCTGTGGTTAATAACATCAGCTTGCTCTAAATTTATTGGCGAAAGCGCCGAATAAATGGCTTTTACTTGCTATTCTGCGGGCCGAATATTAGACTAGCGCGCGATTTTACTTCCCTTTATTTACAACTTTAACTAACGAGTTCCTCCGATATATTTGAGGCACAGATAGAATATTTATATGCGTGTTGCTGATTTTTCATTTCATTTACCTGAGCAGTTAATTGCTCGTTATCCTAAAGCGGATCGTAGTGCTAGCCGTTTAATGACCCTTAATGGTAATACCGGCGAGATTGAGCATAAGCAATTTGTTAATGTGCTTGATAAGCTTAGTGCCGGCGATTTACTTATTTTTAATAACACTCGTGTGATCCCAGCAAGGATGTTTGGTAAAAAAGCCTCGGGCGGAAAATTAGAAGTATTAGTTGAGCGCATGATAGATGAGCATAGTGTCTTAGCACATGTTCGCTGTAGTAAGTCACCTAAACCAGGTGCTGAAATTATTCTAGAAGATAGTATTAGCGTCACTATGGTGGCGCGCCATGGCGCTTTATTTGAATTAAAATTTCCAGAAAATGAAAAAGTACTCGATATTCTTGAGCGTATTGGGCATATGCCATTACCGCCTTATATCGACAGGCCAGATGAAGATTCTGACCGTGAACGTTATCAAACCGTTTATAACGAAAAGCCAGGTGCAGTTGCTGCGCCTACCGCCGGTTTACATTTTGACGAAGCCTTGTTGGCGCAAATAAAAGCCAAAGGGGTCGAGCTTGCTTTTGTTACCCTACATGTAGGCGCCGGTACTTTTCAGCCAGTTAAAGTGGATGAAATTGCTGATCATGTGATGCATGCGGAATATGTTGAAGTACCAGACAGTGTTGTTCAGCAAATTATTGCGACCAAACAAAATGGCGGCAAAGTAGTTGCTGTCGGCACCACCTCAGTTCGCTCTATTGAAAGTGCAGCCAAAGCGGCAATTGAAAAACATGGTGAGCAAGCAGTAAATATTGCTGAGTTTTATGGCGATACTGATATTTTTATTACCCCAGGTTATAAATTTCAAATTATCGATGCCTTAATTACTAATTTTCATTTATCAGAGTCAACCTTGTTAATGCTGGTTAGCGCCTTTTCGGGTTATGAGCATATTATGGCAGCATACAAAGCAGCTGTGGCAAAAGAATATCGCTTTTTCTCTTATGGCGATGCCATGTTTTTAGAGCCGAAATTAGCACCTTAATCAGTGTTTAGTCACTGTTAGCAGTGCAATCGAATACCTTACTAACCTGATATGTTGTTAATTATTAGGTTTAATTAGTTTTAGCTATGCTACCGGCCTGTTTCGCTGGTGGGCAGAGGATTAAAAATGAGCAAACAAAAAATGACTTACGAGTTAATCAACAAAGACGGTAAAGCCCGTCGCGGACGATTAACGTTTGACCGTGGTACGGTTGAAACACCTGCGTTTATGCCAGTAGGTACCTACGGTACGGTTAAAGGTATGAAAACCGAAGAAATTAAAGAGCTTGGCGCTGAGATTATTTTAGGTAACACTTTTCATTTAATGTTACGCCCAGGTACAGATATTATTAAACAGCACGGCGGCCTACATGACTTTATCAATTGGGATAAACCTATCCTAACTGACTCGGGTGGTTTCCAAGTTTTTAGTTTGGGCGCAATGCGTAAAATCACCGAAGAAGGGGTCAAATTTAGCTCGCCAGTCAACGGTGAAAAAATCATGTTAACGCCTGAGCGTTCGATGGAAGTTCAGCGCGACCTTGGCTCTGATGTAGTGATGATTTTTGACGAATGTACACCATATCCAGCAACCCATGACGAAGCGAAATCTTCAATGGAGTTATCATTACGTTGGGCTCAGCGAAGTAAAGATGCCCATGGTGAAAACCCGTCAGCTTTATTTGGTATCGTGCAAGGTGGCATGTTTGAAGACCTACGTGAAGTTTCAATTAATGGCTTAAAAGCAATTGAGTTTGATGGCTATGCCATTGGCGGTTTATCAGTAGGTGAGCCAAAAGAAGATATGGTGCGAATTTTAGATCATACCGCCCCCTTGATCCCAGAAGATAAGCCCCGATATCTTATGGGAGTTGGCAAACCTGAAGATTTAGTTGAAGGTGTGCGCCGCGGTATTGATATGTTTGATTGTGTTATGCCAACGCGAAATGCTCGAAATGGTCATCTCTTTGTTAATACGGGTGTGGTAAAAATTCGCAACGCGAAAAATAAAATCGACACCGGACCATTAGATAGCGAATGTGATTGTTATACCTGTAAAAATTATTCTCGTGCTTATTTACATCATTTAGATAAGTGTCGTGAAATATTGGGTTCACAATTAAATACACTTCATAACTTACACTTTTATCAAAAGGTTATGAAAGGTTTGCGTGACGCAATTGAGCAAGGTAAATTAGACGATTTTGTCGAAGAATTTTATGCCTTACGAGGCTTACCTGTACCGCCATTAGCGGCAGGTAATGAACAAGTTTAATCATTTTAAAAAAGTATAAAAAGAGGAATTTATGAGTTTATTTATTAGTCAAGCACATGCAGCAGCCGGTCCAGCACAACAAGGCAGCCCGTTTAGCATGTTAATTATGTTAGGTATTTTTGGTGTTGTTTTTTATTTTATGATCTATCGTCCACAAGCAAAACGTGCAAAAGATCATAAAAACTTAATGTCACAGTTAAGTAAAGGTGATGAAGTACTTACGCAAGGCGGCATCGTTGGCAAAATTGCTAAAGTATCAGACGAGAAAGACTTTCTTGTTATTAGTGTTGCTGAAGGAACAGACGTTACTGTTCAAAAAGGCGCAGTTTCTGCCGTATTGCCAAAAGGCACTATGAAAAACCTATAAGTTTATCAGTACTAGATAATGAGTATTAATACTTAAACATAACGCTTATCCATTAGCGCTTGGGCATTAATACTCATCATCATTTCAAGTTATTGAATAAGTGAATATAAATCATAAGAATAGGATGTAATTGTGTTAAACAAGTATCCACTATGGAAAACACTGATGGTGCTATTTATCGTAGCCTTTGGTGCTTTGTATGCTTTACCAAATAAATATGGTGAAGATCCTGCCGTACAAATATCAGGAAAACGCGGCGTTGAAGCCAGCGCCCAAACGTTAGATTCAGTAAAATCAGTTCTCGATGAAAAGCAAATCAGTTATTTAAGTATGGCGTTAGATAACGGCCAAGTACTTATTCGCTTTTCGGATACAGACAAACAATTATATGCGCGAGATCTTATCGATGAAACACTCGGAGATGACTATTCAGTCGCAATTAACTTAACCCCTGCAACGCCAGATTGGTTAGCAAGCATTGGTGGTGCGCCAATGAAGTTAGGCTTAGATTTAAGTGGTGGTGTTAGCTTCTTAATGGAAGTGAACATGTCAGCTGCGATCTTAAAGGCAGAAGAAAGCCTTGTTGATGATTTCCGTTCTAGTTTACGTAGTGAAAAAATTCGTTACCGTACGGTGAAAAAATCAAGCAGTAAAGGTATTGATATTGTTTTTCGTAATGAAGAAGATTTAGCCGCTGGCTTAGCTTTTTTAGAGTCGAATAATCGTGATTTATTATTCACAGATAATAGCGATAAATTAACGCTTAACGCAGCAATGACCGAGCAAAAATTAAAAGAAACGCGTGAATATGCACTGCAACAAAACATTACTATTATTCGTAACCGAGTAAATGAAATTGGTGTTGCCGAGCCTTTAGTTCAGCGTCAAGGTCAAAAACATATTGTTATTGAATTACCGGGTATTCAAGATACTTCAAAAGCAAAAGAAATCTTAAACGCGACAGCAACCATTGAATTTAGAATGGTTGATCAAGACGGCGATTTAAGTAGTGCATTAAATGGCCGAGTACCAGCAAGCTCACAATTATTATATGAGCGCGATGGTCGTCCATCATTAATTAAAAAACGCGTGATGTTAACGGGTGATCATATTGTTGATGCCGGTTCTAGTTTTGACGAAAATGGCCGCTCACAAGTGAATATCTCACTTGACTCAGCCGGTGGTACTAAGTTTTCAAATGCGACAAAACGAAACATTGGCAAACCAATGGCGTCTGTTTTTATTGAATATAAACCAACCAATAAAAAAGATGCTGAAGGCAATACCATTTTCGAAAAACACGAAGAAATTATTTCGATAGCCACTATTCAAGCGCGCTTAGGTAAAGAGTTCCGTATTACCGGTTCTGACTCTCCGGCCGAAGCTCGTGACTTAGCGTTATTATTAAGAGCGGGTGCCTTAGTTGCGCCAATTCAAATTGTTGAAGAACGTGCTGTTGGTCCATCATTAGGTAAAGAAAATGTTGAATTAGGTTTTCAAGCTATCTTAATGGGCTTTGGTTTAGTTTTTGTTTTCATGCTGATTTATTACCGTGCTTTTGGCTTAGTCGCTAACATGGCCTTGTTATCAAACTTAGTCTTAATTGTCGGTGTTATGTCGTTAATTCCTGGCGCTACGTTAACTTTACCGGGTATGGCCGGGATTGTATTAACGGTTGGTATGGCGGTTGATGCCAACGTGCTTATTTTTGAGCGTATTCGTGAAGAATTACGTGAAAAAGGCAAAACCGTGCAACAAGCAATTCACCAAGGTTATGACTCGGCATTTTCAACGATTTTGGATGCGAACATTACTACCTTAATTGCCGCATTAATTTTATTTGCTGTTGGTACCGGACCTATCAAAGGTTTCGCGGTAACATTATCTATCGGTATTATCACCTCAATGTTTACTTCTATTGTTGGTACTCGTGCAATCGTTAACGCAGTTTGGGGCGGACGTCGCCTTGACAAGCTGCCAATATAGGTAACTGATTATGCAAATTTTAAATTTATCAAATACCGTTAATTTTATGAAATATCGCAAAATTGCGATGATTTTTAGTGCTGTATTAATGATTGCTTCTATTGCGTCATTGGCAACGAATAAACTGAACTTTGGTTTAGATTTTACTGGTGGTACTTTACTTGAAGTGGGTTTTGAACAAGCGGCAGATCTTAAACTGATCCGTGGCGTGTTGGATAAAAATGATTATCAAGACGCTGTTGTGCAACTATACGGCAGCTCGAAAGACGTAGTTATCCGTTTAGCAACTCGCGAAGGTGTTAAAGCCGAAATGCTAGGAAACCAAGTGCTTGACGTTTTACAACAAGGTACCGGCCAAAGCGTTGATATGCGCCGTATCGAATTTGTTGGCGCAAGTGTTGGTGACGAATTAGCAGAGCAGGGCGGTTTAGCCATGTTAACGGCGCTTGTTTGTATTTTAGTGTACGTTGCCTTTCGCTTTGAATATCGCTTTGCGCTTGGTTCAGTATTCGCACTGTTTCACGATGTGTTATTAACTTTAGGGCTATTTTCATTCTTAGGCTTAGAGTTTGATTTAACCGTACTGGCTGCGATTTTAGCGGTCATAGGTTATTCACTTAACGATACCATCGTAGTCTCTGATCGTATTCGTGAAAACTTCCGTAAAGTACGTGAAGGTTCGCCGTCAGAGATCATCGACTTATCGTTAACTCAAACCTTTAGTCGAACTATAATTACCTCAATTACCACATTACTAGTATTAGCGGCGCTATTTTTCCAAGGCGGCGCGTTAATTCATGGTTTTGCTACGGCATTATTATTTGGTGTCTTTGTTGGTACTTATTCGTCGATTTATGTTGCTAGTGCAATTGCGTTAGGTTTAGGTATTTCGAAAGAAGATTTAATTCCAGAAGTGATTGAAAAAGAAGGCGCTGATCAAGAAGAAATGATGCCGTAACTTTTTTACGATTGTGCTTTAAGGCTGCTTATGAAAATAAGCAGCCTTTTTTATTGGAAATTTTTTAGAAGTCGATAATATAACCTTTGGTTGCTGACCACTTAAAATATTAAGGAGAATAAAATGCCTAAAATCAATGCTCAACACAGTGTTTTGATTAATGCCCCGATTGCACAGGTTTATGCGATTTTAAGTGACTTTAACCAATGGCGAGTTTGGTCTCCTTGGCTTATTACTGAGCCTGAAGCTGAAATGACAGTGGCTGACGACGGCCAAAGCTATCAGTGGCAAGGCTGTCGCGTCGGCGCTGGCGCCATGCAAAAACAGGCCTGCCAAAACAATAGCTTCTTACATTTTCAACTCAATTTTTTAAAACCATGGAAGTCGACAGCGCAAGTGCAGCTTGAACTGTTACAAGTGGGGGAGAGTGTGCAAGTGACTTGGTCGATGCAAAGCTCATTGCCGCTGTTCTTGTTTTGGATGAAAAACATGATGCAAGCCTTGATCACTATGGATTATGAACGCGGTTTGTTAATGCTAAAAGATTATGTCGAAACAGGACAAGTTCATTGTCAGTTGACGATGCAAGCAGAGCATCAATTTGCAGGTGGCCAATATATTGGTGTTAACCGCAGTTGTAAAAAAGCTCAGTTAGCGCAAACTATGCCTGAAGATTTTGGCAAGTTAATGGCTTTTGCTCGCCAGCATCCAGACTTAACTATCGTTAAAGCCTGCACTATCTATCATAAGTTTGATCTTGTTTCTGGTGACGTTGACTACACGGCTGGCTTGTTAGTTACTGCCGTACCAGCGTCATTACCTGAAGATTTAATTTTAGGTGAAATTCCTAAGATGAAAGTATATTCAGTATTACAAACAGGGCCTTATCATTTATTAGGTAATGCTTGGTCAATGATTATGGGATTGCAGCGGGCAAAAGCCTTTAAAATATCAAAACAACATCCGCCTTTTGAGCTCTATCATGATAACCCTGAAGAGGTTACTGAAAATGACTTAACTACGGAAGTGATTTTTTCCTGTAAATAAAATCCTATTTTTACCTTGTGAGTGATGATTAACCAAGCTGTTATCACTCGCTTTCTTTATTCGTAAAATAAATGAAATCAACCGCTATATCGTTGAAATAAATCGCTGTCATAAATTACACATATTTATTTCATTAAACCTTCACCGCAAAAACTCAATCAGTCACCTAGACTTATTATCATCAAAAATTATTATCCCAGTAGATTTTATGTTTTAACTTTTTTAAGTGCATTAACGGAATGTTAATTTTGGCTTGATTTTATATTCGCTGTCACTTAATTAGTGTTGAAATAGTGCTAAAAGCCACGGAGCAATTGGATGTTATTCAATTGTGATTTTTACTTGTCATCTAAATGAAATGTTTCGGCAACAAAACCACAATATTTCTAAAACATTTCTGTCATTTTTCACCTCTATGATATCCGCAATTAAAATTACTAACTTAATAATAATCTGCGGAATCAAAAATATGAGAATTCAAGAAATCTTTAAAGTAAGTGCACTTGCTAGTGCTATCGTTTTAGGCGGTTGTGGTGGCGACATTAAAATTCAACCATCTGTTATTGATAACAGTGTTAACGATTCAAATAACACTTCAACTACTACAACCCCTGAAGTCCCTGTTGATGAAAATTTATGTGCATCATATGGTGAAGGTGACAACTTAAAACAAGGTAGTATGACTTCTGATGGTGACTGTAGTTATGGTTTAAGTTTTGCTTCTAAGAGCATCGAAATTACTGAAGATTTAACGTTAGCGTCTTTACCAAACGATGGCGTTCATGTTTTTGATTCAGCGCTTCAAATTGGTGAAGACTGTAATACTACGACAGCTTGTACTATTGATACAAACGGACCTACTTTAACCGTTGAAGCAGGTGCTACGGTTGCATTTCGTTCAGGTGAAGCGTTAATTCGTATTGGACGCGGTGCAAGTATTGATGCTGAAGGTACAATGGATGACCCTATTACATTCACGTCGACAACCGCTATTCCTCACCTTGATATCGTAGGTAAAGGTCCTTCACCGTTTGGTGACTGGGCAGGTATCGTTATTAATGGTTTAGGTATAACTGATCAATGTACTGATGCCGAGCGTACAGCTGCTACATGTAATGCTGAATCTGAAGGTGACGGCAGCTTCTATGGCGGCAACGATAATACTGACAACTCAGGTATGATCAAATTTGCTAAAATTAACTATGCAGGTTCAGGCCCTATTGATGGTGGTGACGGTAACGACTTTAACTCATTATTATTGAACTCTGTAGGTTCTGGTACTGAAATCGATTATATCCATATTCACCAAGGTTACGATGATGGTATTGAATTTTTCGGTGGCGCAGTAAATATCAAGCACATCGTTGTTACTGAAAACCAAGATGATGCCATCGATATTGATGCTGGCTGGCAAGGTATGGGACAGTTTATTTTCATTACTCACGGTGCTGCTGAATATGACGGTGAAATGTCATATATGGGTAACCACGGTTTTGAAACTGATGGTAAAAAAGGTACTACTTCAGCTCAGGCTCCTGTATCTACTACGCAATTAGCAAACATTACATTCATCGGTACTGATGAAGTATCAGTACGTGATGGTGATCCTTCTCGTGCAGTTAAATTTGATGATGGTATTCAAGCAACTTATTACAATGCATTATTCGTTAAGCCAGACGTAACAAATACTACGGGGTGTATTGTTTTCTCTGGTGACGGTCAAATTAATGCCTCTCAAAATAGCTTTAATAATACTGTTTTAGCTTGTGATCAAGACTTTGTTGCTGGCGATACAGCAGTATTTGATGATGTTGATACTGACTCTCCTGGCCAGACACGTGCGCAATGGTTAGCACTAGGTACTGATGTTGATAGCATTGGCGGTATCACAGTACTTCAAGGTGATGGTATTCGTGCAGACAGCGCATCTTTTTCAGCATCGCCAGCAGCGTCATTACCAGCCGGTATGGAAGCTGCAGCATTTATTGGTGCTGTTGACTACACAGATACTTCAAGTGATTGGTACAACTGGGTTAATGCTGCTTTAACAGTAGCTAATAACGACTAATTCTTGCGATTAGAAAACTGATATAGGCGCTTATTTGGCGCCTATTTCTTACATTAATTAATCCAAGAAAAGGGTGTTAAAATGCAATACAAAGTTAATAAAATTGCTTTAGGTATAGCACTTGCGGCAAGCTCTAGCTTTGCTATGGCACAAGAATCTGATGACGCTGCAATTGAAGAAGTAGTTGTTAAAGCTTCTCGTTTGCAAGGTAGCGCTGTAGCCGTTATTGAAGAGCGTAAAAATCAAGCTTTCGTTGCTGACATTTTAGGTGCTGAGCAACTATCTAAAACAGGTGACAGCGATGCTGCATCTGCACTTCGCCGTGTAACAGGTTTGACGCTAGTTGATGGTAAGTTTATTTATGTACGTGGTTTAGGTGAACGTTATTCAAGTGCACGATTAAATGGCGCGGCAGTTCCGAGTCCAGACTTAACTCGTAACGTTATTCCACTTGATTTATTTCCTGCCAGCATTATTGAAAGCTTAGCGGTACAAAAAGCATACTCACCTTCAATGCCAGCGGCATTTGGCGGTGGTTCAATCGATATTCGTACTAAATCAATTCCTTCAGAGTTTGTTGCTAATGTTGAAGTTGGTGTTGGTAAGAATTCTGAAGCTGATAAAGGCTTAACCTATAATGGTAATGATTCAGGTTTACCATCAGCATTAAGTGATGCCATTGTAAAATATCGCGGTGACTTTAACCTTGCTAGTATTATTACTAAAGAACAAGGTTTAGGTAACGATATAAATGCTGACCAAGCTGAAATAATTAATCAAAATTTATTAAATGAACTTGACCGTGATATGTCATTAAAGCGTGAGTCACTTGATCCTGATTTAAACTTTAAAGCAAGCTTAGGTAACTCATTTGATGAAGATTATTTTGGTGGCACTATCGGATTTTTAGCGTCAGTTGCTTATGACAATAAGTGGAAGTTTGTCGAAAAATCTAATCATGTTATTACACAAGATGTAAGTTCTGGTTGTAGTGAGACGTTAAATTCTGCCGATGCCGTGAGTAATTCATGCTTTGATGCGACAACTGATTCAAAAGTAACCACAGAAGAAGAACGTGTAAATGGTATTTTTACACTGGGTTATAAATTAGATCAGCATGAAGTTTCATACTCTAAAATTTATTTAAAAGACTCGGAAGATGAAACTGAAATGTCGGTTAAACAGGCGCCAGGTGGTAGTACGGTTCGTACTATATTTGGTACAGGTTCTGCCGATAGAATTGTTTCGTTTAATTATGAAGAACGAGAGTTAGATGTTGATCAATTTGTTGGTCAGCACACGTTTAATGATTATTGGGGCTTAGGTTTTGACTGGCAATATACAGAGTCAGAAGCAAATACCGAAATTCCAACCGAAGTTGAATATATTTTTCGTGATAACTACAACAGTAATTCCGGCGACTATGTACAATCAACCATTACCGGTGACCAAAACCGTGCATCGTACTCGTTTGTTGATATGGATGAACATGTTAAGTCTGCTTCGGGTAATTTAACTTTACCTATATATGTTGGTGATTTCGAAATGGAATATAAAGTCGGTTACGACTTTACCGATAAAGCCCGAAATTACACAACCTCAAGCTTCAAAGTTAATAATAATTCAGGCGCTGGTATCGACATAGGTAATGACCCATTAACGATATCGTCATACTTAACCGATCAGTTTATAACTGACAATGGTATGGGGGTTACTTTTAATGAACCAAGTATTCCTGATGCAGATGATTACATAGCGGCACAGAAAATTGATGCTGGTTATGGTGCGTTTGATGTTATTTATAAAAACCTTTGGCGTTTTAGTGGTGGTGTTCGTTATGAACAATTTCGTCAAGTATCACTTCGTTCATCTAGTTTAATTTTCTCAAGAGAAGATATTGAAAGACTATATGACGAAGAAACGATTCTTGAAGGTACTATTAACGAAGATGATTTCTATCCTGCATTATCAATGACATACCTTGGTGGTGAAGATTATCAGGTTAGATTTGGCTATGGTGAAACAGTTGTTCGTCCTGACTTACGTGAAGTTATTCCTGTATCTTACTATGATCCATTAACGGATATTCGTACGAGTGGTCGTGTTGGTTTAGGTTCAAGTAATCTGAAAAACTATGATCTACGTTATGAAAATTATAGTAATAACGGTGATAGCTGGTCAGTTGCTTTCTTCTATAAAGATATTGATGCGCCAATTGAAAATATCATGCGTATTGGTGATGAAGACTATAGCTTGTCATTTATTAATGGTGAAGAAGGCGAAGTATTCGGTATTGAAACTGAGTGGTTGCACGACTTGAGTTATTTAGCTGATGGCTTCTTTACTTCTGGTAATATTACAATAAGTGATTCTGAAGTATCAATTAGCCCAGAATTAGCGGGTAATTTAACTAACCCAACTAAGCGTTTAACGGGACATTCAGAATACGTTGTTAATTTACAATTAAACTATGATTCTGCTGATGGAAATCACAGTAGCTCACTTGTATACAATGTTTTTGGAGACCGAATTATTGCTTCGGGTGTTGCCGGTCGTGAAGATGCTTTTGAACAGCCTTTTCACTCGTTAGATGCCGTGTATACATACTACCCTGATTTTAATTCGAAAATTAAATTCAAAGTTCAAAATATGCTAGGTGAAGACCAAGAAGTAACTCAGTCTGATATTATTGTTCGTCAAAAAGAGGTAGGCACAGTTGTTAGTGTGTCTTATCAATACGAATTTTAATCTAACCCAGCGATAAAAAATAAACGATAAAAAGGAGATGTTTCTACATCTCCTTTTTTTATTGTGTTTATTCGTATCGCCAATACTGATGACGGTGAAGTTTATGGTATTGAAGTTGAGTTTTTACAAGATGTTGGTGAAGACTTTTATTTATCGGGTAACGTGACCTTAAGTGACTCTGAAATCAACATTGATCCTGTTCGTGTTGAAGAGCAAACCGGTGTTTCTACGTCAATTACCAATACGACTCGCCGTATGACAGGTCACTCGGAATATGTGCTTAACTTAAACTTAGGTTACGATGCGCCTAATGGTAATCATTCTGCAACCTTAGCTTATAACGTTTTTGGCGACCGTATTATGTTACCGGGTATTGAAGGTAAAGATGATACTTACGAGCAACCCTTTCATTCGTTAGACCTTATCTATACTTATTATCCGTCTTATTCTTCAACCTTGAAGTTTAAAGTACAAAATATTTTAGATGAGCAAAAAGAGTTGGAATTTGAAAATACCTTAGTCAGAAGTGAAACCAAAGGCATAGGTTTTGATATTTCTTATAAATGGAATTTTGAATAAGCTGATGCGATACTTTTATTATTGCTAGAGGCTAGAGGCTAGAGGCTAGAGGCTAGAGGCTAGAAGCCTGAAGCTGAAAGTTGAAAGTTGAAAGTTGAAAGCGGGAAGCTGGAAGTTTGAAGCAAAAAAATAAAAGTATCACTTGATTAAAAAAGCCGATGATTTTTTATCGGCTTTTTTGATCCTACCGCTAGTGCAGGTAAAAATAACTATGTGCGTGTTAAAGGTTATCGATCACGCGCTAAGCTTTTATGGGCAGAAGTAAAATCGCCGGCAGCAAGTGAACCTATAATTGAAATTTCACCTGCCAATGCTGCTGCGGCACAAATTTCTGCAAATGCTCTGGCCTGATTTTCTTTTGGCAAAGCCATCATTTCTAAACAGGCTTGCTGACTTGGCAATTTAGTACCGCCGCCGACAGTGCCAACAATCAAATTTGGTAGTGTGACCGCGCAATATAATGAACCATCGGCGCATATTTCAAAACGGGTAATACCAACAGCCGCCTCAGCCACACAAGCAGCATCTTGACCACAAGCAATAAACATGGCGGCTAAGCTATTGGCATAATGCCCTTGTATGCCGATTGTTCCGCTCATCACGCCACCTAATGCTGACATGCGCCAGCAATCAACCATACGTTGCGGCGTGGTATGTAAAAAGCGCTTCACTAATTTTTCTGGAATTTTTACTTCAACTGAAACTTTTTTACCGCGGACACTGCCATAAGATTGTGCTGTTGATTTTTTATCGCCGGAGCAATTTGCTTCAACAAACCAATATTGTGGCTGCACTGGCGTATTCGCAATTATGTATTCACAAATCGCTTGGGTCGCAATGGTCACCATATTTTGGCCGGCAGCATCACCTGTCGTGTAATCACATAACAAATACAAGTGATTGCCTTCTGCAGCAATGCGAATATCGATCAATTGACAATAATTACTGGTTTGTTTGGTCACATCACTAAGCTTGTCTTTATTGAGTAACACCCAATGAGAAAAACCAGCTAGATTCGCGATAGTATCAAAAACAAAACCTGGCGAGCGGGTAACACCTTCAGACATTAATAATGCTGAGCAACCGCCCGCTTTTGAAATAAGTACCGAGCCACGATGATAACTGGCAACCAGCGCCGCTTCTGTCGTTGCCATCGGTAAGAAAAAATCACCTTGGGCATAAGTGCCGCTAATTCTAATTGGGCCGGCCACACCAACAGGTACCTTGACGGTACCAATACAGTTTTCGATATTAGAGGCATAAACTGATAAGTCTTCGCCGGCATATAAGCTTTCACTATGCTCAAAGTTAGTGGTGTTTTTAGCTAAGTGCTGCCAGCGTTTTTTAATTGCATTTTGGGTGCAATCACTGCCATTAGGAAACCTAGTATAAGGGCTTTGACTGTTCGGCGTTAATTCATGGTGTAGGTCTTGTGTCGTATTGTTTTTTAATAAATCGGCGCACAAGTGTTTATTTTTATTTACGTCTGCAATCATCTTTTAACCAATAAGCAATGGAAGGTAAGGTCTGTAAGTGTAGGTTTTCTGATGATCTAAAGGAAAATCAGTGGACAGCGCTAAAATTACAATAAAGAGCTTAGCGAGCTATTATAAGCATGTTAGCAAATGCTTGCATAAATATCTGCCTAGACTAGCTATTTATTTAAACTAGGCGGGTGCTTTTAGTAAAAATCATGTGTGAAAAACACTCGTGTTATGGTGATCCTAAGCAAAACTCCACGCTTATTACTGAGTGAGTATTAAGTTGAATTAGTGAAACTATTCACAGATTTTTAAAAACTTCGTTATACTGGCGGCAATTCCGCTAGTCATATAAGTATCATAGGCCGCCGTTAGTAATGAGCAAAGAAGTGCTTTTTCATACTATTTTTCCACATAAAACCAGTAAGGTATGGGTTGTTTTTGTCCATGGTGCTGGTGGCAGTTCGGCGATCTGGTTTCGCCAACTGAGAGCTTATCAAAAAGAATATAATGTACTGTTACTTGATCTTCGCGGGCACGGAAAATCTAATCATCTCGTACAAACCTTTGTTGACGGTAATTACTCTTTTAATAACGTGTCAAAAGATATTATTGATGTGTTAGATCACAATAATATTGCCTGTGCCCACTTTGTTGGTATTTCTTTAGGTACCATTATTATTCGTAACATTGCTGAGATAGCGCCTGAATATGTGTCAAGTATGGTGTTAGGTGGTGCAATTACCCGTTTTAATGCCCGTAGCAATACTTTGGTTTATTTGGGAAATACCTTTAAACATTGTTTACCGTATATGTGGTTGTACCGCTTATTTGCCTTTATTATGATGCCGAAAAAACGCCATAAAGAATCGCGTAATTTATTTGTTCGCGAGGCTAAACGTTTGTGCCAAAAAGAATTTATCCGTTGGTTCAAATTAGCGATGGATGTTAATCCGTTGA
Source organism: Thalassotalea sp. (assembly GCA_051251725.1). Taxonomy (GTDB): domain Bacteria; phylum Pseudomonadota; class Gammaproteobacteria; order Enterobacterales; family Alteromonadaceae; genus JALZUE01. The sequence continues at coordinate 11,323 of JBPOFN010000029.1, read as the reverse complement.
TGCGCTATTTCAAAGAGAAAGAGATCGATATTCCGATCCTTTATATTATGGGCAAAGAAGACCATATGTTTTTAGGGCCGGTAATGGAAATGGTTAAACGCCATAAAAACAGCTTATTACATACTATTCAACAATGTGGTCATGTCTGTAACGTAGAAAACCCAGATAACTTTAATCAGCACTCACTAGCTTTTATCGCACGCCAAGGTCGCTAGTTTGGGCGACTTACTTGTTTACCGCGGGATGATATTGCCGCGGTAAAATTCATGATAAACTTGTGTTAGATAAACCTTCATTTTAAAAACCCCAAGAATAAAGCGAGACCAGCAGCCTGTGGCCATTGAAACACTATTAACGCCTATTAATGCCTTCCTTCAATGTAAAACCCCTGAAGAATGGGTTGTTGAAGCAGTTAAACCTGAAAACTTCACCATGTTACTGTTGGACCATTTAATTTGTGAATTAAAAGCGGCCCAGTCGGCGATGTTTCTTATTCGTAAATATGCGGTTGATAAAGAAAGCGGTGATGCTTTATTGGAATGGTTGAAGCCATTTGAGCAATACATTTATAAAAGAGAAGGTAATTGGCGCGACTTAGCGGCGAAAAATAAGCTGACTAAAGCCGTTATTCCTAAATCGAATTCCCTTTATGGCCAAGATTTAATTGATAAAATGGTTATGCTCATTAAAGAAGAGCTGCATCATTTTTATCAAGTTTTAGAAATGATGGATCATTATGGCGTTGAATATCACAGTATTACCCCATCACGATATGCCAAAGGTATGTTAAAACATGTGAAAACCCATGAACCAGATACTTTAGTTGATAAGCTTATTTGTGGTGCTTATATTGAAGCGCGCTCTTGTGAACGTTTTGCTAAATTAGCGCCGCATGTTGATAAACGCTTAGGGGATTTCTATATTTCTTTATTACGTTCTGAAGCGCGTCATTATCAAGACTACTTAGCGCTTGCACAATCAATATCAGCAGAGGATATCAGCGCTAAAATTACACATTTTGGTAAGGTTGAAGCTGAGTTGATATCAACAACAGACAGTGACTTTAAGTTTCACAGTGGGATGCCAACTAGCTAACTGCTGTTGCCTGATGATTGTTAACTGGCGGGAAGTTAAGTAGCAATCATCGAACAATTTCGACCTGATGATTTGGCTTGGTATAAGGCATCATCTGCTCGTTTAAATAGCTCTAACCAACAGCTTTCTCCTTTATTTTCTGCAATACCGACCGACACGGATATCTGGGGTAGATATTGATCAGAGTTACGCTGTTTGAGTTTTAAGTTAGAGATACTGAGTCTGATTTTTTCAGCAATTACTTTCGCTTCTAATACGGTTTTATTAACCATCACCACAACAAATTCTTCACCGCCGTAACGCACCGCTAAATCGGCGTCGCTAATATTTGTTTTGATAGAGTTAGCCACTCGTTGTAGTACTTTATCACCAATAAAATGACCAAAGTTATCATTAATCTTTTTAAAGTGATCAATATCGATAGCAAGTGAGGTGTGGGTTTCTTCGAGATCAATTTGTTGTAATCTTTCTTCACAGCCTCGGCGATTTAATAGACCGGTGAGGGCATCTGATATTGCTTCTTTGCGCGCTACTTTCAGCTTTTCTCTTAATTCAGAAACTTCACCATTGGTTTTATTGAGCTCTTCAGATAGGTTTTTATGCTGATTAGTCGAGTTATTAATGGTATTAAGCAAATAGTTAACGACTTTGTTTAACGACGCAGGTTGGTTTGATTTTTCTAAAGCGCTATCAATTTTTCTTAAATTATTAACCGCTTCTTCATCTTGAGTAACTTGAGCGTCAATTTTAGTTAATAAGCTATTAATAGAGTCATTTAAAGGATTAATAATGCCGTGATTGACTTGCTCTGAATTGGAAACAAATTGATTAAACAATGCTTCAATAAAAATACAGTCTAACGCTTTATTTTGTTTAATTTGCAGATTAATCTGCTGATTTAATAACGGTTGGCTACCATTGGTATACAAAAAGAAAACAGAATAATTAATCGGCGTCGGTGGAATAGCATGCTTAGTTAGCAATTCCATGGTGATTTCTGCATAGCGCTTAGCAGAAAGAAATTTGTCATTTTCCATTTTTTTCCCATCTTATCGTTGGGCTAATACAAACAGCAGCTTTATAATTATTATTTTAGTGAGTTATTTTTTAATTAGCTTAGTTAACTTGGCGTAACTTTAATAAATAGCAGTCTACCAACAACTAGCGTTTTGGTTCAATGTAAATTTAATGTTAATTTTAGTTGTTTGTGCCACTAACCAGGCTATTTTAAATTAACCTCTTTATATAACAGCGATATAGCTTTATTTCAGCGTAAGAAATAAACGCTTATGTAAATAATTTGTTAAGTAACTTTAGTTGACCTTTAGACGCTTTTAACCAAGCACCTTGCTCATACCAGTCGCCAAGTACAATACGTTTAGCGGGTTTGTCGTTGGCTTTTAATTGATGAACGGCAGGTCTGTGGGTGTGGCCATGGATCATTAACTGACATTGAAAATCGGTTAAATCTTTTACGACCTCAGCTTCAGTAACATCCATAATATCTAATGATTTATGCTGCTGTGCTTTTTTGCTTTTTATGCGGTAATTTTCGGCAATTTTTTTACGAATAAAAAACGGTAGATTAGTCATAAAACCTAACCACCACCATGACCGTGATTTTTTGCGAAACTGTTGATATTCAATATCGCGGGTACACAAAGTATCACCATGCATAATTAATGCTTTTTCACCGTATAAATCGATTAAATATTTTTCAGGTAGTAAGGTCATACCGGCGCGCTCGGCAAAGTGCTTACCTAAAATAAAATCTCGGTTGCCATGAATATAGAAAATTTCGGTGCCAGCGTTTTTTAGCGCCTGTAAGCCTGTCGCCACTGAATTGGTTAAGGTCGTTAGATAATCATCACCAAACCATACTTCGAATAAATCTCCTAAGATATAGAGCTTTTCTGCTTTAATGGCATCATTTTCTAGAAACGATAAAAAACAGGCCGTAATATCGGGCCTGTTTTCAGCAAGATGCAAGTCAGCAATAAAATACGTGACTTGCTCTTTTTGTTTAGATATTGACATTAAATGTTATTCAACAATTGTTTCGTTAACAATAATTTCTTCAGTCGGTACGTCACCGTGACCACCGTAATTTCCAGTAGCAACAGTCGACATTTTATCAACAACATCCATACCTTCAACGACTTCGCCAAATACACAATAGCCCCAGCCGTTAACAGATTCGTTTTTAAAATCTAAAAAGTCGTTGTCTACTAAGTTAATAAAATATTGCGCTGATGCTGAATGTGGATCTTGGGTACGAGCCATGGCTAATGTGCCGCGTTTGTTGCTTAAACCATTACTTGCTTCATTTTTGATTGAAGCGCGAGTTTCTTTTTCATCCATACCTGAAGAAAAACCGCCGCCTTGAGCCATAAAGCCTTTAATGACACGGTGAAAAATAGTGCCGTTGTAAAAGCCGTCTTGTGCATATTGTTTAAAGTTTTCTGCAGTAACAGGGGCTTTATCAAAGTCTAAAGCAATTTTAATATCGCCTAATGTTGTTTTAAAAGTGATCATATTGAAATTCCATAGTGAAAGATGCTGTGAATTGTAACCTAACAAAGATTTCTGTAAAGGGAGTGATGACCCTTTGGCTACGATAATGTACAATCCTCGCTAATTTTTAGGCCTATTTAGGAAAACCACAAGCAATGCTACAAATTTACAACACATTATCTCGCCAAAAAGAAAAGTTTACCCCGATCACTCCCGGTAAAGTTGGCTTATATGTTTGTGGTGTTACTGTATATGATTTGTGCCATATAGGTCATGCGCGCACATATATTGGTTTCGATAACATTGTTCGTTATTTACGGTTTACTGGTTACGACGTCACTTATGTGCGCAACGTTACCGATGTTGACGATAAAATTATTAAACGTTCTATTGAAAATAACGAGAGCTGCGAAGTGTTAACCGCCCGAACCATAGCTGACATGTATCAAGACTTTGATGCTTTAAATTTAGTTCGCCCAGATATTGAACCGAAAGTGACTACGCATATGGCTGAAATTATTGCCATGGTTGAGCAGTTAGTCGCTAAATCTCATGCTTATGTTGCCGAGTCAGGTGATGTCTTATTTGATGTTTCTAGTTTTGCTAAATACGGAGAGTTAAGCGGTCAAAATTTAGATCAATTGCAAGCGGGTTCTCGTGTTGATGTTGACGACACTAAACGTAATCCACTTGACTTTGTTTTATGGAAAATGACAAAAGCGGGTGAGCCAAGTTGGTCTTCTCCTTGGGGCGAAGGGCGTCCCGGTTGGCATATTGAATGTTCAGCGATGAACGCGAAAGAATTAGGCGCACATTTTGATATTCATGGTGGCGGCTCTGATTTATCTTTTCCGCATCACGAAAATGAAATAGCGCAAAGCTGTTGTGCCTTAGATACGCCTTATGTCAATTATTGGATCCATACCGGTATGGTGCAGGTTGACCAAACTAAAATGTCTAAATCGTTGGGTAACTTTTTTACTATTCGCGAAGTACTAAATCAGTATGACGCTGAAACGGTAAGATTTTTCTTAACATCAGGTCAATATCGTAGCCAATTAAACTATTCAACCGAAAATTTAGATCAAGCACGTTCATCATTAGAGCGTATTTATACTGCCTTACGTGACGTAACTCCGGCGCAAAACCTTACGTTAGATTTACAAAATAGCTCAGTAAAAAAGTTCTGCCAAGCGATGGATGACGACTTTAATACGCCAGAAGCGATTGCAGTGTTATTTGAACTGGCGAAAGAGCTTAACCTAAGCAAACAAGATAACCCTGAACAGGCTACTGAATTGGCGTTTATTTTAACCTCATTAGGTAATCTACTTGGTGTGTTAAAACAAACACCAGAGCAGTTTTTACAAGGGCAGGGCGATGACGATGAAGTGGCAATTATTGAAGCATTGATTGTGCAACGTAATCAAGCGCGTGTTGATAAAAACTGGGCCTTGGCTGATGAAGCGCGTGATAAGTTAAATGCGATGAATATTGTTTTAGAAGACAGTGCGGGTAAAACGACCTGGCGTAAAAAATAATCACTAAGGTGTTATTTTCTTCTTAGTTTTTATAAAGCTGCCAGCGTGATAATTAATTTACGGCTAATAAAAAAGGGTTAACCAGCAATGGTTAACCCTTTTTTGTCTGACTATTACAATAATTGCATCGTCAGTAATTATTTTATGTGTATTTAATGATCATCACTAAAGACTAGCTTTAAGCACCAAACTGTTCACAAGCGATTAAGGTGTTCTCAATTAAGCTTGCTACTGTCATTGGGCCAACACCACCAGGAACAGGGGTGATAAAGCTCGCTTTAGTTTGCGCGACTGAAAATTCAATATCACCGACTAATTTACCTGTATCTAAACGGTTAATACCAACATCGATAACAATTGCGCCTTCTTTGATCCAATCACCGGGAATAAATTCTGGCTTACCAACCGCTACCACTAATAAATCAGCTTGGCGTACTTTACTTTCTAGGTCTTTAGTAAAACGATGGGTAGTCGTAACCGTAGCACCCTCTAAAAGTAGTTCTAAGCCCATTGGACGGCCTACTATATTAGAAGCTCCAACAATCACCGCATCAAGGCCGACAGGCTCAATACCAGTTGAAGCAATTAAATCCATTATGCCTTTTGGCGTACATGGACGAAGGCCAGGCTGACGCAATGCTAATTTACCTACATTAGATGGATGGAAACCATCAACATCTTTATGAGGATTAATATGTTCAATAATAAGGTTTGAGTTTAAACCTTCAGGTAATGGTAGTTGAACTAAAATACCATCAACAGCGTCATCACTATTAAGCTCTTCAACTAAGGCAAGTAACTCTGCTTCGCTTGTTGTTTTTGGTAAATCATAAGAACGCGAGACAAAGCCTACTTCTTCACAGGCTCTTTTTTTATTACCGACATATACTTGAGATGCCGGATCACTGCCAACAAGTATCACTGCCAAACCTGGCGCTCTTTTACCATTTGCAATGCGCTCATCAACTTTTGCTTTAACTGAAAGTCTGATTTTTTGGGCTATTGCCTTACCGTCTATTAATTGTGCTGTCATAATACTAATTGCTAAATTGAAAAATCGGCGCTATTTTCGCACAAATAATTTATTCGGTGTAGGGTTATTAAATAGTTTTTAAAAACTAAAGGGAAATTAACGCTATTAAGTAGCGATAAAAACCACTTTTAACTCTTGGTAGTAGTGCTGTTTAAATAGACAGAAACTACGAATGAAAATGCCTTTTTGCTCGCTTTTTGCCAACTATGTGGAAAAAGTGAGCGAACGAGAAGTTTTTTATAAAAAGTGTTTGACGGCTAGCAGGCAACTAGGTAATATCCGCACCCGTTGAAAGCAACACTTGTTTTGAACGGAAAATACCGGTGATTAGCGCAGCTTGGTAGCGCACTTGGTTTGGGTCCAAGGGGTCGCAAGTTCGAATCTTGCATCACCGACCACTTTTCTTTTTCGAAAGATAAGTGAAAACTGTTAGGTAATGTGCGCCCTTAGCTCAGCTGGATAGAGCAACGCCCTTCTAAGGCGTGGGTCAAAGGTTCGAATCCTTTAGGGCGTGCCATATATCTACAGGCGTGCCAAACAATGGTGGCTATAGCTCAGTTGGTAGAGCCCCGGATTGTGATTCCGGTTGTCGAGGGTTCAAGTCCCTTTAGCCACCCCATTTTTCTACAACCCATGTAGCGAAATAGAAAATATATCGGTGATTAGCGCAGCTTGGTAGCGCACTTGGTTTGGGTCCAAGGGGTCGCAAGTTCGAATCTTGCATCACCGACCACTTTCTCTCTCTTTTCTAATATCTATCTTATTATTAATATTATTTTCTTGACCTAATTTTCATTGATTTTACCTTTTTTTAACTTTTTATCCCGATCTGCTCGACTCTTTCAAAAAGCATCGCTATAATTCCGCGTCATTATTTTTTAATTTAGCCATCAAGCACAAGTAAATTCTAATCTAAGCCTTAGTTTATAAGGTTTTAATGTTTGTGCTTATTTGATGGCATATATATGAAAGCGTATCACGCTAGCTATTTGAGGTATTTAAATGCAAGTTTCAGTTGAGACTACCCAAGGTTTGGAACGTCGTTTAACTATTACAGTTCCTGCAGATTCTGTAGATGTTGAAGTTAAAAATCGTTTACGTCAGATCGGTAAAACACAACGTATTAATGGTTTCCGTCCTGGTAAAGTACCACCAACAGTACTTCAAAAGCGCTATGGTCAATCTGTTCGTCAAGAAGTTGCTGGTGAATTAATGCAACGTAACTTTTTTGAAGCGGTTGTTGCTGAAAAGTTAAACCCAGCAGGTCGTCCTAGTTTTGTTGCTAAAAGCAATGAAGTTGGTAAAGAATTAGAATTTGAAGCAACGTTTGAGATTTATCCAGAAGTTGAATTAAAAGACCTTGAAAGCATCTCAGTAGAACAACCTGATGCTGAAGTAACAGATACAGACATTGATGAAATGTTCGTTACTTTACAAGGACAGCACAAATCTTGGAAAGAAAACAAACGTAAAACTAAGAAAGGCGATAAATTAACAATTAATTTTGTTGGTCGCGTTGAAGGTGAAGAGTTTGAAGGCGGAAAAGCTGACAACTTCGAACTTGAACTTGGTGCAAGCAAAATGATCCCTGGCTTTGAAACTGATATCATTGGTATGAAAGCAGGCGAAGAAAAAACAATTAAAGTAGCTTTCCCTGATGATTACCATGCTGAAAACCTAAAAGGTAAAGATGCTGAGTTTGATATCACAGTTGTCAAAACTGAAGGTCCAGTAGTTCCTGAAATTGATGAAGAATTTGCAACATTGTTTGGTATTCAAGAAGGTGGTGTTGAAGCACTACGTCTAGAAGTTAGCAAAAACATGTCACGTGAATTAAAACAAGCAATTAAAACGAAAGTTAAAGAGCAAGTGATTGAAGGTTTACTTCAAGCAAACGAAGTAGATATTCCAAAAGCACTAGTTGCTCAAGAAGTTGATGTTTTACGTCAACAAGCTTTACAACGTTTTGGTGGTCAAATGGACCCAGCTAAAATGCCAGAATTACCTGCTGAGATGTTTGAAGAACAAGCTAAACGTCGTGTAAAAGTTGGTTTGTTACTTGGTGAAGTGATCAAAGCGAACGAGATCAAAGTAGACGAGAACAAAGTAAATGAGTTAATCGAATCTGCTGCATCTGCTTACGAAGATCCACAAGAAGTTATTAGCTACTACAAATCTAACAAAGAAATGCTCCAACAAATGCAAAATGTTGCAATGGAAGAGCAAGCGGTAGAAGCATTATTAGCAAAAGCTAACGTGAAAAAGAAAAAAGCGAAATTTGCAGATATCATGAATCCGGAAGCTAAATAAGCTTTTTGATTGACATTAACTCTCGCAATCGCTTAAATGGCTTATATGTTCTCATATAAGCCATTTTTATTTTAAAAGGACTCTCCGTTGTTTACATCTCATAAAAATATCTCAGACATGACCAGTGTTACCGAAAGTGCATTAGTGCCAATGGTAGTGGAGCAAACATCAAAAGGTGAACGCTCTTACGATATTTATTCTCGTCTTTTGAAAGAACGTGTAATTTTTCTTTGTGGTCAAGTTGAAGACCATATGGCCAACTTAATTGTTGCGCAATTATTATTCTTAGAATCAGAAAGCCCAGACAAAGATATTTTCTTATATATCAATTCACCCGGTGGTTCAGTTACTGCTGGTATGGCAATTTACGATACGATGAAGTTTATCAAACCAAACATTAGTACCGTGTGTATTGGCCAAGCGGCAAGTATGGGCGCATTTTTGTTATCTGGTGGTGAAAAAGGCAAACGTTACTGTTTACCTAATGCTCGTGTAATGATCCATCAACCATTGGGCGGTTTTCAAGGTCAAGCATCAGATTTTGAAATTCATGCTAAAGAAATTTTGTACATTAAAGATAAGTTAAACGGTCTAATGGCTGAGCATACAGGTCAGTCTTTAGAAAAAGTTAAAGGCGATACTGACCGTGATAACTTCTTAAATGCACAAGAAGCAGTTGAATATGGTTTAGTTGATGCCATATTAAGTGAAAGATTAGATAAATAAACTATTCTAATAGTGGAAGATTGCATCAAGGTGCGATTAGTTAATCTGATTCAGTAATAGTTTAATTAAATATAGAAATTAAGAGGTACCGTATGACCGATATTAAAAAAGGTGACGGTGATAATGGTAAATTATTATATTGCTCATTTTGTGGCAAAAGCCAGCATGAAGTGCGTAAGTTAATTGCGGGTCCATCCGTATTTATCTGCGATGAATGTGTTGAGTTATGTAATGATATTATTCGTGAAGAAATTAAAGAAATAGCACCAAAACAAGATAAAGAATCTTTACCATCACCAATTGAAATACGTGAAAGTTTAGATGATTATGTTATTGGTCAAGATCACGCTAAAAAAGTGTTATCGGTAGCGGTATATAATCACTACAAACGTTTACGTAATGGTGACTCACATAATGGGATCGAATTAGGTAAGAGTAACATCTTATTAATTGGTCCTACTGGTAGTGGTAAAACTTTACTTGCTGAAACGTTAGCGCGTTTATTAGATGTGCCGTTTACTATGGCAGATGCTACTACATTAACTGAAGCGGGTTATGTTGGTGAAGACGTTGAAAACATCATTCAAAAACTATTACAGAAATGTGATTATGATGTTGAAAAAGCGCAGCGCGGTATCGTCTACATCGATGAAATTGATAAAATTTCTAGAAAGTCTGATAATCCGTCAATTACGCGTGATGTTTCAGGTGAAGGTGTTCAACAAGCACTATTAAAACTTATTGAAGGTACGGTTGCTTCGGTACCGCCGCAAGGTGGTCGAAAACATCCACAGCAAGAATTTTTACAAGTAGATACTTCTAAAATTCTGTTTATTTGTGGTGGTGCATTTGCCGGCTTAGATAAAGTGATTGAGCAACGTTGTCACACGGGCACAGGTATTGGTTTCGGCGCGACAGTTCGCGGTAAAGACCAAGAAAAATCATTAACAGATAGATTCCAACAAGTTGAACCACAAGATTTAGTTAAATATGGTTTAATTCCTGAGTTTATTGGTCGATTACCTGTAGTTGCTACATTAACCGAACTTGATGAATCTGCACTTATCCAAATTCTCCAAGAGCCAAAAAATGCGTTAACTAAACAGTTTACCGCATTATTTGATATGGAAAATGTTGAACTTGAATTTAGAGAAGACGCACTTAAAGCGATTGCTCATAAAGCAATGACCAGAAAAACAGGTGCTCGTGGTTTACGCTCTATAGTTGAAGGTGTTTTGCTTGATACTATGTATGAACTACCATCACTACAAAATGTTAGTAAAGTTGTAGTTGATGACTCTGTTATTAAAGGTGAAAGTAAACCATTAGTAATATACGAAACGCCACAAGAGCAGGCGGCTTCTGACAGCTAACTTTATTTGATCACCAATCAAAACGTAAAAAGCCTTTTAATTTATTAAAAGGCTTTTTTGCTTTTGGCTGGCGGTATAGGAATAATAAGAAGAATAAAGTTTACAGATCAGCTTTTAGCTAATTTTTGTTGATACTGTAATGCTAACAATTTAATTATATCTCGCCAGGTAATTATACCTACAGGCTTATTATCGTCATTGACCACTGGCAGGCAGGATAGTTGATGATCATTAAACAGCACAATCGCTTCACTAACCGATAAATCTGCTTTGGCCGTATGTACTTCATGCGACATTATTAAGTTAACTTTCTTATTTAATAGCTGCGCATCTTTTTGAGTTTCTTTAGCCGTACCAACAGCAGGGCTTAAATGTTTGTATAAATCTCGGTCTGTTATTACGCCATATAACTTACCATCGTCATCAATAACTAAAATATGATGTAAATTATGGCCCTCAAAAATTGTTTTTACTTTTTTTAAATCGTCGTCTAGACAAACTGTAATTAGATCCTTGCTCATATAATCGGCTAAACTCATTGATTACCTCGCTGATGTTTAAAGTAATTGTTATTTTATTATTTGTTTTAAAGGCCAGATAATCAAATATTGTCGGGAAATAACAGTAGAAAGGTACTAAATATATACTGTTTGTTGTTTTTATAATCGAACAGTCAATTAAAGTCGAATAAGTTTGAAATAAGTGTTGACCCCAAGCTAAAAATCTCTAAA
>JBPOFN010000028.1:0-59463 GCA_051251725.1 Thalassotalea sp. | reverse complement strand
GCTTTGCCCGAAATACCAAAAGGGGCAAATTCGTCATTCACATCCGCTAACGCTAAAATAGCTTCTTCAGGGATCGCTTCTAACAAACCTAAACCGACGAGCTGCGGGGCAATACGTGCTGAAAATTTCTCAGGAGTACCGGTAGAAAAATAATAATTAGGTGAGCGCAGGCCATTTACCTCTGTCCAAGAGGCTATTGCGACTGTACCTTCAGCGGTCACTACACCAGTATTTGATGGTTGTAATACCTTGCCGCGATTAGCATCTGCTTGACCATCAGCATTGGCTATTTTAAAAACCCATTTATCTAAAGCTTCTCCGATCGGAGCTGGCGCGGCGCGGCCATTACGCTCATGACAATTTGCACAACTGGTATTGACATAATGCGGCCCTGATTTGCCACCCAATTCGGCAAAAACGCCATTAGCGGGATCTTCATCATGGCTACCATCGACAAAAGAAGTATGATGAATTCTCCGACCTAGGACAAAAGGTTGGCCATTTAAACTCGATAAATTGGTCGCCATTTGCATAAAGTGATCATTAGGTTCATTAGTGTATTGATAAGGCAGTGTCGTATTACCGCCTAACCAACCAGACTTATCAATAGGATGGGAGTTTTCACGCTCTGACGATTTATTGTCAAAATCACCGACTGTTTGCCACGGCACCATACCACCTTTGCCGACCTGATAAAGGTAGGTTGTGCCATAATAATTTGTCCGACCTTCAGGAACTCCGAGCAAAAACTGACTCACTTCAATTTCCATATGCTGGCCAATGCTTAATGGCGCGCTATCACCATTAAGACCGCGAAATTCATTTATAGTTAATGAATATTTATATTGATCTCCGCTAGTGCTTGTTTGTATTAGGTCATCATCAAAGGTGCCACTGCCAACAGTGACTACGTTAGGCTCATAGTTACCATGGTATTGTGCAACGGTATTCATTCCTGAATACCAAGCTCTAAATTCAAGTGCATCTAGCTGCCATTCAGTCACCCATTCAATCAGAATAGAAGAACCACCTTTCGCGACATAATCGGTAAATTTGTAACGTGCGGTTCTGTGTGTCCAATAATGTGATAGGTAATGATCGTATTGTTGGAACTGATCTTCTTTGGCATGGCGGTCGCGACCTCGATCGGCCAATTTGGTGATCACGGCATCTGAGGTGTCATAAATAATCGCATGCTCTTGCAGAGTACTTGAGGTATATAAAGGCGATATATCACCAAAAAGTCCGTATTCTTGCACTTGCCAGCCGGGGATATTAGCGCCTTGAGTTGTTGTTTTAGCGGTATCGCCAATATAAAAATACAGCGGTTTATTATCATAAGTGACTTGTATCGTGCCGTCAGCGCGGGTAATCGTTGATAAATCTGGCACACCAGAAGCGACGCCATCAGTGACTAATAAAGGTGGCCAATTACTGGCACAGTCATTGTTACAATTACTGCCTGACGAGCCGTTATCATTGCTAAAAGTGTATAAAGTAAAGCCGGGATTTGGGCTGTCGTCACCACCTACTAGAATGTCATTATTAAACGCCACTTCAATTAATTGTTTCACGGTTTTACAGCCGAAAAAATCGACGTAGCTGTCAGGCTCAGTGGCGGGGCAATTATCTAAATTATCAAATACCCCATCTTGGTCAGAATCAGGACAACCAAGGTTATTAACGGTAGAATTTGCTAGTGTATTTGGGCAGCTATCGAGGTTATTGGCAATGCCGTCTTGGTCATCATCAATAACGGCATAAATTTTCAGCCAATTGATATTAAATGGTCCTGAATTAACATCAAGGCGTAATGTGTGTGTGCCACTGGTTATTGCAAATGAGTTACTATGATGGCTTTCAAAAACTTGCCAACCGCCGGTACTACTCATAGTGTCAGTGCCGATAGTTTGATTATTTATCGATAACGTATACTTACCGCCACCGGTGTCTGCGGCAACGCGTGTCGTTATTGCATAAGTACCGGCTGCTAAAGTAACGGAATAGGTTAACCATTCACTCGCTTCGGTAAAACCAATGTTATAACCTGCACCTTCATCAGTGGTGTTTTCAATATCAACTTGATCGTTACGATAGTTAGCGCCGCCCTCATTGGTGGGACTAACATCAAAATAATTTAGATAATCCTCTGCTTGAATTATAATATCGCCCGTTGGCGTAATACTTTCACACCCGGTTGCATCGACAGTGATATTGAATGCCGTATTAGGACACATATCACTATCATTAAATACGCCATCATTGTCGCTATCGGCACAGCCTGAGGCATTAACTATACTATTGGCGATGGTGTTAGGGCAGCTATCCAGTTGATCACTAATGCCATCATTATCGGTATCTGCGGCAACGATAACAGCACAGCCAGTATTATCAACGGTGATGCCAGCTAATGTATTAGGACAGCTATCAGTATTATCAAAAATACTGTCATTATCGCTATCTGGGCAGCCGAGGGTATTCACAATGCTATTTGCTGGCGTATTTGCACAAAGATCGCTACTGTTAACAACTTTGTCGCCGTCGAGATCGTTATTAACCACAGGCGCAGCGTTTTCCTCGCCCCCGCCACAAGCTGATAATAAAGTAACGAGCAATAAGCTCGCTAACCACTTGTTGGTGTTACTTAATATAGGTTGTTTCATCTTAGGTATTCTCATTTTATTGTTGTTATATTATGTTTTCTTGCGCCCAAAATCATTTTTTATCTAATTTAGACAATGAGTTACACAAAAAAGGGTTTACGATTTTTATCGTAAACCCTTGACCTTTAATTTAAATCAATAAGCCCTAGGCCGTTTATTGATTATGGCCAAAGGTGATATTGTCAAAATAACTGACGGTATCTGATGCGCGGCCATCAAGGTTGAAGTCAGGAAAAACAATAATTGAATCAATACCTATGGTTTCAGCCATACCAATACGACTTGAAAAATCGAAAGTCAGCTCTTCCCATTCATTGATTTTAGTATTGGCAACTTTTAGTTCAGGTTGTGCGGCTGCGCCGACAGAGAATTTTAAAGCAACATCACTGATAACTGACTTATAAACCATAATTTTCACAATACTGTTGCTTGCATCCATAGTGAAGGCAGGCGTATTGGCCGCTGTGGTTTCAGTGCCAGCCCAAGCTTGTCCTGCTTGTTTAGCCGTGAAAATAGCAACAATTGCTGAGTCATTGACAGTAGATGAGCTTGGATTAGCGACAAACTCTAAGGGAAGATTGTCTTCATTTTCGAAAACTGCCCAAGTAAAATCACTACCTAAACCAGCTGCTTCAAAATCGTATGGCGTACCAACTGCGACAAAGTTACCCGGTTCGATGGCTTCTGAAGCAGGTAGTGCAATATTATCGTAGAGGAAAGTCCAGTTAGCTGGGTTTGTATCCGCATCACCCATAGTACCTAAGTCAAAAATTACTGTAACAGCTGATAGTGCGCCGGTTGCATCATCAGCAAAATCAAAAGTCAGTGCCTGCCAGCCGCTGCCAGTATGATTTACTGAAAGTTCTTTATTAATACCTTCAAGTTTAAATAATACGTCGACAGCGCGGTCTGCATAAACGTTCATGGTGAAGGTATTAGCTGCTGCACTTAAGTTGATTGCTGTGGGTAAGGTTAAAGTACTGCCGCCCCAATGTTGTCCTGCGAACTTCTGCATTTGCACAACTTGAGCACTAACATTGATACCCGAAACTTGTGGGTTTGTGATGACAGTTGAAACACCACCATCAAAATTGTTAAAAGCATAACTTTCTGCAGCGCCTTCAAAATCTATTATTTCGTTAGTGGCCACAGTACCGTCATCAACGGTTAGGGTAAATGTTTGTGTGGTATCGACGGTGCCGTCATTTACTGTAAGTGTTAAGGGATTAGCGCCGACATCACCCGTTGCTGGCGTACCTGATAAAACACCGGTTGTGGTATCAAATGTTAACCACGAAAGGGCGCCTGGAATAGTTGCGGACATGGTTAACGTATCATTATCAGCATCTGTTGCCATTAATGTATAAGTATAAGCTGTGCCAACCGTTGCCGTGTTGATACCAGAGCTAGTAATAACCGCTGCATTATTTACAGGGATCACCACAGGCAATGAGACATTAACGATAAAAGATTGTGTTGTACTATCAGTACCGTCACTAACGCTTAACGTTATTGCGTGATCACCGACATCTGTTGCGCTAGGCATACCTGATAAAATGCCTGTTGTAGTATCGAAGCTTAGCCATGCCGGTAAATTTGTCGCTGACATAGTCAAAGTGTCACCATCAACATCAGCACCCATAAATTCATAACTATACATAATATCTGATGTAATAGTCGTGGTTGCACTGCTGCTAATTGTTGGTGCTGTGTTGGCTATGACATCCGGCTGTTGCTCGGTGGTAGAGCCTGAACCGCCACACGCGCTAAGTGCTAAACCTAAACTTACTGTGATGATCGTTTTAATAAAATTATTATTTGATGAATTCATTTTTTTACCCCAAGATTTTAATAGCTTATTTCAAAATTAATAACCTTACTCATCGACATCTATCTGATTTGTATTGTTAAAATTAGATTTCGGCATTGTTTTTGTTTTTGTAATTAGCCAGGTTATAGGCGTTTACTTTGGCAAAAGTAAAGCATTTAAACTAAGGTCGAAATTGACAATACAGTAATAAAAAACTTTAACTATTGAGATCAGGTGAGGCGGTATATTTCACCTTATGAAAAGGTGAAGTGGTATATTTATCAGTTCAATGGAAACGAAATGACTTAGTTCGAGACTTGAGATCATTGTGGTAGTTAAAAAGTTGAGTTAGGGAATAAGTGCATAAGGAAGGAGTTATTGATATACAGTAGTGAGTGATTTAACTTAGATACGGTCAGGTCCGTTTCTTATTTTACTCGTATCTAAGTGTTAGGCGATTTTATTGTCATAGTGTTACTTGTCTTAACTAATTATCATGCCATCGATAAAAGTTTCACTTTATTTTTTTAAATCATTAAAAAATATTTAGACGTTAGTTAACTGCTACTTTAAAAGGCATTAAGGAAATAAAGTGTTAAAAGAAAATGAACTTTTGATGACGCTACTTGTTGAATTTCACACTCAGCACTAGACTTAAGATAAGCTTAAGAATTACAAGGATTGCCTATGACTATGCCTGCTTATGAGCATGAAACACCATTTGATAAAAGTAGAGTGCTAGCCGTGTTAAGTTATATGACTATATTCGGTTGGTTAATTGCGCTGGTTTTATACGGCAAGGATAAAAACCCGTATGTGCGTTTTCATTTACGTCAATCTTTAGGTTTGTTTGTTAGCGCCATGTTGTTAACTTTTGTGCCACTGATCGGTTGGTTGTTGGTATGCGTGTTAATTGTTGCTTGGTGTTATGGTCTTTATAGTGCTTTTACCGGGCACAAATTTTCTATCCCTATGATTGGTGATTTTTATCAATCTCAACTTTATTTTATCAACTAACTTTATTAACTAATTTACTCACTCATTTATTAAGTATTGCTTCGTCATTGATAAAATTAAACTAGCTAATTGTTAAGCTAATCAACTAATAAATTTAACAATTAGCTAGTTTTGTGGCAGCCGATATGATTAAATTTCTGTTATAAATATTCTTGTCTGGCATTCGTTTGATTTATCTTTACCCCGCGAACAAAATGGAGCATTTGTTAGAACTTTTAAATAAAGTTCACAGCGTTTCTCCTTTACCTATTTTTGCTAAAGAAACCATTATTGTTCAAAACGCGGGCATGCAGCACTGGCTGAATATGTCGATTGCTAATGCCCGAGGTATTAGTCTAAATATTGATTACGCGTTACCGTCACAATATCTTTGGAAGCTAATAAGAACAATAGCTTACAAAGAACAGGTACCTGATCAGTCTTTGTATTCAAGAGAGGTGCTGTGCTGGCGTGTTTATCAGTTATTAGCCAGTGATGAAGTGGTCAATGATGATGACTTTAGTGAAGTTGTTAATTATTTCCGCCAACACACAGGTGCTGATAACTTAGCAATAAATGACACTGCTAACTCAGTAGCCAATTCAGTAGCCAATACAGTAGATAAGCCAGCCGAGAATTTAGCAAAAAATACAGCGGCCCCGATATTAGCTAGCCTGAAAAATTTTGACCAACTCAAGCAATATCAACTAGCAGTAAAAATTGCTGACTTATTTGAACAATATTTAGTTTTTCGTCCTGACTGGTTAGATAATTGGCAGCATGAAAAGATGCAATTCTCGGGTCACCAGAGTCTGGTAAATAGTATTTTGGCTACTGCTGCTAACAGTGCTAAAAATGGCGCAATAAATCCTGAAAATCTTGGCAGTAGTTTAACCTCGAACATCATTTGGCAAGCCAAATTATGGTCTTTGCTGCAACAAGAGTCTGAATATAATCCGCAAACCTTAATTAAATTAGCCTGCGATAATCTTGCCGATTACCAGTCGCATCTGCCTAAACGTTTATCGTTTTTTGGTATTAATGCTATGGCGCCAATGTGGTTAGATTTTATTCATCAGTTAAGTGAATTCACCCAAGTTCATTTTTTCCATTTAAATCCTTGTGTTGATTATTGGGGCGATATTCAAACTGAAAAACAAATGTTTAAGCAGATCATGGGCTGGCTTGATAAAAGCCAAACGTACGATGAGGCTACAACAAATGGTATATCAGCTGAGACAGCAGATGAAAAAACGAATCAGATTAATATTGCGCTAAGCGGTATTGATGACATAGGACTCGATGTTGGAAATCCGCTGCTGGCTAACTTTGGTCAACAAGGACGAGAGTTTTTAGCCTTACTGCAGCAATACAGTACTTTTAATATCGACGTTTATTCTGCAACTGAAGTGGCGAATACTGAAACTGAGCTCAGTTTATTAAACCGGATACAAGCGGATATTTTACAACTCAGTGATGCACGTAGAACGCCTGATAGAGTAAAAGATGATTCCATTGTTATTACCAGCGCGCATAGTGCGTTACGTGAAGTGCAAGGCTTGCACGACTGGTTATTACATCAATTTAATCAAGACCAAGCGCTAACGCCGAAAGATATTTTAGTGATGTGTCCGCAGATTGAGCATTATGCGCCTTATGTTGACGCAGTTTTTGCTCGCGGCTGGCAAGAGCTAGCTGATGATGTGCCGCCACTACCTTGCTCGATTGCCGATCGCGTGAGTAAAGACTCGGACCCTATTGTTATTGCTTTTCTTGATTTATTATCATTACCCGACAGCCGATTTCAAGTTAGCCAAATCTTAGGCTTGTTACGTATTAAAGCGGTGCAAGATAAGTTTCTTTTACAAGAAGACGACCTAGATAAAATAAGTCACTGGTTAGCCGATGTGAATGTGCATTGGGGTTTAGATGCCGAGCACAAACAAGCGATTGTCAATACTGAACAACAAAGTGAGCAGTTTACTTGGCAGCAAGGGTTGTCACGTTTGATCCGCGGTTTTGCTTTTTCTGATCAAGCTGAACTCTACCAAGCACAATTATTATTACCGAATGTTGAAGGTAATGACGCCTTGATCTTAGGTAAATTAATGTTGGTATTAGAACAATTACAGCAACATGCTCAAAATTTAAATCGCTCACGGAGCGCTTTACAGTGGCAAAGTTATTTAATCAATTTATTAGAGTCGTGTTTTGCCAATAGTGAGCAAGGACAAAGCTCAATCGAAATCATTTTACAGGCGATTGAAGAACTTGCGGAATATACTCAGGCGGCTTCTTTTGATAACCAGCTGCCGTTAGCGATTGTGAAAGAGTTTTTAGGACAACATTTTAGCCAACCTGATGCTGGTCGCCAGTTTATGGTTGGGCAAATAACCTTTTGCTCGATGTTACCCATGCGTAGTATTCCGTTCAAAGTTATCGCGGTACTAGGGTTAAATGATGGCGATTTTCCAAGACAGCGAAAACCACAGGCTTTTGATTTAATGCAGCAAACGCCTGCGCGAGTGGGGGATAGATCGCGCCGAGGTGATGATCGCTATTTGTTTTTGGAAGCAATAATTTCTGCCCGCCAAGCGTTATATTTAAGCTATCAAGGCCGTAATATTAAAAATAATACTGAGCAGCAACCATCGCTGATCTTAAAAGAGTTAATGGCTTATTTAGCCGACGGTTATGGCTGGCAATGTCAGGCGCAGCAGCCAGATTGCGATATTCGTCAGTTAGCCATGCAGGCTTTTAGTGTCAATAATTATAGGGGTAAATGGCCAAGCTTTGACGGTAAATGGTTAGCATTAACTCAGCAAAACCAAAACACACAATCAGCTCAAGCTGATAATCTCGAGCGCACTGAAATAACAGGTCAAACATCCGTAGCGCCATTGTTGCTTTCAACCGATCACAGCCAAGCGTTAATGGCGAGCAAAAACTTAACGCTCAGTTTTGACGAGCTATTAAAGTTTTATCAGCATCCGGCTAAGTATTTTGCTCAGCAGCAACTCGATTTGTATTTATCAGACCGAGAATTGCAGCTAACCGATGCCGAGCCGTTTGAAGCTGACCGGCTTTCAGCCTATCAAATACGTGAAAGCATCTTAGCTATTTTACTTGATGATAACGCTAATAATGAACTTGAGACTAGTGCTATAGCTAGTGCTGAAGATAAAACCAAGCTGCTGACACAAAGTGCTCGAATTGAACAACTTAAAACCGCGATTCAGCTATCAGGTCAATTACCTGATTTACCGACGACAAAAACGTTAATTGATGAATGGCATAGCGACAGCGAAACCTTTGCTCAGGCTTTATTAGGTTATCAAGTCGCACATATTAGTAGCCAAGCTTGTCAAATTACGTTACCAATACAATGGCAAGGGCACACCATACAGTGCACGTTAACCGGTAAATTACCGATCATTGGCGAGCATATTATTGCTTATCGCAGTAGTAGCGCCAAACCTAAAGATTTAATGACCCTAGCCTTGTATCAGTTGGCTGTACAGCTCAAGCAATCAACCAATGTTACTGTTGAGCTAGGCATTAATTCAGCTGTTGATACCGCCAATGAAGCATTAAACCATGTCTCGTCAGTGTTGGGCGTTTACTTTGATACCAAAGCGCAAAAAGTGAATAAAATAAAACGTGCCCCAATGGATAATCCTGAGGGTTATTTAGCGACGCTGTTAAGTACTTATTTAAACGGCCAACAACAAGCGCTGTTAGTGAATGCGAATATCGGCGAAAGGGCGCTAAAAGCAATGAAACGCAGCGATACCTTTGAATCTGCAGCATTTACACAATATTGGTGTGATGCTAATGATTTATCTGCGCCGGGTCATGATCCTTACATGAATTACTTTTGGTCAACTGCGCCTGATATTAGCGATCATCTGGCGTTACTTGAGCAGATTTATAATCCGATCATTAATGGCGTGGTAAAATTAAAATGAGCAAAGACATGACAACCAGCACTGAATCTGTCACCACTAGTGCGAATATTGCTCAGCCGTTATTGGTTGAAAACATCCCACTGTTTGGCAAACACCTAATTGAAGCAAGTGCTGGTACCGGTAAAACTTATAATATTACCCGTATTTATTTGCGGATGTTATTAGAGCGAAAATTATCGGTTGAGCAAATCTTGGTGATGACCTTCACCAAAGATGCCACTCAAGAGCTCAAAGGCCGCATTGATAACACGTTAAGAGAAGCCATTAGTCATTGGGATACGTTAATCCTAGCCGAGCCTTTTTATCAGCAATTAGCTGCGCGTATTACTAAAAATGAGGCGATGTTACTGTTAAAACGCGCCTTATTATTTTTAGATGAAGCCGCCATTTATACCATTCATGGTTTTTGCCAGCGGGTGTTAACCGAGCACGCCTTTGGCACTAAAACAAACTTTGCCGCCACTTTAGAAACTGATTTAAGTGAAATGGTGCTGCAAGCCACACAAGACTGGTATCGGCAGTTAGCGGTTGAGCAAGTTGAATTGTTTTTACTGTTAGAAAGCTTTTGGTCAACGCCGGAAAAATTTTTAGCGGCGTTTAACAAAGCCATTTATCAGCACAGTGCGCTAGATGTTTTAGCCGAAGAAAACATCGAAGCTGATTTTTGTCTTGTAGTTGAGTCAGCGATAAATAGTTTACAGCTAAACGAAAGTCTAATTTATCAGGCCTTAATCGACACACAAAAAGCGGCGAAACAAACCGAGCGAATTGCCGAATTGACAGAGCTGAAAGCTTGGTTAACAACCGTGTTAAGCCAGCCATGTTTGCGTGAAGCGGGTAAACCTGTGCAAGAACAACCGTTGCCAATGCCAACTAAGTTTTTTAGTGGTGTGCGTTATGCTCGCTCGGTGCATAAAGATGCCTTGTTATTAGCGTTTGAGCCTTTAAAACAAGTGAAAGAGGCGATCGCTAAGCTAGCTAAAAACCTTAATCGCGCCAAGGCTTTTACGGTTGTGCGCAGTGGTGTTTATCAAATTAGGGCTAATTTAGCTGAGCAAAAACTACAACACAATGTTTTAGGTTTTGACGATTTAATTTTACATTTAGCAACCTCGTTAAGTGAAAATTCAGCTTTAGCCAAACAAGTACAGCAAACGTTTCCTGTTGCCTTGGTCGATGAATTTCAAGATACCGATCCCGCGCAATTTACTATTTTAGAAGCGCTTTATTCCGAGGATAAAAAAGCCGACGATAAAAATTCCGCGCCAAATTATAGTGACTTTGATAACGGAAAATTAAGCCGTGCACTATTTATGATTGGCGATCCGAAACAAGCCATTTATGGTTTTCGCGGCGGTGATGTTTTTGCCTACTTATCGGCTCGTCAGCAGTGCCAACAACAATGGTTAATGGATACCAATTGGCGTTCAAGCCCGAACATGATTGATGGCTATAATCGGCTTTTTTATGGTGATATTTTACCGAGTGATGATGTGATTGCTGCCCATACAGTAACGGATAAAGTTTTTGGTTATCAAATTCCTTATTTACCGGTTAAGGCTAGCACTAAAGCAAAAACAGAGCTGCAAGCCAATGATCAATATTCGGCGTTGCAGTTTGTTCATTTTGCTCATGAATCCGGTGATGAACAGCAAAAAGTGCCGCAGAACTTTCGCCCTCAGCTGGCAAACTGGTGTGCTAACGAAATTCATCGCTTATTGTTTGAAGATAATGTGCAAGCGTTACAAGCACAAGATATTGCGATTTTAGTCCGTGATGGCACTGAGGCGAAAGAAATTAAACTCGCGCTCGCCTCTAAAGGCTTAGCCAGTGTTTATTTGAGTAACCGTAATAACTTGTTTGACGCAGACGAAGCCAAACAATTATTAGTGTTATTAAAAGGGATTTTATATTGTGAAAATGAACGCTTATATAGCGCTGCGGTAGCTTCACCATTATTAAAATATAGCGCGCATGCCTTTTATCAATTGCAACAAGATGAGTTTGCTTGGCAAACCTTGAAGTTTACTTTTGAAGCATTAAAAAGTCATTGGCTTAGTAAAAGTTTTATGTCGATGGCATTAACGCTAATGCACGATCATTTTATCGTTGAAGAAGAACATCAAGACCGCGTATTAACCAATGTTTTGCATTTGTTTGAATTATTACAAATTGCTAGTCAGCGGCATCATCAGCCGCACGAGTTAATCTTTTGGTTAGAGCAACATATCAGCGGCCAGTCAAGCCTGACCGAAACCGAGTTACGTTTAGATAGTGACGAAGATCTGATTAAAATTGTTACCCAACATGGCTCAAAAGGCTTGGAGTATCCGGTGGTATTTATTCCTTTTGTTGCTCGTTATAAAAACCCGTTAAAGCTCGGGCTGCAAAACGTTAACCTGATTGAGTACCATAATGAGCAAGGTGATTTGCGGATAAGTTTAGATGCTTCAATGGCGGCGAAAGAGAAAATGGTTGCCGAAAATCATGCGGAAACCATACGTTTGTTATATGTGGCAATTACTCGTGCTGAGCAGCGCTGTTACCTATTAACCACTAATTTTGATAATGCGCATTTATCACCGATTGGTGCGACACTAAAAGCATCGTTAGGGGAGCTTGAAGCGGGTTTGAAGCAGTTAGCTGATGACAATGCTGGCATTGGCTTTTCGCGAGTTTTAGAAGAAGAACTCGATTTTTTCAGCCAGGAGCCATTAGCTGACCCCTCTGATTCTAGCAAAGTGATGGCCGGCGGTGATGCTGATCATAAACTTAATCAACTAAGCCGAGATAACCTTGCCGCCGCTAAATTTACCAGCAAAATTGAACGCGATTGGTGGTTAAGCTCTTTCTCTGCGTTAACGCGTAATGCCCATCATAGTGGTATTTCGACGCCAGATCGTGATTATGACGAGCTCAGTGAAAAAGAAGATTTTAGTCATTTAATACGTTTTTCGATGAAAAAGGGCGCACAAACGGGGAATTTCCTCCATGATATTTTTGAACGTTTAGACTTTATTACACCTAACTGGTCTGAAGTGGTTGGCCGAGGTTTAGCCCGTTATCAATATATTATTGACGGTTTCAGTGACACTGAATTAACTCACTGGTTACAAGAAGTAATTGATACACCGCTAATTTTTACAGATGTTGCCGAGGTAGCTGATGTCGTAAATAGTGTTGAAATAAATCCTGCCAGCGGCAATATCAGCTTGTCTTCATTAACTGGGGCTAAAACATTGCGAGAAGCAGAGTTTTATTTTCCAATGAATAATGCGCAAATGAAGACCTTAGGTAATTTACTGAACGATCACCGGAATTTTATTTATACAAAATCAGCGCAAAATTCTACCAGTGATAACCTAGGCAATCGCCAGTCAAATCATATTAACTTACCTTTATATCGTCAGTTAAAGGGCATGATGCATGGTTTTATTGATTTATTGTTTGAAGCTGAGGGTAAATATTACGTTTGTGATTATAAATCATCGTATTTAGGTGATGATTTTAGTGATTATCAACATCAAAATTTATTAACCAATATCGAAGATAATTATTATGATCTGCAGTACCTGATTTACTCGCTGGCGTTACATCGTTATTTAAAAAGCAATTTAGAAAACTATCAATTTGAGCGGGATTTTGGCGGCGTATTTTATTTATATTTACGAGGTATGAAAAAAAACCATCACTATCAAAACTCAGATGGCAGTATCTGCTCGTCAGGGGTTTATCATAGCGAAATTTCTAAAACGTTAATTGAGCAGCTAGACAGCTTATTTGCCGGTGAACGTTCAGATGATGTTTCAACTAATGTTACTAATAAAAAACCGCTCGACAATAGGAGTGCTTAAGATGACTGACTTAGCACCTGAGGTAACAAATATTAATGAAAACCTTAACGTAAACATTGACGAAAATGTAATTAATGCCGATAACCAGACGAATATCTATGCCAATTTTAGCGCTTTACAAAACAGTATTGCAGAGATCCAGCCGTTAGATTATTTTCTTGCCAAAGAAGTATGCCAAGCCATCTATGTCCATTTACAGCATGGTAGCAACGCTTGCGAGCTTAGTTATTCAGCACATGAGCAAGCCGTGGTATTTCATCTCGTGTTAGTCGTGAGTAAAGCGTTATCAGATGGCCACACTTGTTTACCTATTCACGCTATCGCCAATAGCCGATTGGGTTATTCTTGTGATGAAAATGGCACTGTGCTGACCCAAGGTTTTCAGTTTCCAAATGATCAGCAGCTGCAAACACTTTTACAAAGCTTAGCCATTACCCCAGAAGATCAGCAGTTGTTGGTAATACATCAACAAACCCTGTATCTGCGCCGATATTATCAATTTGAACAAGAGTTAGGCGGGCAATTAACCGCTCGAATACAAACCATAACACAATTTTCTGTTGCCGCTATCGCGAAGATGTTAAGCGAGTTATTTGATGACAGCGATGCTGAACCTGTTCAGCCCGCTGCATTAGTTGCCGCCCAACAGCAAGATAAAACGCCGGAAATCGACTGGCAAAAAGTGGCGGTAGCAAACGCCTTAAATAAAAATTTTACGGTTATTGCTGGCGGGCCAGGGACAGGAAAAACCTATACGGTTACTAAGCTTTTAGCGGCTTTGGTGGGGCTGCAATTAAAACAAATCGAGAACGGTGAATTAAACCAGTTAGCAAAGTTTGCCTTAGTCGCGCCAACAGGCAAAGCGGCGCAGCGATTATCTGAGTCGATAAAAGCTGCGGTTGAACAATTTTCTGGGGTTATTAATGCCACTATACTGGCTAATATTCCTACCAAGGCGTTAACCATTCATCGTTTACTTGGTTATATTCCTTATCAACACAACTTTAGGCATCATCAAGATAACCTTTTAGATGTGGATTTTTTATTGATTGATGAAGCGTCGATGGTTGATTTACCGTTATTAACTCGTGTTTTTCGTGCATTACCAAAACATTGTAAAGTGGTGTTACTTGGCGATGCCGATCAATTACCTTCGGTTGCCGTTGGTAGCGTGTTAGCGGATATTGCGCCCAGACCACATCCAGGTGTTAGCAAAGAAAATCGGGATTATATTAAAGCAGTGAGCGGAGTCTCTTTACCTAAAATCAGTGCTAAATTAAAAGTAAAACAACAAGCGGCAGATCACTTAACCTTTTTACTGAAAAGTCGCCGCTTTGATGGTGAAGGTGGCATAGGTAAAATAGCAAAAGCGGTGATCGCCGGTGATGCTGAAACCAGCTGGCAGTTATTATTACAAAATGACCCAGCAAGTGGTTTGAAATTATTAAGTAATAGCTTGGCAAAAACGTCACATATGGCCGCGAATAAAGCTAACAATCAATCGTTAGCTGCGTTATTGCGCGCATATATTGAAAAGTACTATCTGCCGATATTTCATTGTACTGAGGTTGAACAAGCATTTAGCTTATTAAATCAATTCAGGATCCTTTCTGCCACCAGAGTTGGCCCGTCAGGGATTGATGCGATTAATACACTTTGTCGCGAGCTTTTTATTCATCAGGGATTAATTACCGGCCAGCAACATTTATATCATGCGATGCCGATCATTATTAATGAAAACCATCATAAGCTTGGTGTTTACAATGGTGATGTAGGTATTGTTTGGCGTAATCAAGCAGGGCATTTGGTGGCGATGTTTGAACAAGTGGCGACACCAGAAAATAATTTTCAAGCGTACAAACAAGTGATCCCTTCACGCTTACCGCAATTTGAACCTGTTTATGCTATGACTATTCATAAAACCCAAGGCAGCGAATTTGAGCATGTGTTGTTAGTTAACCCTGAAAATAGTGATAATAAATTGTTATCACGCGAGTTGCTCTATACCGGTATTACCCGTGCAAAAAAAGCATTAACGGTGGTAAGTTATCAAAATGTTTGGCGACAAGGCGTTGAAAATCAGGTACAACGTTTTTCAAATCTGCAGCTTAGCGCTAATGTCTAAAAAACACTGTACGATAGCGACTAATTTTTAGCGTATTAAATGAAAAGAATAAGGTTAATAAGATAATGAAGTTAATTGAGATAGACAAAGCCAGTTACCGGCACAGATTAAACCGTGTCATTATTGGCTTTGTGAGTATTTTTACCGTGCTCGCGTTAGCTTTTGGTGCACTTTTGATTGCCGTTTTTTCTGAGCCCGACGCTGATAATTTCAAATTGAATTTAGCAGGTGTGGTTATTGCTTTGTTAGTTTGCGGCGGGGCATTAAATAGTCTTAAAAATAAAGCGTATTTTCATGAAATTGTCTATGTTTGGCGATTAAAGCAATTGCAAAATAAAATATTTAGAAAATTAAAGAAAATCAAAAGTGCAGGTCAAGACAATAATCCACAGGCCCTGGCTATTCTTTATTTTTATTATCAAAGTTTACAGCAAGTTTATTTACTTGATGACAACACCTTAACCATTAGCAAAGTAAAAAACGATTTGAATGCTTTAGAAAGACAAATTGAAAGTTTAGCGCTTGATACTAGCCAACTACAATTTGAACCGAGGTTATTGGCTGAGTTTTAAATAAGATGATTTTTGCACTATTAAATTTTAGCGTGATGATAATTAAAGATTTTTATTTACAAATGGATTAATTATCAGCAGTATAAAATTTAAGCGACTAGTTGTTTGGCATAGTGCCAATATCAAACGCGGATAATATATTTTACTGAAACTTGTTTTATAGATGCTTTATACACTGTTTTAATTACCTTTTTTTTTATAAAAAACATAAAAAAAAGCATAAAAATAGTGAAATATCGAACTTTAGTGTCTACGCTTAAGTTAGGCGAGTAATTGAGGGGAATGCGATGGAATCAGTCCAAATAAAAGAATATATGAACCATTATCCAGTAACCTTTACTGAAGATATGAGTGTCGAAGAGGCTTCGTTGCGTTTTTTAAAAACTAAGCAAATTGGTGGGCCGGTCATTGATAGCTCCCATCGTTTGATTGGCTTTTTATCAGAAAGTGATGTGCTGGCGAAAATGATTGAAAGTATTTATTACAACGAGCAGGTCGCCAATGTCGACGATATAATGGTGCGTGATGTTAAAACAGCTAAACCCTATGAGAGTATTATTGAGCTAGGGCAGCAAATGCTTAAGACCACACATAAGGTTTATCCGGTGGTTGACGACGACGGCAACTTGTTAGGATCTGTCTGTCGAAATGACGTATTAATTGCCATTGATAAACATATGCGATCGCACTTTAAGAAAATAGCATAATTGATTTGAACTTTTATAACGAAATTTTACTGCAATAAAGCCCGCTAGTTGTTACTATGCGGGCTTTATTTTTATTGCCTTTTTGTTGTACGTCTTTGCCTATTATGTCTGATATCTCTGCTCTCTTTTCTTTGTTAGAACAAGCCAAATCTTCTGATCAATCATGGATAAAAAAACGTTTATTCGCGGCAAAAAAATTATCGGGTGATAAGCAATTATCGGTTTTAACTAAAATTGCCGATGATATTCAAAAATCAATTAATGTTAAAGCGGCAAAATTAGCGAGTCGGCCTAAGGTTGAGTTTCCGCCTGATCTGCCGGTTTCACAAAGCGCCGAACGAATTTCCAAAACCATTGAAGAACATCAAGTGGTTATTATTGCGGGTGAAACTGGTTCAGGTAAAACCACCCAAATACCGAAAATTTGTTTAGCGCTCGGCCGTGGTGTTAATGGCTTAATTGGTCATACTCAGCCGCGGCGAATTGCTGCCCGTACTGTTGCCAACCGTATTGCTGACGAGTTAAATACTAAACTTGGCGATACCGTCGGTTATAAAGTTCGTTTTAACGATCAAGTCTCGGATAAGTCATTCATTAAGTTAATGACAGATGGGATTTTATTGGCTGAAATGCAGCGCGATCGCCTGTTACGTCAATACGACACTATCATTATCGATGAAGCTCATGAGCGCAGCTTAAATATTGATTTTATTTTAGGTTATATCAAGCAAATCTTACCCAAACGCCCAGACTTAAAAGTGATTATTACCTCTGCGACCATAGATCCGCAGCGCTTTTCGAAACACTTTAACGATGCGCCTATTATCGAAGTATCAGGTCGAACGTTTCCGGTGGATATTTTATACCGGCCCTTGTCTGAAAATACTGATGATGTCGATGTTATCTCAGGTATTTTATCCGCAGTCGATGAATTATCTGACATCGCGAATGGCCAAGGCGACATTCTTATCTTTCTGAACGGCGAACGTGAAATTCGCGACACCGCCACCGCATTAGAAAAAGCGAATTTACGCCATACCCATATCCTGCCTTTGTACGCGCGTTTGACCGTACAAGAGCAAAACAGAATCTTTCAGCCCCATACGGGACGTAATATTGTTTTAGCAACCAATGTGGCCGAAACTAGTTTAACAGTGCCGGGCATTAAATATGTTATTGATCCAGGCACTGCGCGTATATCTCGTTATAGTTACCGAACTAAAGTACAGCGCCTGCCAATAGAAGCGATCTCTCAAGCCAGTGCTAACCAGCGCTCAGGCCGATGTGGCCGGGTATCTTCTGGCGTTTGTATTCGCTTATATTCTGAAGATGACTTTTTAGCTCGTCCTGAGTTTACCGATCCAGAAATTTTACGGACTAATTTAGCGACCGTTATCTTACAAATGTTGTCGCTTGGTTTAGGTGAAATCGCGGCTTTTCCATTTGTTCAGCCGCCTGATAGCCGTAATATCAATGACGGTGTACGCTTATTAGAAGAGTTAGCGGCGATAAATGAAGTAAAACCGAAAGCGGCAACTATCAGCGATAAAAAACCTGATCAGAAAAAAAATAACAACAGCGCGCCACAACAAGCGTTTGAATTATCTAAAGTTGGTTTAAGACTAGCTAAATTCCCCATTGATCCGCGTTTAGCAAAAATGATGCTCACCGCTATTGAACTTGGCTGTATTGAACCTGTGATGACGATTGTTAGTGCACTCAGTATTCAAGACCCGCGCGAGCGACCACATGAAAAACAACAAGCAGCGGATGAAAAACATAGTCGATTTAAAGATAAAACCTCAGACTTTGTCAGCTATTTAAACTTATGGCAGTACATTAAGGCGCAGCAAAAATCGCTTTCTAGTAGTCAATTTCGCAAACTTTGTCAGCGAGAATTTCTCTCGTATATGCGCATTCGTGAATGGCAAGATATTGTCAGCCAACTCAAACAAACCTTAAAAGAACTTAATGCCCAGATCACCGATTTTGATCTTGAAAACGAAAGCCAATTAACCTTAGTGCACCAAGCATTATTATCTGGGTTGTTAAGCCATGTTGGTCAAATCGATGAAAATAAAGAATTTAAAGGCGCGCGTGGCAGTAAGTTTTTCGTGTTCCCAGGTTCTGCCTTAGCGAAAAAACCGCCTAAATGGTTGATGGCAGCTGAACTTGTTGAAACTAGTCGTTTATTTGGCCGCGGCGTTGCAAAAATAGAGCCCGAATGGTTAGAAACGCTGGCGGGTCATTTAATTAAATGCAGTTACAGTGAGCCTCATTGGGAGAAAAAACGCGGCTGTGTGGTTGCTTTTGAGCAGCTGTCTTTGTACGGATTAGTGTTTGTCCCTAAACGTAAAATAACCTTTAGTAAAATTGAGCCTGAAACCTGTCGAGAAATTTTCATTCGTGAAGCGTTGGTTAATGGTGATAGCTTTATTAAAGAAAGCTTTTTTATTGAAAACAAAAAGCTGGTTGCAGGTATTGAAAAGCTTGAGCAGAAAGCCCGTCGTAAAGATTTTCTTGTTGATGAAGAACTCTTGTATCATTTTTACGATAGTAAATTAGCTGAAACAGTGGTTTGCCAAGCGAGCTTTTTAGCTTGGTGGAAAAAGGAAAAACAAACAGCTCCTGAGCTGCTGTCGTTCACACGCGAGTTTTTATTAAATGAAAATTCAGAAACCTTGTCGAAACAGGAATATCCTGACTTTTGGCGCCAGGGTAATATTCAATTACCGCTAAGTTATCATTTTAGCCCCGGCGATGAAGACGACGGTATTAGTTTGCATATTCCGGTTGGTATTCTAAATCAAATTGAAAACACTGACTTTGATTGGTTAATTCCGGCGATGCGTTTTGAGCTGATTGCGGCGTTAATTAAAGCATTGCCAAAAACCTTAAGACGCAATTTTGTGCCGGCGCCAAATTATGCTCAGGCCTGTGTTGATGCCATTGAACCGATGACGATGTCATTACAAGCTGCGGTCGCAAAACAGCT
Source organism: Thalassotalea sp. (assembly GCA_051251725.1). GTDB lineage: Bacteria > Pseudomonadota > Gammaproteobacteria > Enterobacterales > Alteromonadaceae > JALZUE01. The sequence continues at coordinate 39,773 of JBPOFN010000028.1, read as the reverse complement.
CTTACGAATGACCGGTGTTAGATTACCAGAAGATGCGTGGGAGAATATCGAATTACCTGTGCATTTATCGATGAACTTTAAAGTGCTCAATGAAAATAATAAGGTCATTAAACAGGGGCGAAACTTAGAAGACTTACAAGCTGAGCTGCAAGGAAAAGTAAAAGCGTCGATTCAAAAAGTGGCGGAAAAGGGCATAGAACGCGACAATATCCAAAACTGGGACTTTACTAGCTTACCGGTTGGTTATGAGAAAAAAGTTGCGAATTTAACCATTAAAGCATTTCCTGCATTAGTGGATAAGAAGTCTTCGGTTGCCATCGAGTTATTTGAGCAAGAAGCGTTAGCAGAGCAAGCGATGTTAACGGGTATCAGCCGATTGATTTTGCTGAACATTCCATCGCCGATAAAATACCTACAAGAAAAATTACCTAATAAAGCCAAACTTGGTTTGTATTTTAATCCGTTTGGTTCGATTGCTGATTTACTTAATGATTGTATTCAGGCGGCTTGTCATGCGTTAGTACTACAACAGAGCGAATTACCAAGAACTGAACAAGCTTTTAATAACACCAAAGACTTAGTGCGCGCAGAAATCGCCGATCAAGTTTTAGCGGCGGCTATCAAGGTAGAAACGGCGCTGAGTTTGGCGCATGATATTCGTAAAAAAATGAAAGGCAGTGTTCCGCTTAATGTTATTCAGTCGCATGGTGATGTTAAAGCACAGCTCGAAGCGCTAATTTTTAAAGGTTTTGTCACTGACTCTGGTATAGATAAATTAGACAATATTATTCGTTACCTCAATGGTATTAACCGCCGATTAGAAAAACTTCCAATAGATCCAAACCAAGATCGCTTAAAAATGATTGAAGTCGAAAAGGTGCAATCATTGTTTTTACAGCTGATAAAAAAACAGCCGAAAGGCTTGCCTTTACCGCCAGAGATAGCGGAAACAAGATGGATGATCGAAGAATTCCGTATTTCATTATTTGCGCAAAACTTAAAAACGCCATATCCAATTTCAGGTAAGCGAATTTTAAATCATTTGAACAGTTTCAAATAACGGCAAGTAGATGTCATTAATAGTAAAATCATCAATGAAAAAGTATCGAAATTTAAGAAAACATCTACACTTAGTAAAGTAATGATATTGCGTTAAATTTTTGTTTATTATTGGTTATTCTATCGCCATATTTGACAGGCCTTTTTTCTGTCCGTATAAAGGTAGTATGACGATATAAGTTTTAATAATCTTTTCAGGGAGTTTTAATGATTAACTTTGATGATAAACGCGGTTTTTACCGTATGCTGTTAAACAGCGAAGTTAAAATAACCATTATTGATGATGAAGTGAATACCGACGCATTAGCCACGTGTCGAGACCTAAGTGCGACAGGTATGGCGCTAGAAATGAGCCACCCAATTGAAATTGGGACCCGTGTTCGGGTCAGTGTTGATTCTGCCAGTGGTAGTGTTCAGGCGCTTGATGCAAAAGGTAAAATTGTCAGAGTAAAAGAAGAAGGCCCAGATTGTTATTTATTGGGCGTTGAAATTAACGAACTTACTTAATCTATTATTGCGTAACGTAAGTAGTGAATAAGCTCGTTAATTTTACTATGTTTAAATAATACTAGGGGCTGTTGAACTTTTACGATTAAATTTTGTTCGGCCCTTTAAAGATAGTAAACCATTTTAATTGCGGTGAGCAGTGTGTAACCTAGCCATTCTTGATAATTTCTCCTACATTACCCTAGTGACTACATTCATGTAGGAATAAGTAAATACTGCTCACAGCTTCCGCATCCTGCTCACGCTAAGTACTTACATCCATGTAAGCAACAAAGAGTAAAACGTTTTAGCGTTTGTTGGATATTTTGACGGCGTTATCACCTTTTTATGTGAAGTAACCACACGGCAAAGGTTCTGACTTGTATTAAGACCCAACAAACTACTGCAAAAACAAACTCGAAAGATAAACAGCCCTTAGTTAGAATAGTGAATTAGTATAATTTACTATTTCATTTGGTATTAACTGAGCTTTTCGTTAAAAAACGACAGTGTTCTCGACCAAGCAAGTTCAGCACTTTCAGGATCGTATCGACCTGTAGAGTCGTTATGAAATCCGTGATGTGCCTTTGCATAGTTGTACATAACAAAATCGACTTTATTGGCCGTTAAATCCGCTTCGTATTCAGGCCAAGTTGCATTCACCCGTTTATCTAATTCACCTAATTGGATTATTAAAGGTGCTTTGATATTTTTTCTCAGCGCTTTCTTCGCAGGCGTTCCATAAAAGGGCACACCGGCATCAATGAGCGTGCTATCAATTGCTGCTAAGTAATTAACGATATAACCACCAAAACAAAAACCAACGGCACCCAATTTACCATTGGATAGAGAATGAGATTTAAGAAATTGTGCCGCGGCAACAAAGTCATGTTCAATTTTTGATTTATCTAAAGTCTTTTGCATTGTACGACCTTCATCATCATTTCCAGGGTAACCCCCTAAAGGAAATAAAGCATCGGGTGCAAAAGCAATAAAGCCCGCTTTAGCCAACCTACGTGCAACATCTTTTATATAAGGGTTTAGTCCTCTGTTCTCATGTATAACAAGGACTACAGGCATCTTATTGCTACTTTTAGTTTTTGGCACCACTAAATACCCACGACCTTCTTTATGCCCATCAGGTGAAGGGAAGTTTTCATAGCTCGCTTTAATGTCTTCGTCATTAAAAGATACTTGCTCAGCAAGCGCATAATTAGGCAGTAGTGCTGAGGTTAATACCGTCATTGAATACCCCAAAGCCACTAAACCACTTAACTTTTTAATAAAGGTTCGTCGGTCTATACCGCCATGGGCATAATCGTCGTACCAATCAAAGGCTTCTTCTGGAATATTATTGTTTTGCATGATCCTTCCTAATTAAATGATTATCTGAGTCTGTTTATTTTACGGGCTACTATGGTATGTGCTATCTAAAACAAAGTAGTCAATGAAATTACGAATATATACACTTAGATCGACCTACCTGTTGTCATTACCGGTATTTATGAACGGGAACTAGATATTGCCTCTAGCATGGTAAGCTTTCAGGTCAATTTCAGGACGTTTTTACGTTACACAGAGAATTCTAGTTTAACGCTACCGCTGAAATCGACTGTTTTATTTCTGTAATCTTAAAGGTTTGGTATAAACATGCGTGAAGTGCAGAAAAATTGCAAATAAATTGTTTCTCATTAACCTTATACATACTCCATTAAGCTTGTGATCAGGTTGTGCATCGAGAAAATATTGTCAAGACAAGGCGCTTGATTGAGCAATAACTTATTGCAATTGGCCATGTCCTAGTTAAGTGGTGCTAAACTGAAATTACATACAGTCCCTTGAGGTGAGGTTGTATATCAACCCTTATTTGAACGGCTCGAACAATTAACTAGTCTGTTGGCGGTAGCGTAAAAAAGCGCTTAATCAATCTACTCAAAGGTCAAGTATCAGGTAAAAATTGTCTTGAAATCTTAACTATGCAGCTGAACAAAGCGATTACGTGTCCTCATTGGCAATCTCAAAGATAAGAGCAACAGGTGAAAGTCTTTAAAATGTTAACACTTATCATAGCTGGCTCCATGGCTGGATGGAACGTTACCATGGCGTAGCAGCAAAATACCTGGATAATTACCTGAGTTGGTATCGATTCTTTGAATCAAGCGATAACCACAATAAAAACTGTTTATTAATATTGCAGACACAGTTAATTGGGACATCGCCAATACGATTAGGTTAAATCAGGAATTAGCTGCTTTTTTGCAAGTCAGCGTAAATTAAATATTTTAATTTACTTGGCAAACCAGACCTTTCAAATAATAGCCTTCAGGGTAAAAACTGGCAATTGGGTGATCTTGAGCCTGCTGTAAGCGTTCAACAAAATGCACAGATTTATTGGCATCTAAAGCGGCATCAGCCACTACCTTTTGAAATAATCCAGCTTCTAACAAACCAGAGCAAGAGAAGGTCATTAAAATACCGTTTGGATTTAATAATTCCATGGCAATACGGTTGATATCTTTATAGCCGCGACAAGCTGAATTAATTTGTGATTTAGCATCAACAAACTTTGGCGGATCCAAAATAATCATGTCGAATTTAGTATTACTTTCTTTATAGCGGCGCAATAGCTTAAAGACATCTTCTTTTAAAAAGCTGACTTTATCGAGTGGTAAGTTGTTCACTTCTATATTTCGTTTAGCGGTATCAAGGGCAGGTTGTGAAACATCAACATTAGTTACATGCTCGGCGCCACCAGCGACACAATGAGCTGCAAAAGTACCGGTATAAGAAAAACAATTTAACACTGTTTTGTTTTTAGCATAAACGCCAGCAGTCAGGCGTGAAAGGCGTTGATCAAGATAAAAACCGGTTTTATGGCCTTTTTCAATATCAACGATAATTTTAATGCCGTGTTCATCGATAACACATTCGGTACTGGCTTGCGGCTCAGTTAACCAACCTGTTACCGGCTCTAAGCCTTCTTTTTTCCTAACATCAACATCAGAGCGTTCATAAACATGAGAGTCAGGGTAGAGCTCTTTTAAACAATCAACGATGACATGACGGTAAATATCGGCGCCGGCACTTAACAACTGGCAAACAATAAATTGTTGGTACTTATCGATAGTCACGCCTGGTAAACCGTCTGACTCTCCGGCAATTAAACGGTATCCGGTTAATTGACCTTGTTGGATATAAAATTCACGTCGTAGTTGTGCATCTTTTAATTTATTAAGAAAAAAATCACGATCAATTCTTTGATCTTCTTCAAAGCTCCACACTCGAACCCTGATTTGAGATTCAGGAGAATATGCACCACAGGCTAACCAATTGTTTTTATGATCATAAATATCAACCGTGTCCCCCAAAGTAGGCTTGCCCTTTATTTTATTGATGGCTTTAGAAAACACCCATGGGTGTTTGCGCAATAAAGATTTTTCTCGACCAACATTTAAATAAATTTTTGCTGACATTTGGCTATACTTATTTTTAGTGATAAAAGTGCGCAGATTGTAATGCAATAACGTATTGATACCAAGCCATATAGGCTGAAAGATCAATATGTCCGAAAAAGTTTAAAAGGAGCTAAACATGAGAACAAGTAAAGTGGTTCATATCAGTGGTAAAGTCCAAGGGGTTTATTTTAGAGCATCAACCCAACAGCAAGCGATATCTCTCGGTATTACGGGGTACGCTAGAAATTTATTAGACGGCGATGTTGAGGTCATAGCCTGTGGAGAACAAGAAACGGTTGACAAGTTGATCAGCTGGTTGCATACCGGGCCGTCAAATGCTTCAGTACAAAAAATTCAAATTAAAGATATCGACTGGCAAGAGCATAATTTTTTCGCTATTGCCTAAACCTAAACCTAAACCTAAGTCGTTTACGTTCATTTAGATTACGTAAACGACTTTTATTTTCTATCAGCATTTAAGTCCTAAACAAAAAATAAGAGGTATTAGCTTAATGCAGTGATAAAGTTATTCGCTGATATAACTAAAGCGCTTTAACGTTTTACCATCTCTTTCAATGGTTTCATCAAACATCGCCAGTGGTCTTACCCAAATTCCTCCTTCACCATAAAGCGGTTGATAAACCACTAAATCTTCTTCAGTTTCACTGTGTTTTGCCAGATGTAAAACTCGGTAAAAATTACCTTTGAAATGTTGATATTTTCCTAACTTAAACAAAATATAGTCACTTGCGTGTTATTGAATTAGCTCAGTATAATATCAAAGCTAAAAAGTTAAACACAGCAGCAAATTAGCACTGTATTTCAGCTTGTCTATCCCCGATGTCAGCTAGATTGTTATTTAACCTGAATTCGGTTTAAGCTATTTTACTCAATAATGCTATTTTAGCGCCTATCTGCGTTGTTTTTCCTACTGATAGCCAGCTATTAGTGCTAAAAAACGCCTTGATATCCACTTAAATTTCATCATCGAGTCTAAGATTAACTAGGTGAAACAAAATAAATACGTGTTTTCTTTAAATTATTTTTATAAATCAAACTGTTACAAAACCCATTAACCCGAGTTCAGGTTATTTAGCCGCGCTCTTGGACAACCTTTGCGGTTGAAAACTGGTATAACATATTTCGGTAAACACCAATGTCGGTAATATCTTCAGGCGTACCTTGCGGCGCTACGCGATAATTTGTTGAAACCCGGTACGGGCCAGTCACGGGCATTACCTTATGATAACAATGGCCATGTAGTAATACTAAACTGCCTTTTTTAGGACTTAATATCACGGCTTTGTGATCGTCAAAGGGTTCAGTACTTGCTGGTAATATGCCCATTTTATGTGAACCTGGCATGACTAAGGTTTGTCCACCCGTGGTGTTTTTGTCAATATCCATAGTGTAAAGCAAGCGGTTCATATTAAATTTTTTATCATCTTCTGGCAGGCAGTCTTGATGCCAAGCTTGGCCTTTTGTGCCTTTTTTCGAAAACATCACCATCGAATATTGCTCATACCAATTATTTCCTAAAATGGTGCTGGTGAGTTCATTTAAAATAGCGTGCTGAGCGACACGGTCAAAACAGCTTTCACCTTCGCGCTGGGGAAACCAAGGGATCACCTCAACGGCAGATTTAGTGATAAATTCATCGGTATGTTGAAATTTCGGATCTAAGCCAAAATGGTCGATAATTTTTTGGTGATAAAGATCCATTAATGGCTGTTCAAAAAAATCTTCGATAACGATATAACCATCGCGCCAAAACTTATCTGCATAGTGTTTTATGTCATTTATTTCCATGAGCTACTCTTTATTACTTTCTTATTATATTAGTTTTCTTTTACTGTTTGATAATCGAAGTATTCAAAATCTGCGGGTAATTTTTGACCTGATAAATCTTGGCAGGCAAGACCGACAAAAGCACCGGTAAAACAAGGGTGAAATCGTGTTTCAGCATGTTCTACATAATCGTCTGATAAAATACTGCCGTCTAATACGGGGCCAATTTTTTGCCAGCTATTTTTCTCTAAGGCAAAATAAAACTGCAATGACGCACCGTTAAAATCAGCTTTTAAATAAATTTTATCTTGGCCGGTGAGTACAATTTTTTCAACCGGCTCTGTGGTTGCAAAATTATCACAGGAAATAATGCTCAGGTATTTTTTCGGTGTGCCCTGAGTTTGCTGATGTTCTTGCTGGCTTAAGTAACTATCGCCAGAAACATGCAGATAATAGTAGTGGCGGGTATTGTAATAACAAACTAAGCCAGCCAGCTGCTGAAAATTTTCAGGTGAGAATTCCAAGCAAGTTTCAGTAATGCTGTGATGTTCGGTGATCCTTCTGGCAATCAAACTTTGCTCATGGCAAGAGCTTAAAGACTCACGGCCAAAAAGGCGTAAATAATTTTTTCTTGCCGACAGCGACAGCCAGCTTTCGTCAACCGGGACGCGCAATGATTGAAAGTGAATATCTAAGGTTCTGTCATTAAATTCACTGCGCTGATTAGTTGGCGTAAAAGGGTGCGGGGTAATATTTGGCGCCGGCACTTGTACTCGAGCCGCTTTACTACCATGTCCCGTATAAGGCCAACCATCATCTCGCCACTCGATTTGTTCAATGGCAGTTTCTCGGCCAGTAATACAACGTCCTAGTGTTGATAATGGCCGACCAGTTAAAAATACCGCATACCAATCACCCTGTGGTGTTTGTACAAAGTCGCCGTGACCGGTTTTCTGTAAATAATTATCTTTATTATTTTTAGCTGTAAGAATCGGATTCTCAGGATGAATTTCATAAGGGCCAAATACCGATTTTGCCCGCGCAATACTGATACAGTGTTCGTAACTGGTACCGCCTTCAGCCGTCAGTAAATAATAATAACCATTACGTTTGTATAAGTGTGGGCCTTCTGTTCTGCCGTGCTCTGAGCCAGAGAAAATATAATAAGGCTGGCCAATTAATTTTCTACTGGTAAGCTCAATTTCTTGCGCGATGATACCGCCAAAAAATTGATTGTTACGATGATCAACTATCATGTTTAAAAAGTATGACTTACCGTCATCGTCGTGAAATAAAGAGGGATCAAAACCGCTGGCATTGATCAGTGTGGGCGGCGACCAAGCTTTTGTTATATCATCGGTGCTAACGAGATAGTTTGGGGTGTCTTTCCATTGACCATCGAAGCTTTTGACATTCGAGTAGATCAAATAAAACATCCCTTGATGATAACTTAGCTGCGGCGCCCAAACGCCACAAGAGTCAGGAACACCTTTCATATCCAGTTGCTCAACTGTTGTTAACGCTTGGCCAATTAATTGCCAGTTAACTAAATCTTTTGAATGATGAATTTGCACCCCTGGAAACCATTCGAAAGTAGAGGTCGCGATATAATAGTCGTCACCCACACGGACAATATTTGGATCAGGATTAAAGCCGCGTAAAATAGGGTTGTTGATAACATTCATGTTAGTTTCTCCTCTTTTTAATAGTCAGCAGTTTGTTGCCAGAAAGCCGCGTTATTTACTTTTTCTAACCACTTTGTTTTGATCAAAGGATTTGCTTGAATACGAGAGTCACCCCAATTACCACTATTACATCCTGCTTGTGGCGCAGGAATATTAGGTAAACACTGCCACATGCCTTGTGTTTCCCAGTGAGTATTTATATAAGCGACAGCGCGGATAACATCATTGTTTTGTTCAATAAAAGAAAAATAGGGGACAAACCAGGCTTGCCATATTTGCGCTGCCGTTTTGGGGGTTTGTTGATTCATTTGAATAGGGCTGTGAGTTAATATACCTAATCGATAACCTTGTGGTGCGGATTCGGCAATCATCACAGGTTTTTTATGACTACGTGCAAACGTTAGCGCCGCTTGGTGAATATCATCAGGTGCAGCGGCTGGGGCATAATTCCACTGTGATAGGTCGCGATAAAATACTGAAAAACTAACCCAATCAACATAGTCATCACCCGGGTACCACTGCTCAAAATGTTGAGGCCGATTAGCGTCATAAATTTCACCCGCATCTGCGCCGGCCGGCCAGGCCGCCGACTGCCAAACCGTATTCACATTAGTGACGGCTTGATGACTTAACTCATCAACTATTACCCGATAGGCTTTTTTATAAGTTGCTGGCGTATAACAATTCCACGGGCCATCAAATTCATAACCAATACGTAAAAACACTTTCCGCGGCGCGAGACTTTTAAGATAAGTTGCCAGTTTAGTTACTGAAGCTTGATATAGGCCATTAGCAATATTTTCCGTGTGCGGCGCTTGACCACAATTATCCATAGCTAGGCCGATGGCAAGCGCTGCCTTGGGGGCATCGTTGAGTGTTTTTTTAAAGTCGACATCACCAGAGCGCCAATTAGCAGAACTATTTATTGCGGGCAGTGCTTGCTTAGCATTAGCTGTTTTTAAATTAGTATATAGAGTCACGCCTTCAATATTATCTTGCGGGACTTGCTGAATATAATCAGTGATCGTCTCTGAGTCTTGGCCAATAAACATTAATACTTTATCAGCAGGCGGAATAAAAACGCTTCTTGGCGTTGAGCCGATGGCTGTTAGCGCAATATTATCTGGCCTGGTAGTTTGGCTTTTTTCATCAGCTAGTGAACTATTTAATGAGTTACTTTGCTGACAAGCAATCAACGGTAGAAGCAAGGTTGATAACAAGAGTGATTTAATTTTGTGATGCATTATTATATTTACCATGTGTTTTTGATAACGCTAACATTCTGATTTGTAATTAATCGTGTGTCAATAGTTAATATAAAAATCGCATATTTAGTTATTGTGTTGTAAGTCAATGCGTTGTTTTAAGGTGTTTTTTTTGTTATTTCACCTGTGGTGTATTTTATCTGTCGTTGCTGATTGGTTATTATGAATCTTGTTGCCGTGTTTAATAAAAAGTTAAATATTAATGTTTTTATAACATTTGTTATTGCATAACCAAATAAAGGATGGTAGTTTTTTAATTGTTCAAATCATTGGTAGCGTTATCATTTTCGTGTTGTTGCTGCCAAGGTGAAAAATTACAAAAACGAATATTAGCTCTCTGGGGGAGATAACATGAATAAAAAAATCCACTTTACACCTAAATTAGTGTCATTCGCGATAGCATCAGTATTAGGTGTTAGCTCATTTGCATTACAAGCTGCGGAACAAGAAACCAGTCAAATATCTATTAAAGATAAAGACGGTAATATGGAAGTCATCGAAGTGACGGGCATTCGCGGTTCTATTATTAAAGCGATGGATATTAAGCGTTCATCCAATGGTGTTGTTGATGCGATCAGTGCTGAAGATATTGGTAAATTTCCGGATACAAATTTGGCTGAATCTTTACAGCGAATATCTGGTGTCTCAATTGACCGCCAAAATGGTGAGGGTAACCAAGTTTCTGTCCGTGGTTTTGGTCCAAGCTTTAACTTGGTGACATTAAATGGTCGTGCTATGCCATACGCTTCTTCGCCAAAGCAAGAAGGTGCAGGTTCACAAGCGCAAAACCGTAGTTTCAACTTTGCTGAAGTCTCTTCTGAGTCGGTTAGTGGAGTTGAAATTTATAAAACCGGTAAGGCTAATACCACGACTGGTGGCATTGGCGCAACGGTAAATGTTACTACCGCTAAACCGCTCCAGTTCCAAGGGTTTAAATCTGCTTTTTCAGTTAAAGGTGTGATGGATAATTCAAATGTTGTTGGCAGTGATATTACGCCTGAGTTTTCAGGTATGGTTTCTAATAAATTTTTTGATGGTAAATTTGGTGCTTTAGTTTCTTATTCTGTCGCGGAACGTGATTCTCGTACTGTTTCGGCAACTTCGGATGGTTGGTTACGCCAAGGTCCTAATTGTGAACAAGGTTATACCACAGAACAGTGTCCAGGTATGGGCGCAGCCATCGATGACTCAGCAATTAATACACAAAATAATCCAGATAAACACTTTTGGCGTTCACAAAACTACAATATGGACTTTTCAGATCACTCTAGAACCCGAACAAACGGTTCAGTGGTTTTGCAATTTCAACCAAACAAAGATTTAACATTTACCGCTGATTACTTAATGACTCGTTTTGAAGATCAAATTGAGCGTCATCAAGTTGCGCATTGGTTAGGTAATTGGGTTGGTGGCACGACTGATGAAAATGGGACTGTGGTTAAAACCGTATCAGGCGCAGGTGGTACAGATTTTATTGGTTTTTATGATGATATAGAAACTAAAAATGATTCAGCAGGTTTAAATGTTGATTGGCAAATAAATGACTCACTTAAAGCAACGTTTGATTACCATCATTCAACTGCGCATTCACAACCAGGTGGTGTGTTAAGTGATAAAGCCGTGCTGTTAACTAATGCCGACTTTAGCTGTAATGGTGTTGCTGCATGTTATTTTGGCGGCTATGACTTAGATTATAGTACAGGGACACAATTACCAATATTAGGCGCGCCGGTGCCAATTGTTGATTCATCAGGTTTTTATCCCGGTGCAGAACTTGATCAGCATGGTCGTAGTCATGCTAATGCTGATCCTTACGACCCAGATTTATTGGGTGGTAACTTAGCGATTGGCCGTGGTAATGAAGTTAAAAATACGATTGACCAATGGCAATTAGACTTGGCTTATTATCCAAATAGTAACGTACTAACGTCTGTTGATTTTGGTATTGGCATGCAAGCATACGAAGTTGATACCACATGGCGTTTTCATAATACGAATATTGCCGGTATAGATTTACGTCAGGTTGATATTGAAAAGATTGAAACGGCAGGTTTGTTATCAGACTTCTCAGGTTCTGAAACACTGTTCCCATATTATATGGATTTCAATGTTGATGAGCTATACAACTTAGCGAGTGACACTTTAGGTGGTTTATCGTTTAACCCTTTTACTTATAACAATATCAAAGAAGACATTGCCCACGTTTATGTGCAAGGTACATTTGAATTAGCCGTGGCTAATATGCCGTTAAGTATTGTCGCGGGCCTTCGTTATGAAACAACAGATGTAACTGGCACTACCAACCAAGATACAGTGTTGTATCTACAATACGAAAGTATTACAGAATTACGCCCAGCTTACAGTGGTGAAAATTATGCGCTTACGCAATTTGAGGGAGATTACGATTCATTATTACCGAATATAGATATTAGCTTAGAAGTGACCGAAGATGTTGTGGCGCGTTTATCTTATGGTAAGTCGTTAACACGTTCAGATTTGGTGGCATTAAGACCGGCTTCAGTCATCGCGAACTCTCGTCCTGGCGGTCCATATTTAGCTTATCAAGGAAATTCAGCACTTGAACCTTATGAGTCTGATAATATCGATTTATCATTAGAGTGGTATTATGGCGAGGGTAGTTATGCCGCAATATCTTACTTCACTAAAGATGTAGACAACTATATCGTGAATAAAACTATTCAAGCGCCATATTACAATAGTGAGGGAGAAATATTAACTGAGCCAAGCCTAGATCCGACAAATGGCTTAGGTGGTGTTAATGATTGTCCAGCTAATGGCGGCGGTTCAACCGATCCTAATTGCCGTTCTCAGCAAGCTGGCCAACCTGATATTGTGTGGCAAACTACCTCGCCAGAAAACGGTGACAGTGCGTCAGTAGACGGTTTTGAAATTGCTGTTCAGCATTTATTTGCTAAATCAGGCTTTGGCTTACAAGCAAACGCTACCTTTGTTGACGGTGATGTTGAATATGACTCATTCGAAACCGCAGAGCAAACCGCTTTGTTAGGTCTTAGTGATTCAGCTAACTTTGTGTTTTTCTATGATAATCATGGTCTGCAAGCGCGTATCGCTTACAACTGGCGTGATGATTTCTTATTATCAATGGATCAATTACGCGCCCCAGATGAACCAGTATTTACAGAAGAATATGGTCAGTGGGATGCGAACGTAAGTTATGACATTACTGAGAACTTAACGGTATTTATTGAAGGTCTAAATATTGGTGAAGAAAACATTCGTCAACACGGACGTTTTCAAAATCAATTAGTTAGCGCACAAGAATACAGTGCCCGTTATAATTTTGGTATCCGAGGTTCTTTTTAATTAGCGGTATCAGTTAAAAAGCTGCGCAGAAAAATAAGTAAATGAAGGCCATTATTTAATGGCCTTTTTTATGCTTTAGGTGACCGCGGGCGTTTGATTGATTTACTAAAATAGAAGGTTAAATAAAGGCAGTTTCTGCAGGGCTGTTAACGTTACCAGTTATGACAGTTTTTATGACTTTTCATAATGTTTTACAACGGCTGAATATTTATTTATGTTCTTTTAGTTTAAGCGCTTAGCTAATTATTCTTATCAGATATTATTTATGTTAATCTGTCATTTATATGTACAGTTATTGATTTTTAAAAGGTCACTTGATGGTTAAGGCAAAACGAACAAGAATACATGATGTCGCGGAAAAATCTGGCGTTTCCATGATGACAGTATCAAGAGTACTTAACCAAGACGAAAAGGTTAGTGATAAAACTCGTCAAAAAGTATTAGAAGTGGTTAAAGAGTTAAATTATCGGCCCAATGTTTCAGCTCGGCGCCTAGCCAGTACTAAATCATTTTTCATTGGCTTGTTATACGACAACCCAAGTGCTTCTTATGTGAGTAAATTTTTATTAGGGGCTTTAAAACGTTGCCGCGCCAGTGGTTATCATTTAGTGGTTGATGAAGCGGATCCTAATATTGAAACAACTATAAATTCAGTTAAAGACTTGATTGATATTACCCAAGTTGACGGTATGATTTTATTGCCGCCGGTGTGTGATATGCCGGAAGTGATAGCAATATTAAGAGAAGCGAACGTACCTTTTGTCCGTATCTCGCCTGATAGCGACTTAACCGTATCACCTTATATTTGCTTAGATGATTACCAAGCATCGTTTGAAGTCACTGAAAATTTAATTAAACAAGGCCATAGCAAAATAGGCCATATTATTGGCCATCCTAATCAAGGGGCAAGTCGATTACGTTACCAAGGTTACCTTGATGCCCTACGTTCAAATAAAATTACCGTACCACCAGAATATATTGAACAAGGTTACTTTACGTATAAATCAGGTTTAACGGCGGCGAGTAATATTTTAGCGTTAGAAGACCGGCCAACGGCTATTTATGCCAGTAATGATGATATGGCAGCGGCGGCGATTGCGGCGGCTCATATGAAAAATATTACGGTGCCAGATCAGCTTTCTATTGTTGGGTTTGATGATACTCAGCTGGCGACAACCGTATGGCCATGTATTTCAACGGTGCGCCAACCACTGCAAGAAATGGCAGAGTTAGCGATTAATTTATTGATCTCGGGTAAATATGATGATTTATCGCGTTTTAATCCGCGTGAATTTCGCCATGTGTTAGATTTTGAAATAATCGATCGTGAATCAAGCCAAGCATTGAAATAAATTTGTGTTGAGTGCTGTATAAATCTGGTGCTGTGTACTGTAATAGCAACAGCTTTTGCGGCGCAGTAAGCTCAAGAGTTCGAAAATCTCAACTAAAATTAATAGCAATTTCATTGTATTTATTTTGGGCGGTTGTATGCAAAATTTAGCTAAGTAGCAACGGGATTATCATAAACTTAACAGCGATTATATTCGCGTTAATTCAGAATTAACGGCTCTTATTAAAACGCAGTTTTCATTCTAGGGTTTATAGTAACAATAGCAAAGGTTGGCAGGGCAAAGAAAAAACCGCGTATATAAAGTTCAACAATCAAAGCAAAGAGCAGTTTTTAGCTTTTATTAAGCGATTGGCTATTTAAGTAAAATATTAATTTTGCTTAAATAGATAATATATTTTGGTGTCTTTCAAATATATGAGACAATTCAGTTCGCAACAACATAACCACGGTTTATTATGAAACTTTTAGTTCGTAACCTTTCTCGCACAACTACCGAGCAAGAACTCCGCATTTTATTTTCAGAGCATGGCTCTGTTTCTCAATGTAATTTAGTTTTAGATCAAGCAACGGCCAAATCGAAAGGTTTTGCTTTTGTCGAAATGCCTGATGAAAAAGAAGCTAAATCAGCTTTAGCTACTTTGCACGAAACTAGGCTCGGTAAGAATAAGATCCGCGTGAAAATAGCAAAATAGCAGCGTTTCACTGCTTATTAATTGTTAAGTCGTTATCGCTTTGCGGCAGCGCCTTAAAGCAAAAAGCCAGCGAAGTGATGCTGGCTTTTTACTTTTTATAATTCAATATTAGCATTCAGCATTCAGCATTTACAGTTTAATGTTAATTTTTATGACCACTTAGAAGAACCAATTATGTTTTCATTTTTTAAGTCAGATCCAAGTAAAAAATTAAATAAGCTTTATGAAATAAAGTTAGAACAAGCTATGCAGGCGCAACGCAATGGAGATATTAAGAGCTATGCTCAGTTAACGGTAGAAGCTGAGCAGATCAATAGCAAAATATTAGCGCTGCAAGCTAAAAAAAAAGTTTAAACGCTAACTATAAAACACTTTAATGCCCTAAGAACATTAACCTTAAAGCCGATCAGCCCATTTTCCCTGATGTTTTTTCTGACAGTCTTCTTCACTGTCATAACTGATATGCTGAGCAATATTATTAAGTTTAATGCCAAGCCCATTCAGTTTATCCGCAATTAGCGCATTGAGTTTTAGGTGTTGATTATTAACGGTAAAACTGGTCAGGTGTTCGTTGGTGTCAAACACACAAACTATCTTTAATGTTTTAGGGAAATTATCGTAGTTCACAACATGGGTGAGCCATTCAAAACCGATAAAGTCTTTTAGCGCTGTCTCGCAAACATCGGTTAGTGCTAGCCGAAGTTGATTATCTATTTTTTTATCTGATTTACGCATATTTATTTCTTATTTCATGCACTTAAAGTGTACTGGCGCCGAAGTTGGCGGCAGTATTTTATTCATTTTACGGTAAAGTGTTTACCGTGATATTACCGCTATAGTGTAAGTTAGCGATTAACTTGTTATTAGTTTGCTATTAATTTAGATAATAGACTTAGTATTCGCTTGTAGTAGATTGAATAGTAGCATTAATATTTAATATCACATTTCATTGCGCGGTTAGATTATACAATCGCTCTAGGCTCCTAATAATTCAAGGTGTTTGATCTTTTTATAGCATAATGCCATCGAAATACAATGCGCTAACGCTGGCATCGGAACGTCAGCGCCTAACGTAAAAATAATCGCTCTATTACCATCGTAGGTAAAGATATCACCATAGACTTCTTTAAAAGTTGCTACTAAAGTGGTTCTACAATTAAAATAAAGACAATATTGCGCAGGCGCTTTTGCTTTCCAATCAAATCTGATTGTACTGCCGCACTTTGTAATATAACTAGGCTCACCCCATTTTAATGTTTCTGTTAAATCATCTATTTCGCATTGCTCGGCGACTTTATAAATCAGCTCGCGAATGACATAAAGTTGGCTCACAGCAGTTTGCGGATATGATTCAAATTTTTGTTTTACAGCTAAGTCCATGTGATTAATCCAAAGTGAGCAAGTGAGCAAGTGAGCAGTATAGTCATATTGTATCTAAGCACATAAAAAAGGCCTAACTGAAGTTAAGCCTTAATTTTTCTTAAAGTTTCATTAGTTCGCTAGATTCGTTAGTTACACTTGTTACTGACAATGCTGAGCTAGATAATAAAATTATTAAGTATTAGTCTTTAGCAATAAAAGAAGCAACAGTGTTAACTTCCATGCGGTTTGTTTTGCCTTTAGGTGCGCCAGGAGCACTTTTAGCAATAACTACTAAGCTGTCGTTATTAAGCGTGTTGTTTTCAACTAATGGCATAATAGAGTTTCTAATAACATCTTTACGCTCAGGTACATCAACTAAATAAGCATCAACACCGTAGCTTAACGATAATAAACGTAAAGACTCAGGTGTATAACATGCCGCGTAAATTGGCGCAGCTGGACGATGTGAAGCAATTTGACGAGCCGTAGAACCAGTCGCTGTTGGCACAACAATCGCGTCAACATCTAAATCACGTGCAGATTTTGCTACTTGCTTACAAATGTAGGCTTGTAAGTTGTCTCTGTCTGCTTGAGTTGCATCTAAGTTGATACCGTGAGCAATTTTTTCTTCAACATGTGAAGCGATTTGCGCCATAGTTTCAACAGCTTCAAAAGGGTAGTCACCGTATGCTGACTCACCTGAAAGCATTAATGCATCAGTACCATCTAATACAGCATTTGCGACATCAGAGATTTCCGCACGTGTAGCACGTGGGTTATGAATCATACTTTCTAACATTTGTGTTGCTGTAATTACTGGCACTTGGGCAGCAATACATTTTTGGATCATTTCTTTTTGTACTAACGGTACTTCGTAACCTGGGATTTCAATACCTAAGTCACCACGAGCAACCATTACGCCGTAAACGACAGGTAAAATTTCATCTAAATTGTCAACACCTTCGCGGTTTTCAATTTTAGCGATGATTTTAATTGGTGAGTTTTTAGCATCTAAGATGTTTTGAACATCTAATACATCTTGTTTGTTACGCACAAAAGAATGAGCGATGAAATCAACACCAGCGTCAATTGCCATTTCAATAAAGGTTTTATCACGGTCTGTTACCGATGGTAAGTTAATTTCTACCCCTGGGACGTTAACACTTTTCTTTTTCTTAATCTTACCGTTGTTTAGGGCTGTCGTTTGTAAAGCGCCTTCGCTTTTACTGTCGACAACTAATTCTAATAAACCGTCGTCAATTAAGATGTGTGCGCCAACGGGTACGTCGTTAACAAAACCTAAATAGTTTACTTGCACTGCATCTTTAGTGGTTGCTACGTCTAAACCATCTGAACGGAAAGTAACTTTGTCGCCTGTTTTAATGGTCAAATCTTCTTCAATTTTAAGATTTGTACGCATTTCTGGTCCTTTAGTATCAACAAGAACTGCGATTTTTTCACTAACAGCACGCACATTTTTAATTACTGCACGAGTGTCCTCAGGTGTTTGGTGAGCAGTATTTAAACGTACAACGTTTACACCGCGCTTGAATAATTCACCGATAAATTCAACATCACCTTTAAGGTCTGATACCGTTGCTACAATTTTAGTTTGTTTAGTCATATTTCCATTCACAAATTACAGAAGAATATTTTGGCGCTATTGTAATGAATTTAGTTTTATTTTTCTGCATAAAAATGTAATTAAATTACAAAAAAGGTGAATTACCTGATGTTTTATTAGGATTGCTGAAAAAAAAGCTATAAAAACAGCTTAATTTGTCGAAATAGCTCCAAAATAGGGCATTGGCTCTAGCCCCGATAAACTGGTTTTTCAGCATAAAGGTGAAATGTTGGCGCTAACATTTTCATTTTTTAAGCTCGAATCAATGCGAAATTATAAAATATATAATAAAGAACTAACTTGTGCGTTCGGCTAAATAACTGTCGTAATCTGGAATGCTTTTATCAAAGGCTTGTGAAAATAAAGCGGATGCAATTAACATATCGGCGGTTGACTCATTACAGGCAACCGGAATATTCCAAACCGCAGCTAAGCGTAATAATGCTTTTACGTCAGGATCATGAGGTTGTGCGGCGAGTGGATCCCAGAAAAATATCATCATATCGATTTTTTGTTCGGTGATCAGGGCGCCAATTTGCTGATCGCCACCTAGCGGCCCGCTAATTAATTTATTAATTTCAAGGCCTGTTTCTTTTGATAATAACGAGCCGGTGGTACCTGTGCCATAAAGGTTGTGTGGCGCGAGTTTTTCAATATGTAACTTACACCAGTTAATTAAGGTGGGTTTCATATTGTCGTGAGCAACTAAGGCAATCGATTTATTAGCTGGCGTTTTTACTGTTTTATAGTTCATATAATTTATAGTTCAAAAGTAATGGGATAATTTAAAAATTAGTATTAACAGCACACTAACGTTTTTGGGCAATTTAGTAAATTCCCTGAGGTGATAAAAAAGCGAATACCTTTTAATTTAAGATGTGATGCTTTTTTGTTAGTGACAGTCAGCGTAATTATTTAAATGTTGGCAACTGGGCAGAACTTACTCAGCTTTTCGCTCTGACCAACGATATTGTTATATAAATTGACCAGATATGAAAAATAGCTGTAACTCCGCGTAAAATTAAGTAAAAATATTATGCATAATCTCCTATCTAGTTAACTTAATGCGCATTATTCACACCTCCGATTGGCACCTTGGTCAGTATTTTTTTGGTAAAAGTCGCGCAGCAGAGCACAAGCAATTTTTAACTTGGTTAATTGAGCAAGTGAAAGCGCATCAAGTGGATGCCATTGTCGTTGCGGGTGATATTTTTGATACCGGCAATCCGCCGAGTTATGCCCGCGAACTATATTTTGATTTTATTGCTAAATTACAAGCACTAGATGTTTCATGTCAGTTAGTCGTATTAGCGGGTAATCACGACTCAGCGGCCATGATGGCCGAATCAAAGCAGTTATTAGCGAAGTTTGCTACTTTTGTCATTCCAACAACCTTAGTTGCAGAAGCTGAGCAGGTTTTTGCTTTAAATAATAAAGCGGGTCAGCCTGGCGCTGTTATTTGCGCTGTCCCGTTTATTCGGCCGCGAGAAATGGTGGTAAGTAAAGCGGGCCAGTCGGCGCACGATAAACAGTCGCAGTTACAATATGCGATTGCTGAGCATTATCAGCGTTTGTACCGACAAGCACAAACATTAGCCGAGCAGCATAGTGAAAAGCCGTTACCTATTATTGCGACTGGGCATTTAACCACTGTTGGCGCGTCAGTCTCTGATTCAGTACGAGAAATTTATATCGGCACTTTAGATGCTTTCCCTGCGAGTGCCTTTCCGCCGGTCGATTATTTGGCATTAGGCCATATTCACCAAATGCAAAATATTGCTAAGTCTGCGCATATTCGTTATTCAGGATCGCCAATTCCATTAAGCTTTGATGAAGCCAAACAAGATAAAGTTGTTTTATTGGTCGATGTCATAAAAGACCAGCCACCCGTTATTGAGCCTTTGACTATTCCAAGGTTTCAAGCGATGGCGATGATTAAAACCCGTGTTGAAAACGTGGTGGCTGAAATTGAACAGCTGATTGCTAACGCACAAAATCACACAAACCATCGTCAAAAAGTTGAAATGGATAAAACTGAGCAAGAACCACACAGCGCCATTTGGTTAGACATTGAAATTGAAACCACCGAATACCGCAGCGATATTCAAGCCAAAATTACTGAGCAGCTTAAACCTTATTTAACTCAGCAGTTAGTTGAAATATTACTGATCAGGCGCAGTAAATCACAGCGCCAGCAGCTGTTAGAGCAACAAGAAAAAATTACCTTAGAAGAATTAACCCCGCTTGATGTTTTTCAGGAACGGCTAAAATTGCTGGCATTACCTGATGAGCCAGTAGGGGAAACTACCAACGCTGAACATAAAAATAAACTGACCGAGCTTTTTACTCAGGCATTGTCAGAGGTTGAAGAGGCGCAAAAAGCAAAACAGCAAATACCTGAGCCGCCAATTGTTAGTCAATTAATTCAGCCTGCAAACCATGAGGCTGAGCAATAATGAAAATTCTTAGCCTACGTTTTGAAAACATCAATGCCTTAAAAGGGGCGTGGTTTATTGATTTTACCCAAGCACCGTTTGATGATAATGGTTTATTTGCGATTACCGGCCCAACCGGCGCCGGTAAAACAACGTTATTAGACGCAATATGTTTGGCGCTTTATCATGAAACGCCAAGGCTGGAAGTATCAGCCAGCCAAAATCAATTGATGACTCGCAATACCGCCGAGTGTTTAGCGGAAGTTGAATTTGAAGTAAAAGGCCAAGGTTATCGCGCGTTTTGGTCACAGCGCCGAGCTAAAGGCAGTGTTGATGGCAAACTGCAAGCGCCAAAATCAGAATTAGCAACACTCGATGGTAAAATTTTAGCGGAAAAATTATCACAAGTTCGACAAGAAATTACCCGTATTACCGGTTTAGATTTTGGCCGTTTTACTAAATCGATGATGTTATCACAAGGGCAATTTGCTGCATTCTTAAACGCTACGCCAAATCAGCGTGCTGAATTACTGGAAGAATTAACGGGTACCGACGTTTATGGTTTAGTTTCTGAGCATGTCTATCAAGAGCATAAACAAGCCGGCGAGCACTTAAAGTTATTAAAATCGAACCAAGCACAATTGGCGACGTTAACGCCGGAAGCCGTTGAAGCATTAAATAATGAATTAACCACCTTAGTGGCACAAGAGCAGCAGTTGGTAAAAGATCGAGCTGAGCAGCAAGCCACCTTATTTTGGTTAGAAAAATTTAACGACAGTAAAAGTCAGCTACAACTTGCCAAAGACCAAGAAAAGCTCGTACAACAAAAACAGCATAAGGCGCAAACTGATCTCGATAAACTAGCGCAAGCAGAGCCAGCTGAAAAAATTCGACCTGTTTATCAACAAACGGTTCAGTTAACAGAGCAACAGACGCGTTTATTAACGCAGCAAACACAAGCTAAAACTATTATTGCAGCCAAAGAGCAATTTGTAACAACAGCGTCGGCAAAGTTGGCTGAATTGCAAAGCAATATCGCGGAAGTTGAGCAGCAATCAAAAATAACCCAAAACTTAATTGATAAACAAGTAACGCCTTTAGACAGTGAAATATCTGCGCTGACGACACAGCTAAAATCGTTAGCCCAACAGCAGCAAACTAACGAACAAAACAAAGCCGGTATTGATCAGCAAATTCAGTTATTACAAAACGCGGATCTGGCATTAAACGAAAAAATAACAGGCCAACAGCAAACATTAAACCAGCAAAAACACCTTGAGTTAGTTAAAGATAAATTAGGGATTTGGCAGCATCAGTTTCAGCAGTGGCAGCAAGATCAACAGCAGCAACAAAGTTATCTTGCCAAACAGCAAACGGCTGAGCAGGCAAAAGAAAAATTTGAAAACGAATTAGCTATTTTAGCTAAACAGCAGCAGGAAGTTCGAGTTAAGCAACAAGCTTTTGTTAATAATCACGCGCTGGCACAGCAAGAATTATCCAAGGTAATCGACAACATTAATCAGCTTGGACTTGTTCAAAACAGCCAAGAAAATACTGCCAATAGCCCGTTAAAAGTAAGTGAAGAAAATACCTTACAGGCATTTTTAAATAGCGGTTATCAAGATCAGCAAGTTTATCTGCAATTGCATAACATTCAGCAGCAATATTTGACAAATGACCATGGTTTAGCCAGTGTTTTATTGCAAGTTAATGATATTAATGAAAAATCATCAGGTGTTGAAAGTGAACTTTCTGGGTTACGCGTAACGTACAAAGCCTTAAAACAACATGAAAAAGACATGTTGACTGTGGTTGAACAGCAAAAAGCGATAGCTTTGTTAACCGAGCAGCGTAATAAATTACAGGCGCAGCAACCGTGTCCACTTTGCGGCGCAACTGAACATCCTTATGTTAGCAATTATCAGCCGCCAAGTTTAAATGAATACGAACAGCGCTTGTTAGAAGCGACTAACAACGTAGAAGTATTAACGCAGCAAGGCAATGAATTAAAACAGCAAAAGTTGGTGTTAGAAAATAGCCAAATAAGCTTAACTAAACAGCAAACAGAGTTAACACAAATAAACCAAGAGCTGTTAAATCAGTGGCAACAATTGCTGCCAAAACTTAGTGAAAAGAATAAGCAATCGTTAGATATTAACAACAGCCAAACGTTAACAGCAGAGCAAAATAAAAAACAACAATTGATTGAGCAAGTGCAAAATTTATTTGCCACGCTTACTCAGCAGCGAACCAATTTAGCCGCGCTTGATGGTGAGTTAAGTGAGTGTGAAAAAACCTTAACTAAGTATGACGCTCAGCTACAAATGCAGCAGCAACAATTATCACAATTAGCACAGCAAACCAGCCAAGATAATGAATCGCATCAGCTTATTAGCCAGCGCTTACAAGTAACTGAAAAAACCTTAGTTGATGAAATTAGCGCTATTTATGCTGCCCCAGTCTCCTCGACGTTAGCGACAGTAGGTCAATCATTAGCGATACTAACGGATTTAACACAATTCGCAGCCTGGTTTAGCGCGCAGGAACTCGCGATATCATCGTATGTAACCTTACAACAACAAGTGACAGATAACGTTGAAAAGCAGCGCTTAGAGCAGAATAATTTGTTGGTGTTAAATGAGAAACAGTTAAATATTAGTGAGCAAATTAGCCAGTTACAACAACAAGTCGCGCAACTAACGGCTGAGCTTGAGCAAAAACACAGCGCTCGACAGGCATTATTTGGTGAGCAGAAAGTAACAACGGTTAAACAACAAATTGCGGATCAACGCGAGCAAGCTAACCTGCAAGTTAGTCAGCAGCAAAATGAATTGAATACACTTAAACAAGAATTGGACGAGCAGCGCGGCGCTCAAGTATCACAAACTAAGCAAATACAAGAACTGGCAGCGCAACTAGCGCAAGCAAATACGGCGTGGCAAGCAGCATTAGACAAAAGTATTTTTAGCGAGCAAGCGCAGTTTATCGCCGCCTTATTACCAGAGGCAGAGCAGCAGCGCATTGCGGAGCTTGCCCAGAAAATTAATCAAGAGCAGCAAACTGTTAAGGCGAAAGTTGAACAGGCTAATGCACAGTATGTAACTTTGCTAGCAAAACAGCCGAGCGACTTTAATCAGCAAACGACAATGTCGATGTTACAAACGGCTTTGGCTGAACTGAACGAGACGTTAAAACAGACACAAATTACCTTAGGGCAAAGCCAGCAGAAGCTTGCGCAAGATAATGATCTACGCAAACAACAATCAACACTGATTGAAAGTATTGAACAGCAAAGCTTAATAGTTGCTGACTTAGGGCAGTTAAATGGTTTAATTGGCTCCGCCGATGGTAATAAATTTAGACGTTTTGCCCAAGGCTTAACCTTAGGGCATTTAGTTTTCTTAGCCAATCAGCGGTTAATGAAGCTGGACGGCCGCTATCAATTACAGCGTAAAGACAGCGATGCCTTAGCACTGGAAGTTATTGACACATGGCAGGCCGATAGTATTCGCGATACCGCGACCTTGTCAGGCGGTGAGAGCTTCCTAGTGAGTTTAGCCTTAGCATTAGCTTTATCGGACTTGGTGAGTGCTAAAACTAGTATTGACTCGTTATTTCTTGATGAAGGTTTTGGCACACTTGACAATGAAACCTTAGAAATCGCGCTCGATGCTTTAGATAATCTTAATGCTAGCGGTAAAATGATTGGCGTGATCAGTCATGTCGAGTCATTAAAAGAGCGAATTGCTGTGCAGATAAAAGTGAAGAAAAAAAGCGGCTTAGGTTACAGTGAGCTTGAGTCGCAATATCGGTTTCAAGCCACGAGTGAATAGCGACCAATAGTTCAACGAATGATAATGAATTTAGCAAAAAATTAAGGAAAGCTTTTGTACACTTGGATTTATTTCACCTTATTGGCCGCCACCATGCAGGCAGTAAGAACCGCAGGGCAAAAACAGTTAGGGACGAAATTAAATACCATGGCAGCGTCTGGTGTTCGCTATATATTTGCCTTACCTTTTGGCTATTTATATCTTTATGGCGTAAGTGAATATACCGACGTTGAACTGCCTGCGCTCAACGGGCATTTTATTTTTTACGCGCTGATTGCTTGCTGCGCACAAATTATCGGGACCGCTTGTTTGGTAGCGGCGTTTAAATATCGAAATTTCGCGGTTTCAAGTAGTTTGTCAAAAACGGAAGCGATACAAATTGCGGTTATTGGCGCGCTGTTATTTTCATCGCCGTTAAGCATGTTAGGCTGGGTATCGGTGCTGATCAGTGCTGTTGGCGTATTTTTCTTATCAAAAGTAAAGTTCAGATTAAAAGATATTGTTGATAACCCCGGCGCTGCTTATGGTTTAGGAGCGGGCCTTGGTTTAGCCTTTGCGACCTTATTAATTCGCGAAGCGAGTTTATCGCTGTCGACTAACTTATTTCTCAGCGCTGCTATCACCTTAGTTTTTATGATCACGGTGCAGTCAATTATTTCGATTGTTTATATTTGGTTTGAAGATAAAAAGCAATTTTCCTTAATGTTAACACATTGGCGTTTGGCGCTGTTTGTTGGTGTTACTAGTGTTTTAGGCTCAATTGGCTGGTTTACGGGCGCAAGTTTACAATTGGCGGCTTATGTTAAAGCGCTCGGACAAGTTGAATTTTTCATTACCTTAATTTTGACCTATCGCGTATTTAAAGAAAAAATCAGCTTAGGTGAATATATTGGTATGGTGTTGATCGTTATAAGTGTTTTAGTGTTATTACTTTGGGCTTAATGAGCACTAATTAATGGCTTTATTGAATATGACGCTGGCTATTTTAGCGCTGTTTTGACCGTTAATACGTCACTACTGTGCCGTTAATATATTTTCATAATCGCAATAACTTGATCTTTAAGGCTGTAGAGTTGAGCGCAGACAAAAATAGTATTAGCGGATGAACCGTAATATTTGCTAGAATCGCCGACAATTTTTATATGATGGTTAATTTAATGGAAATCTCTAAAGATAGCGTAGTGCAATTTCACTACACATTAACAGATGAAGACGGCACACAATTAGAATCTTCTTACGATGGTGATCCGGTTGCGTATTTACATGGACACGGCAACATGATTGTTGGTGTTGAAAAAGCGCTTGAAGGTAAAAAAGAAGCTGACGAATTTTCTACTACCGTTGCTCCTGCAGACGCTTATGGCGAAATTCAAGCAGATGCTCAACAACGTATTCCAGCTAAGCATTTACAAGGTGCTGAGAAATGGCTACCAGGTATGATGGCAACGGTTAATACTGAGCAGGGTCAACGCCAAGTGACTGTAGTAAAAGTAGGGCGCTTTATGATCACAGTTGATTTAAACCACCCATTAGCGGGTAAAACGTTAACGTTCGACATTAAAGTTGTTGGTGTACGTGCAGCAACAGAAGAAGAGGTTGCTCATGGCCACGCTCATGGTGTTGGCGGTCATCACCACTAAGGTCATTCATTTGGTTTAGCTAGGAATAAGCACTGTTAAAAAGATATAGTGTGCTGAGTGTTAACGAGTAATCACTTGCATTGAATACTCGAATTACAGATATTAAAAAAGGCGGAAAACATCATGTTTTCCGCCTTTTTGTTTGTTCAAAAATACTCTGTTTTACAAATATTAATGCTTATTTATTGTAACACTAACTGCTTTAGCTTTATTCGTTAAACTAAAGATGTGATTTACGAAACGCTTCACAAGCATCTTCGTCATTACATTCACCATAAAGATATAAACTATGATTGGTGAGTTTAATGTTGTGAGATTTTGCAATATCTAACTGACGCTGTTCGATCATGTCGTCTTCGAATTCCACCACTTTACCGCATTTTAAACAGACTAAATGGTCATGGTGTTTTTTCTGAGATAATTCAAAAACCGACTTACCACCTTCAAAGTGATGGCGAGAAACAATACCAGCGTCATCAAATTGGTTTAATACCCGATAAACTGTTGCTAAACCAATCTCTTCATGTTGCTCAAGTAATATTTTATAAACATCTTCAGCACTAATGTGTTGGTTTTCAGGATCTTGCAAAATGCTTAGGATTTTTACACGTGGTAAGGTGATTTTAAGGCCTGCACGTTTTAGTTCTTCATTTTGATCTGACATACAACTGTTTTTCATTATTAATTATAAAAACAAAATTATAGGTTTTATTTCGCTTCGATGAAACCCCTAGTTGATCACTGAGCTAGTTTTATTGTCTTTTTTCGCTTATTATTGCCATTATCTTGTCTGGTACGATGAGTTGAGCGGAATTAAGTTTTATTCGCTAATAAAATTAGAGAGAGAATATGAAGTTAATTTTTCAAAAAGCTTGGGTTATGAAGTTACTATTAAACATTTGGCCGCCATTTTTGTTTACTGGTATCAGCATTAAATATTTATCGGATGATTTTTCAAAAGCGCGGATACAATTAACGTTACGACCTTGGAATACCAATGCGGTCGGCGTACATTTTGGCGGCTCTTTGTATTCGATGACTGATCCCTTTTATATGATGATGATTTTAGCGCAGCTAGGTAATGATTATATTGTTTGGGATAAAAGTGCCGATATTGATTATATTAAACCGGGCCGCGGTAAAGTGTTTGCTGATTTTTCTGTGGATCAACAATTAATCAATGAGATAATTGCTCACACTGAGCAGGGCGACAAATACTTGCCAATATTACCGGTGGTGATCAAAGATGAAACCGGTGAAGTGGTAGCTAAACTTAATCGCACTATTTATATTCGCAAAAAATTATCAATACCTGTTCAAGGTCAGTAACTTCAACTGAGCTGACAATAATAACAACAGCTAGGATTTATATGAAATCGCCAATAACCGGATATCATCAAGATGAACTAGCGGACTGGGTGGCCGAACTTGCTTGTGGCCACTTTCAGCATGTTAGGCATAATCCGCCTTTTATCAATCGTCCGTGGGTAATAACAAAGCCAGGCCGAGATACAATGCTCGGCCAAGAATTAAATTGTTTAAAATGCGATCAATCGCTACCTAAAGATAGTTTACAACAGCCGTCAATTACCCAGCTATAAATATTAACTAAATACCGCTAGCTATAGACGGCATTGAGCTAAGTGATTCTTTTCTACCATATTATTTTTAAAACACTAAGTGCCAGTGATTTATCATGAAGGTAAATTAGTGCAAATAAGCAAAGGCGACTGTAAAGGATTGTAAATATTGTCGATATATTCGAAACTCTTGTTATCTTGAAAATTCTTACAGTGACCAGTGAATGCTCTATATGGCTAATGAAAATAATACTAACAGTAACATTGCCCATGCTGTTATTGCCGTAAATCGCTTTGGTTTAGGTGCTAAACCCAATGAATTGATGGCGGTGGGGACTAACGCAAAAGCTTGGCTTAAAAATGGCTTAATTGCGATTAATTTTAACGATGACTTACCCCATTCTGCTGATGTGCTTAAGTCGGTTTATGCTTATCGTCAAATGAAAAAAGATGAACAAAAACCGCAAAATAATAAAAGCAAAAATCCGGCTGATAATGCCATGATGAATTCAATGGCAAGCCTAAAAAAATATCCAAGAGAAATGCTTCGAGCGTTTTCGGTCTCTTATATCAAACAAGCCGTGCAATCTGATACCAGTATCAGCTGGCGATTATTAGACTTTTTCTCCAATCATTTTAGTGTCAGCGCTTCAGGACAAGAAATGGCAGGTTTAGCAGCAACACTGGAACGCGAAGCTATTGGGCCAAATCTGATGGCTAAGTTTGAAGATATGCTTCTGACAGTCACTCAGCATCCTGCCATGTTGATATATTTAAATAATGAACGCTCGATTGGCCCGAACTCAAAAGTGGGTAAAAAACGCGGTAAAGGCATGAACGAAAACTTAGCGCGAGAAATTTTAGAGCTGCATACCTTAGGGGTTAATGGTGGTTATCAACAAGCGGATGTTATTGAATTAGCTAAAGGGATCACAGGTTGGGGCTTAAGTAATATCAAAAAAGATAAAAGCGCCGGCTTTAAATATAACAGTTATAACCATGAGCCTGGCGAGCGCGTTTTATTGAACAAGCACTATCGTCAAAAAGGGATCGCGCAAGGTGAAGCAATGTTACGTGACTTAGCTAATCACCCAGCCACCATTAAACACCTTTGTTTTAAATTAGCTCGTCATTTTATTAATGATGACCCGCCGGCCAGCTTGGTGGGTAAATTAGTTGCTAGTTGGCAACAATCATCAGGTAATATTAAAACCGTAATGACTACCATGATTGAAGCACAAGAGTCGTGGCAGCCGGAAAAAGCGAAGTTTAAAACGCCGAGAGAATTTATAATCTCAACGATCAGGGCGTTAAATATTGAAAAGATAAAACCGAAACATCTTTATTATTCATTTCTCACCCTCGGGCAACAGCCTTTTAATGCCGGCTCACCGGCAGGCTATGGTGACGTAGCACAAGATTGGAATGGCGCTAATGCTTTAATGTCTCGGATCAATTGGGCTAATTCGTTGGCGAATATGGCTAAAGTTAATGCTGAGCAAGTGATCAAAAACTCTTTTGCTCAAACACTAGATAAACATCATTATAAAATAATTTCACGGGCCGAAAGTAGAAAACAGGCGCTGACGTTATTATTAATGAGCCCTGAATTTCAAAGAAGGTAAGATCATGAAAAATATTAATGTTGTTAAAAATGACGCCTTCGATGAAACCACAAGCCCTGAAATAAAATCAGCTAACCCAGAGCAAAACCATCAACAACGTCGAAATTTTATCAAATTAGCCGGTGGTGCTAGTTTATTTTGTTGGTCGGCGTTACCGGCTTTTGCTGTTGATAGCATCGCAGCTCAAGCCAAGCCGAGTAAAAAACTGGTCTGGGTTATTTTAAGAGGGGCGTTAGACTCGCTGCACACGGTAGTACCAACCTTTGACGCCGAATTAAAAAACCTCAGGCCAAAACTCCATCAAGCGTATAAATCACCGTTATTGCCGCTTGCTCACGGCTTTGCTTTACATCCGGCGTTAACAAATTTACATGCTTGGTATCAAACGAAAGAGTTTACGCCAATTATTGCTGTTGGCTCAGGTTATGGCGCTCGTTCGCATTTTGATGGCCAAGACTTTTTAGAAAGTGGTAAACCGGAAATTGATCATGACTCAGGTTGGCTGGCGCGTGCAATTGATATTAAACAAAAGAAAGCCTTAGCTGTTGCTCATTCGGTGCCGATATCATTAAGAAGTAGCCAAGCTGTCAATACTTGGTATCCGTCGAATTTAAAAGAATCAAAAGAAGATATCTACGCACAACTGATGAAGCTGTATCAAAACGATGATGACTTCTTAATGAAACTTGAAGAAGGTCTGGCAACTAAAGCTATGGCCGGCGGTGATGATAACCAAAAGTATAAAGGCAAGTTTAAAGAATTAGCGACCTCATGTGGCCGTTTATTAACGGATGACAATGTTGACTGTGCAATGTTAGAGCTTGGCGGTTGGGATACCCATAATAATCAAGCATCAAGGTTAGACAGAAAGTTAGCCGAATTAGATGAAGGTCTATTGGCGTTAAAAACATCATTAGGCAAACAATGGGATAACACTGTTGTTGTTGTCGCAACTGAATTTGGCCGGACCGCGAAAGAGAATGGCACTGGCGGCACTGATCATGGTACTGGAAGTGCCTTGTTTATTGCTGGCGGTAAGATTAATGGAGGGCAAATATTGGGCAAGTGGCCAGGTTTATCCGCTAAACAATTGTTCAAAGGTCGTGATTTACAGCCGACCAGTAATAGTTTTGCTTGGTTTAGCACTATTTTGGCAAAACATTGGGAGTTTAGTGAAGAAGAGTTAATGCAGGTATTTCCTAATATTAAAGGTTATAGCGATAATTTATTCGTTTAAGCCTGAAAAAAAAGTTAAGCGTCAATTTTTAGGAATGCATTTTGCTTAAAATTACTGTGCTCAATTCATTAAAATTGGGACTGTGATTAAAGTTGTTATCGATTTTTGAACTTTTGTTTAATTTATTCGATTATTTTTTAAACTTGTCTACACTAAGTTTAGTAGTTTAAGTTTAGTCGTTATTTAATTAAAGACTGGCTGTTTATCAAGCAAGGACAAAACTATGGTTCAATTTACGCCAACAAGTAAAACATATCCGCCGGTAATATTGGTTCAAACTTGGCTAGCAATTTCGAAACAGTCGGGAGAGGAGAGCGCTTATGCTCGCCGTAGAGCAAGTGATTTAATTCAGTTAGTTTTTGGCTCAGTTGAATTTGCTGAGCGTTACGTTAATAACCACCTAAAAATAACTGATGATGAGCAGTCAGTAATGGCAAATTAATTATCATTAAACTGCTGTTATGACTAATGCTTGAAGCTTACAGCTGAAAGTACTCGTGATTATTGACAAGCTCACGACACGCCAAATTTCCTGCCCAAACCCCCTATTTATTAGGGGTTTTTTCGTTCTTGCGTAAGAATGGTTGATTTTCAAGCCATTTAAGCCTTTCTAAGAATAAAATACTGTTGATTTGATTGAGAGTAAGCTAAATTAGCACAGTAAATTTTTTTACAATATCTAAGGATTAAAAATGAAGTTAATTACAGCAATAATAAAACCTTTTAAATTAGACGAAGTACGTGAAGCACTAAGTGCACGAGGTGTCGAAGGCCTAACTATTTCTGAAGTTAAAGGCTTTGGTCGCCAAAAAGGGCATACCGAATTATATCGAGGTGCGGAATACCAAGTTGATTTTTTACCAAAAGTTAAAATTGAAATAGCGGTCAGCGAAGAGATGCTTGAAAGTGCTGTTGATGCCATTTTAACCTCTGCTCATACCGGTAGTATTGGCGACGGTAAAATATTTGTAACCTCAATAGAAAACGTTATTCGCATTCGCACGGGTGAAACCGGTAACGAAGCTATTTAATTTTTTTGAATACTTTATCGTGTGAGCAATGGTGTTCACAAAGTATTCCATAATGATGAGCAAAGACGTTCACAAAATTTACAATGTGGTAAATAAAAATGACAAAAACGATTACATCTTTATTTATGTTACTTCTTGTAGCATTCTCTTTTCCAAGCTTCGCTGCTGACGAATTAAATGGTGCAAACACCGCTTGGATTTTAACTGCAACTGCCTTAGTGCTACTCATGACCTTGCCAGGGTTAGCATTATTTTACGGTGGTTTAGTTAATCGAAAAAATATCTTATCGATTTTAATGCAATGTTTTGCTATTGCCGGTATCTCTTCAATTCTTTGGTTAGTCGTTGGTTATAGTTTAGCTTTTGGTGAAGGTAATGGCTTTATTGGTGACTTTAGTAAAGTGATGATGATGGGAATTGATCGCGATACTTTAGCTGGCGACATTCCTGAAAGTTTATTTATGTTATTCCAAATGACATTCGCAATTATTACCCCAGCGTTAATTATTGGTGGTTTTGCGGAAAGAATGAAATTTTCATCGGTATTACTTTTTAGTGCTTTATGGTTATTAGCCGTGTATGTCCCTGTTACTCATTGGGTTTGGGGCGGTGGCTGGTTAGCTCAAATGGGCGTATTTGATTTTGCTGGTGGTATTGTTGTTCATATTACGGCGGGTGTTGCCGCCTTAGTTGCTGCGATGGTATTAGGTCCTCGTGACGGTTTTCCAAAAAGTCCAAAACTACCACATAACTTAACGATGACAGTTACAGGTGCTGGTTTGTTATGGGTTGGTTGGTTTGGTTTTAATGGTGGTAGTGCATTAGCGGCAAATGGCGATGCGGCAATGGCAATGTTAGTTACCCATATCTCAGCGGCTACAGGTGCCTTAACCTGGGCAGCCATTGAGTGGAAAAAATTCGGCAAGCCAAGTGTTTTAGGTGCGGTAACAGGTATGGTTGCTGGTTTAGGTACTATAACTCCTGCTTCTGGTTTTGTTGGCCCTGGTGGCGCCTTAGTGATTGGTTTTTCTGCTGGTGTTGTTTGTTTCGTTTCGACGGTTTATATCAAACAAAAGCTTAAAATTGATGACTCACTTGATGTTTTCCCAGTACATGGGGTTGGTGGTATTTTAGGTACCTTATTAGCTGGGATATTCTCAGCAACGACTTTAGGTGTTTTCAGTGGCTACGGCTTCGCTGATGGCATTGTAACTATGGGTGAGCAAGTGATGGTTCAGTTAACAGGTATTGGCGCTACAATTGCGTACACTGCGGTTATTACTTACATTATATTGAAAGTAGTGGGCTTACTTACCGGTGGTTTACGCGTAGATGCGGAAACAGAAACAACCGGCTTAGATTTAAATGACCATGATGAAAGTGGTTATAACCTCTAGTTGATAACGTAAACGAGTTTTAAAAGCAGGTTTATCCTGCTTTTTTTATGCCTGAAATTTAGTTTGTTTGTGAGTACGGTCGATTATCCCTGCCAGAAATGTTACTCCTCCGGTAATATTCAACCGACTAATTTTATCTAAGAATACTGGGTTCAATAATATCAGTGCGACAAACTCGTCCTAGAGGCTAGAGGCTAGAGGCTAGAGGCTAGAGGCTAGAGTGAAATACAAAATGAGCAGGTGTTTTGGGGGCATAGTATAAAGAGGGAGTTAAACAAGCACAGCATCCTTGCTTTTTTGCTTGTCATCGTTGTTTTAGTGAAGACTTGATCTTATTGCTTAGTTCTTCGCATGCTTTTGTTCAAGTTTTAACACTTCAGTACCGGCAAGTAAAAATGCGCCAGCGCCATATAACTGTGTTTCATTAGGAGATACTTTATCAGGTGCATAACCAACTTGTTGCACGTAACCTAACATACCATTGTCGAGTTGAGCTTTTAATAGCGCATTCCAGCCAGTTTTTATGGTTGGTAAATAATCTTCGTTCAAGTAGCCTTTATTTAGACCCCAAGCTAAACCTGAAACAAAAAATGCCGTACCGCTACTTTCTGGAACTGTGTATAAATCACCTGCGGCTAATGATACAGGCCAATAACCGGTATCAAGCTGTAATTTTTTCAAACTAACTGACATTTTTTTGAATAAATCAATATACCAAGCACGGCGAGGATCATCAGCAGGTAAGAATTCAATCACTTGTGTTAAACCTGAATAAACCCAACCATTGCCACGGCTCCAAAATATTTTGGCGTCATTTTTTTCTCGACGTTCAAGAAAACGGCTATCACGGAAATATAAATTATATTCGGCATCTAAAAGGTATTCGGTTACCGCTTTAAATTCTTTATCAGCATAGTCAGCATATTTCTTCTCACCGGTTATTGTAGACAGGTGAAACCACACCGGCGGCGACATAAATAATGCATCAGACCAACACCAACGTTTTTGACAATCATGATCGTAACCATCAGCGGCTATTTTACCACGCGGAACAAAATCTAAAGATGAGGTTGGTGGTGTTGCTAAAATAGCGTCAAACTCCGTTAATAACGGCTTAATGATGGCTGGGTTTTTATCTAAATCATATAAATGTAAATAAAACTGCGCGATCACGTGATCATCTGCGTGGTATCGTCGATCACCTAACAGCCATTGTTGTTTTTCTCCATGATCACGAAGATAGTTAAAATAACTCGCGTTTTGAGTTTCTTCCGCCCATCTTGCCAAGCCCAAGAAGAATGCACCTTGCACCCAGCCGCGCTGTTCTACTGTGCGATGGATAAAAGAGGGGATATATGAGTCAAAATTATCCATGTTGTTAAGTTGCCAATCGGCGGCGGAATTAATCGCAGTGATAATATCTTTTTGCTCATCAATATAACTAGCTGACGACGGAGTGTCTGCTGAGATATCTTTTGTACATCCCGAGGCGATAATTAAACACGAGGCGCTGAGCGACATTAATAGTTTCTTCATGTTAGATACTCTTTTATAAATTAACGTTTTTTTGAATAAGAGTTTTAGCACTCTTTGATTTCAATCTAGTAAGTAAAAGGCAGTGATTGTGTCTAGGTTTATAAACAGCTTAGTGCAATCCACTTATGTATGAATGTTTAAATAGTCGTTATTATCTAATTTAGTTTTACTTAAAAGCGATTACTTCGCCATGAAAGAAAATTTTTTGATTACCATAAACGACTTTGCAACCTAGTAATCATAGCAGGCTTTATTTGGCCTTACCACCTTACCTTGGGTGGAAGTTTAATAAAGCTAATGATAAAAGAGATTTTATAGTCAGATTGATTTTAGTTTACAGAGTGGATTTATGAGGAATAATTTTTATAGCGAACAAAAGAATAATGAACAGACAATAAAAAAGGCTTCACGAAGAAGCCTTTAAAAATAGTAACCTTATGGTTATTTACTCTTGCGATAAACTGTAAATATAAGCGCTAATTACGTGCACTTTTTCTTCACCTAGAATATCTTTCCAAGCAGGCATAACACCAGCGCGGCCATTACGAATAGACTCTTGTATTCCACGCTCTGAAGATGGATATAACCAAGTGTTATCATTTAAAGTCGGAGCGCCAACAGGAAGGTTAAGTGCAAGACTACCTTCACCATTTTCACCATGACAAGCTGCACACATCGAAAATTGTTCTTTACCGGCGCTAACATTACCTTCTTTCGCTTCGCGATTAGATAAACTTAATACAAACGCAGCAACGTCTTTAACGCCTTGCTCACCACCTAACATGGTTTGCCAAGCAATCATGCCTTGTCCCTGACGGCCATATAAAATACTGTGTTTGATATCAGCAGGGCTGCCACCATATAACCAGTCTTTATCAGACAGATTAGGGAAGCCTGTGGTACCACGAGCATCTGAGCCATGACATTGCGAACAGTTTTGTAAAAATAGGCGTTTACCTACTTTTAATGCTTCTTTACTATCAAGCAACTGTTGCTGCGCTGGCGTTAATGGCGTTTCACTGTTAGCGGTAAAGCTAATTTCTTGTGATTTGGCAGCAACGATATCCTCAATGCTAATCGCAGCATAACGAGTAAATATTTTGCCATATTTCTCTTGTGCTTGATTCATTTCACGATCGTATTCTACTAAAACACCAGAATCTTCAGCGCTGTTAGCTAATGCTTCAGCTTTCGATTGCTCTAAACTTAAAATACCTTGGTTAGAACTTTTCCAGCCAAATAGCCCTTGCCAATTACCTAAGCCAGGATATAAAGCCAAATAACCAAAGCCCCAAATAATGGTTAATAAGAAGAAAGTACTCCACCATTTAGGTAATGGGTTGTTTAATTCTTCAATACCATCAAAGGTATGCCCCATTGATTCGCCTTCAGGTACACCGGCGAAGTTTTTTAAGCACATTCTTAATAAGAAGTAACAACCGACTAATGTGCCAAGTGTTAAAACGGTTATCCAAATACTCCAGAAGCTAGACATTATTAGTCTCCTGTTTACTATTTTTTTCTTTATTATTGTTTAGGTTGTCGTCATCCAAGATTGAGCTAGCCGCATCATCAAACGATGATTTGCGTTTATTGCTATAAGCCCAAACAACAATAATGATAAATAGTGCCAAAATAAGGAGGGCGATTAACCCTCTGAGAGTTCCATAATCCATCATGTTATTTCAACGCATGGCCAAGAGATTGAAGATATGCAATTAATGCATCCATTTCTTTTTTACCTTGAACATCAGATTTTGCTTTAGCAATATCATCTGCAGAGTAAAGCGCAATGCTATTACCTTGTTCGTCTTTATGGCTGCGACTACGCGTTAACATGTTGAATGTTTCTAATTTCTTAGCGGTTAGTTCACCATCTAAGGTATTTTCTTCTAGCCATTTAAATGATGGCATATTCGACTCAGGCACAACTGAACGAGGGTCAATTAAATGGGCACGATGCCAGTCATCACTATAACGACCACCAACACGGGCTAAATCAGGACCAGTACGTTTAGAACCCCATAAAAAAGGATGTTCCCAAACATGTTCGCCGGCAACTGAATAATGGCCATAACGTTCAGTTTCCGCGCGGAAAGGGCGGATCATTTGACTATGGCAAACGTTACAACCTTCGCGAATATAAATATCACGGCCTTCAAGCTCTAAAGCGGTATATGGACGTAAGTTATCAACGGGTGTTGTTGTCGCTTTTTGGAAAAACAACGGGGTAATTTCAACCAAGCCACCAATACTGATCGCCATAATGGTAAAAATAAAAAACCAACCAACGTGTTTTTCTAATTTTTCATGTTTATTCTTTGGATTGTTTTCCATGGCGTTCTCCTTAAGCTATTTCTTGTTTCTTAAGGCTGCCGTCTTCAGCACCCATTGTTTTAAACATGTTGTAAATCATTAAGGCAAAACCACTTACCACTAAAACACCGCCAACAAAGCGCATGAAATAGAACGGGTAAGAAGCCGTTAAACTTTCAACAAAACTATAAGTTAACGTACCGTCAGTATTTACCGCTCTCCACATTAATCCTTGCATTACACCTGAAATCCACATGGCAACAATGTATAAAATAATACCGGCAGTGTGCATCCAGAAATGAATGTTGATTAATTTGATGCTATACATTCGCCCTTGGTTAAATAACACCGGAATTAAGTGGTACATAGCACCAATTGATACCATAGCAACCCAACCTAAAGCGCCTGAATGTACATGACCAATAGTCCAGTCAGTGTAATGAGAAAGGGCATTAACTGATTTGATTGCCATCATCGGGCCTTCAAATGTCGACATACCATAGAAAGACAATGAAACAATTAAGAAACGTAAAATAGGATCATGACGCAATTTATGCCATGCACCCGATAACGTCATAATACCGTTGATCATTCCGCCCCATGAAGGCAAGAATAAAACAATAGACATTACCATACCGACAGATTGTGCCCAGTCAGGTAATGCTGTGTAATGTAAGTGATGAGGACCTGCCCAAATATATAAAGAAACTAAGGCCCAAAAATGCACGATAGATAAGCGGTATGAATAAACCGGACGCTCAGCTTGTTTTGGCACAAAATAATACATCATGCCTAAGAAACCAGCGGTTAATAAGAAACCAACGGCATTATGACCGTACCACCACTGCATCATGGCATCGATAGCGCCTGAGTATAATGAATATGATTTCATCATCGAAACAGGGATCACCATACTGTTACCAATATGTAGCACTGCAACCGTTAAAATAAAGCCACCAAAAAACCAGTTAGCAACATAAATGTGCGATGTTTTACGCTTGATAATGGTACCAAAAAAGACGATGGCATAACTTATCCAAACAACAGCGATAAGAATATCGATTGGCCATTCTAGTTCTGCATATTCTTTACTACTAGTATAACCCATAGGTAAAGTAATGATCGCGAGCGCAATAATGGCTTGCCAACCCCAGAAGGTAAACGAGGCTAACTTTCCGCCAAATAAAGCGACTTTACAGGTGCGCTGCACAACGTAATACGATGAGGCAAATAAAGCACTAGTACCAAAGGCAAAAATTACCGCATTGGTATGAAGAGGTCTTAAACGGGAGTAGGTCAACCAAGGTGTTTCAAAGTTTAAAGCAGGCCAAATTAATTGAGCCGCAATAAGCACACCGACAAGTGTCCCAAAGAATCCCCAAATGACAGTCATAACAGTAAATTGACGTACAACGTTCATGTTGTAATCTACTGCTGACGTATTTTCTTGATTCATGTTATGGTTTCCGCAGTTGTATTGGTAAATTTCAGAAGGGCTGTATGTGAATAAAAAACAGTCACGCTGGTTAATTTATAGACTAAAAATAGATATAAAGCACAGTAAGTTACAAACCCGCGCGCATGATAATGTTTTAGGGACAATTTGTCATCCGATTCGGCAATAAAAGCTGTTCTAAATTAATAAAAATTATTCAGTTGTTAACTTTGTCGGTAATATTTTTTACAATTAGCTAAGCTTATTAATTAATTGATTGTTTTATGAACAAGTTTGTTGTCGCTTTATGTGGTTTTGCCTTATTAATGATTGGCTGTGAAAAATCACCGTTAGTGGGGGAGCAAGTCATTGTACCGCACTGTACTGATTATCAATCTGTTTGTCAGTTAACCATTGGTGAATATAATTTTAAAGTCAACTTCAATCAAAACCAATTACAAGCGGAAGTACCGTTTAAATTTTATTTAACATCTTCAGATAATTTACCGCCAGATTTTAAGCTTTCTGGTTATATTGAAGGAGTAAATATGTATATGGGGAAAATCCCATTATTTGTTGAAATATCAGCAAATGAGATTGTTGCTGAGAGTATGTTTGGTAGTTGCTCTGAAGCTGAGATGGTGTGGCGTATTTATCTCAACGTTTCTTATTCTGTTAACCAGAAAATGCAAGAGCATCAGAGATTTTTTGATGTAACTAGCAGGCATTAGCTGGATCTTTGGTTGGTTAAATTTAGTGGTTAAATAATAATAGCCCAGCAATCCCTAAATAAAGGCAGGCCGAAATAAGATTCATCCCATTGAGCCGAGCATCAGTTAAAAGCCAGCGACATAACAACCGCCCGCAACGGCATAAATGATTGAACTGACAAATTCGATGGTGATTATTATCAACAATAAGAGTGTGATCTGAATCGTTAGTGATGCCTGAGGAATGATAAATGCAGGCAGAACCGCTAACATAAAAGCCCAGCCTTTAGGGTTACTTACTGAGGTGATAAAGCCTTGATAAAATAAAATTTGCTTATTAACTGCGGGTGTTTTTATCACACTAAGAGATTTGTGCTTCGATGTTATTAATTGATAAGCCAAGAATATTAAATAAATTGCGCCAATTATTTTTAACACCATAAAAATAATTGGCGCTTTTAATACCAAGGCTGAAATACCTAAAATAGCGGCTAAAGCCACAATGGCGACACCGGTTAGTTCACCGGCAATCATATAGAGGGCTTTTTTCAGCCCAAACGACAAAACGATGTTAAGCGCTAAAATCATACACATGCCAGGGCTGATGCTAATAAGAAAAAATATCGGTATAAAAGCGAGTAGGTGAGTCATAGCATTCAATTTATTTTATCTAACCGTCAAAGTTAAGCTGCTGGTGGCAAGGTTATTATAGATGGCATTCATGACAGGGTTACAATTTCTCATGTAACTGGAGGGTAAATTGCAGGCGAAAAAAAACCTGCCAAAGCAGGTTTATTTCTTCCCGTAGGAATATGGCTCCTCAACCTGGACTTGAACCAGGGACAAACGGATTAACAGTCCGTTGCTCTACCAACTGAGCTATTGA
>JBPOFN010000027.1:0-60914 GCA_051251725.1 Thalassotalea sp. | reverse complement strand
GCTATTAGTGCGAAAAAACGCCTTGATATCCACTTAAATTTCATCATCGAGTCTAAGATAAACTAGGTGAAACAAAAAACACACGTGAATTCTTTAAATTATTTATTATAAATCAAACTGTGATAAAACCCATTAAACCGAGTTCAGGTTATGTATTTATGAAATTCAGCAAAGTCGCTCACAAATTTTTTACTGATTTTGTGGCTGGCTAAATGATTAAAGTTAAAGCCTTCATTTAAGGCTTGTTCAAATACTTTAAGTTCTAACCATTGATAATAGTTTGCTGCGCAAGCTGCTGCTTAAGGGCGTCAGCTAAGAAGACTAGGTTATTTTGTATTTCAAAATGCAGGGCTTGTTTATTTTTAGTGCTTTTTAACCATAAGGTGCGTTCTTTATCGAAAATATTGTATAACTCTTGCCAAATACTCATCTATTTTTATTACTCAATTATTAGCTTATTCAGCTGAAGTTAGTGCCGTTTTACCATAATAAACTTATTGCTAACGTTAGCATGATAAGTCCGACAACAGCTTCTAAAATTTTCCATGATATCGTTTTTTGAAAAAATGGAATTAATAAACGCGCACCATAACCTAAGGCAAAAAAGAAGAAAAATGAAGAGGTAATTGCACCTAAGGTAAAGCTGGCGATGTTCGCTTCATATTGTGTCGAGATCGAGCCTAATAAAAAAACAGTATCAAGATAAACATGCGGATTTAGCCAAGTAAAGGCAAGGCAGATACTGGCAACTTTCAGGGCTGAACTTTGGCTGGTTTCTGCTAAGACTAAACTGTGTTCATTGCGCCAAGCAGAATAAAAGCTTTGTAAACTATATAAAATTAAAAAAGCGGCGCCGCCATAGCGGGCGATCATTTCAATACTTGGGTATTTTTCAATAATGACATGAAAGCCAGAAATGCCCGCGGCAATTAATATGGCATCGGAAAGCGCACAAATGCTACAAACTAAAAAAACATGCTGTTTCTTCAAGCCTTGTTTTAACACAAAAGCATTTTGAGCACCTATAGCTAAAATAAGCGATAAGCTGATGGAAAATCCAGATAAAAATGCGGTCATAAGTATTTTATTTATTGCTCATTTTGACGAGATTGTCGGCTGTTTTTATAATAATAAATATGCCATTTAACTTGGCTATGATAAAAATTACTGGCGGTTGGTTTTAAAATAGCGCCATGTAAAATCAGAAAGTTAACGATCTCGGTATTCACGGTTTTTAATGCGATTTCTAACGGTGTAACATTAAAGTGATTAGCGTGATTTATATCCACACCTTGTGCTATTAGGTCAGCGACTAATGATTTATTACCTTTAGTGATCGCGCAAATGATCTGCTGAGTTTTATTAACAGACATGTCTTATATCATCCAATGATATTGATTCCCTTAATAGATAAATTACCAGTATAAATAACGCGAGGCAACTGTTTGTCTAGATAACAAGATAAATGGCTACTAAATAAATAGCTTACTCAGCTTTTAAATAAACTAAGGGCATAAAAAAGCCCGGCAGATGCTTAATGCCAGTCAGTTAACAGCTGACTGGCGTTTTTTATTCGGGTATTTGCTGGGCTTAGGTTTGACACACCGGGGATATGTCCGCTCCCGTTTTATCGGTAAAATGTGATGCTCAACTTGTGCTTGAAGTTGCTCTATTGATTTAGGGATCCGTCCTGCATTCTCTATAAACATCGTGTGAATTAAGTTAATAATACTAATTGCACACGCCGTAAAACTTAGGTGTTTGGCATAGAGTCCCGGCTTTTTCTGCGCCATTTTTACCATCTGATATCTGAGTAAGTTATAGCTAAGCATGATGCCCCATAGCTCTTGCGCTATCATATCTGGCTTTTTGCTACGTAGCGTGAAGTGACTATGCAATAAGGTTTGCTTCATTTCTCGATAGCCAAGTTCTATTTCCCATCTATCACTGTATAAGTCAACTATTTCAGCCTTAGGGAAGCGCATAAGGTCGGTCAGTGAGGTGAGGATATTCACTTCTTTCCCTTTAATTGTTTTCGTGACTAGCCTTACTGCAATACTCTCAGGTAAATCAGTAAACTTCTTTCTCGCTTGTGCTGTTGCTTTTAGCCTGATGAGTTTGTCTTGACGCCCTAAAGAGCGAACGACTTCGTACTGAGTTCCTTTTCTCATTGGTTGGAGCCAATGACGATTCTTTCCTGCATGATGCCAGCGATTGAGTAAGCCCAGAGAATAAAAGCCTCTATCAAATAACGTGAGTGAATTATCAGGTGTTGCTTCGATTAAGTCTTCTGCAAGCACCATCTCACTTGAGCGACAGCTATCAAAGGCACTTCCTAATAATAAATAGCTGGTCAGCTCCATTAGACAAGCCATACGAACTTGAGGAAAAGCTGTATCACCATGTTGGTTTTTCCAAGCGGAAAATGCCTGATGGTTTTCCTGGGTATCTGGTGTACGCCAAATGACACCATCAACGCCTAGTAGAGATAACCCACACCATGTGGGACATTTTTTGACTTCGTTCAAATACCTCTTTGACAGCGTCAACGCCAAGACGTTGTCTTGCTTGCACGACAGCGCTTGGCGCAACCAGCTCTTTTTTACCCGGCAATGCTAACCCCAATTTACTGACAATACTCCAAAGTGGGTCTTCACGATAAAGCGACATACAAATGACGGTCCAAACAGCCATTTCAACAGGCAGTCTTCTTCGCCTTATCGTTGCTACCCCAGCGGTTTCAGCACATTGTTTGATGAAATCAGGGCATAAGAAATCACTCAGTTGACCTAAGCCTTCTGAGTTTGGGGCATAGCCATTGGCTAGAGAAAGTGCTGTAGTGAGTTGCATAAAAAAGGCTCCTGAATAAACTCAGAAGCCTTTATAAACTAACCAGAAGATCGGTCAATGGATCATTAAATATTTCTTAACTGATCGGCATTAAGCAGATGCTAGGCTAATTTTCATATGGTAGTTTTTAGTTAATAAAAACTTAACCTTCCATGTCTTCTAATTCTTTACCTTTGGTTTCGTGGACTAATTTCGCGACAAAAATAATTGAAATAAAGGCGCAAAGTGCATAAAAACCATAAGTAACGGCTAATCCAAAAGCGGCTAGCATTAATGGGAACGTCATAGTGATCGCAAAGTTAGCTGTCCACTGTGATAAACCAGCAATCGCTAAACCTGAGCCGCGAATTTGGTTCGGGAACATTTCCCCTAACATCACCCACATTACCGGGCCCCAAGAAATATTAAAGAAGAAGACATAAGCATTAGCTGATATTAACGCTATTGTGCCGTAGTCGCCCATCATTAAATTACCATTGGCGTCAGTAGCTGAATTGGCAAAAGAGAAAACCAGAATAGACAAGGTTATTGCCATACCAATTGAACCTATTGATAATAAAGGTTTACGGCCAATCTTGTCGATAAAGTACATGGTAATAAGACAGGCGGCAATACTAACCGCGCCACTAATAATATTGATTAACAAGGCGTCTGCTTCTGAGAAACCTACTGCTTGCCATAATACTGCGCCGTAATAGAATACAACGTTAATACCCACTAATTGTTGAAAGGTCGCTAAGCCGATAGCTACCCAAACAATTTTACGTACTTTATTGGTTTTCGTATCAATTAAATCTGATAATTTTGGTTTGTGGTGATCTGCTGCTAATGAACTTTCAATGTCAGTTAACTTTTGTGTTGCAGCTGCTTCACCATACAAGCTTACTAATACTGTTTTCGCTTTCTCATTTTCACTTTTAATCACTAAATAGCGCGGGCTTTCAGGGATAAAAAACAAGGCAAATAAAAATAAAAATGCAGGTGCCAATTCAATCCAGAACATCCAACGCCAAGCGTCAAAGCCCATCCATAATTCAGAAACTGATGCGCCGGCAATATCAACTAATAAATAGTTACTAACAAATGCCGAAAACAAGCCGGTAATAATAGCTACTTGCTGAATAGTGGTTAACGTGCCGCGAATACGGGCCGGAGCAATTTCACTAATATATGCAGGCGCCATCACTGAAGCGGCACCAACAGCTAAACCGCCGATAATACGGTAAATGATAAATTCGAATGAGGTGGTGGAAACCCCTGAACCCCAGGCACTAATAATAAAAAAGACGGCAGCGACAATTAATAAGCCTTTACGACCATAAGTATCGGCTAAGCGACCGGCAAAAAAAGCACCAATAGCACAACCTAATAACATACTCGCGACATTGAAACCGGTGCCAACACTGTCAGAGTTAAATGCTTGCTGCAAACCATCAACAGTGCCGTTTATAACGCCACTGTCAAAACCGAATAAAAAGCCACCAATGGTAGCAACACAACTGATTAAAATAATAAACAGTTTGTTCTCTTGTTCATGCATAAGGGATCACCTTTTTTATAATTATCATTTATTAAGAATAGCTTTAGGATATCGTTATTTAGTTAGCGCCACCATAAATAAATGAATTAATTTGACTAGTATTGGTTTATTATGGTTTTTAAGCTTGGATAAAGCAACGTTATATTACCGAAAACTGG
Source organism: Thalassotalea sp. (assembly GCA_051251725.1). Classification (GTDB taxonomy): domain Bacteria; phylum Pseudomonadota; class Gammaproteobacteria; order Enterobacterales; family Alteromonadaceae; genus JALZUE01. Next base: position 56,366 of record JBPOFN010000027.1, on the reverse strand, counting down.
TTAGCTTTTGCGAATTTATTTAGTACTTTTTTTAATTTTTTTTCTATCAGTGCTGATAATATTTTTTTATGTTTATCAATGAGTTCTTGTTCTGTTGTGGTTATCGCAATAATTATATCGGTATTTAGTATTGAGCTATTAGGTAATGAATTATTCATGGTGAAGACATCATCAGAATAAATCACTAATGGCTGTTTTTTTGCTTGTTGCTCGGCTAAATAATCAGCGAAAGTATTAGGAATAGTTAACGTTAGGGTTAAGGTTAATACTTGTTCTTCGTCGCCATACCACCCAGCTGTCATGGTATGAAAGTTAAATAAAGCCTCTAATTTATTACATACCGAAGCGGCTTTAGGAAAAAGTGCGATAATTTCCTGACTGGCTTTAATATTGATGGGGAGTTGTTCTATTGAAAGGTCAGTCATAAGCAGGTTCTGTCTTCATTTTTATCATTTTATTATCTTTGTTATGGATACAGACACTAACGTTTTTGTTAGAATTATCAAGATAATTATTTATGTGGTGAACCCAATGTCAGCTTCTTCAGAAAAGCAACAACCTAAAAATCCATTACACGGCGTTAAACTTGCCGACATTATTGAAGCTCTTGTTGATACGTTAGGGTGGGAAGAGATGGCGCTACGGGTAAATGTGAATTGTTTTAAAAGTGATCCTAGTGTTAAGTCTAGCTTAAAGTTTTTACGTAAAACCCCATGGGCAAGAGAAAAAGTTGAAGCTATGTATTTAAAAACCTGTGTTGGCTCTATTTGGTCACAAGACTAGTGGTTTGAAAAGTTTGGCTTAGCGACAAGGTTAAAAAAAATGCCGCTAATAGCCAAAATGGCATAGCGGCACTTATTGTTTCTTACTGATTTATAGCACTTATATAGCTCTGATATTTACTGATTTATTCAGCGCTTACATCGAAGCTCACTTGAGTTGCTTGATTACCGGCAACCACACTAACATTTTGAGTTGTTATAAAAGTAACCACATCATCTGCTTCAGGATCGTCGCTAGTATCACAAGTAGCAGCTATCGTATAGTTACCTGCATTGACAAAACCTATTGCAAAATCATAAGTACTTTGTTCACTATTAAAAGTTACTGCCGCACTTGCTAGTGGTTGATTTGTTTCATCGCCGTCATTATCTGCTAACGTTTCAATCGCTAAATCACTACCTTCGTACAAATAAACACTGGCAACATTGATTGCTGAATCTGACAGTGGGCTACATTGGTTATTGACTAATAATGTTTCAGTAACAGTACCTGCAATATGACCGGCTTGCGTATTATTAACTAATCTAACGCCGCGCGGTTTAAGAAAATAACCTGATTTTCCAACCGGGTTGGTCATCGCTTTGTTTAAGTCAAACTCTAAAGTAAAGTCAACTGTGCTACCTAAGGTTGCAGTAAAACCATCAAGTTTTAATTCATTTGACGGTACGCTAACAGCAATTGATGCTTGTGTTTGAGCGTCAATTCCGTATGAGCCTTCACTGATAATTAATCGCATTTGCGAATAATTACCGGCGCCAATGGTGATGTCGTCAACTAAGGTAATAGAATTGCTGCCAGTATAAGACAATAAATCAATCCCTACAGTGTTGGGGATTATTTCATTATTAGCATTTAAACATAAATCGTTTGCGGCGATCATGCCGTTTTCACTACCAACAGTGAAAACGGTATCAGCACTGTCACCTTTAAGCTCAATTTGGTTGAAACAAACCACCACTTCAGTCAGTGCATCAACAGGCGCATCACTAACAGCTAAAGAAAAACTTGGTTGCGATGCCATTGTTTGATCTGTTGCTGTACCATCACCGCCGCCACAAGCTGCGAGTAAAGGTAAAGTGATAGCAAAGGGAAGAAAATGTATTTTGTTTAGCATAAATATTCCTATTAAATTATTCTAGACGCTCATTATTAAACATCTTAATTTTTAGAAAATCACACAAGTTCGAGGCAAATTAAGTAACTCGTACATTGATAGACTTTTTCAAAGAAAAAATAATCCAGTATTAGACTGGATCACGATTGCCGATTGGCAATTTATCAAAGGAGTAAAGGATTTACTCACCCAAACTATAGCATTGATTAGCTTTTGCTAATAGTAATGGCTTGGCGCAAATTTACCGTGAAACTAGCGCCAAAGTTAAGGTGTTGTTAAATAACTTAGTTAATTATTCTAGCGCGGAAATTACGGCCTTTCATTTTACCTTCACTGATCATTTTAAGCGCTAATTTTGAAATACTGTGATGAACTGCCACATAAGCACGAATATCAAATAATTGAATTTTACCGACCATTTTGCCATCAATCGCTTTTTTCGCGGTTAAAGCACCTAAAATATCACCAGCACGTACTTTTTGTTTTTTGCCGCCGTCAATTTGAATGGTAACCATCTCGGCAGTGGTGGGTGGTTTTGATAACACCTCAACATCAGGTAATGACTCAGGCGTAATGGTTTGGCCTAAATAGTCTTCTAATTTAATAACCTTGTGCGCTTCTTTAGCACTGAAAATAGTACAAGCTATCCCTTTACCACCCGCGCGGCCAGTTCGGCCAATACGGTGAACATGGATTTCAGGATCATGAGCCAATTGGAAATTAATCACCGCATCAAGGTTATCGATGTCTAAGCCGCGAGAGGCAACATCGGTAGCAACTAAAACTGAAATACTTTTATTGGCAAACATCACTAAGGTTTGGTCACGTTCACGTTGTTCTAAATCACCGTGTAACGCCATGCAGCTATAACCTTTGTTGATCAGTTTATCGGCTACTTCTTGCACTTCAATTTTGGTATTACAAAAAATAACTGTTGATTCAGGTTGATGCGCCATTAATAATAATTCAACAGCGTCAAAGCGATCGTTGTGATTCACTTCAAAAAAGTGCTGGTTAATGGTGTTGTCATCGTGCGTCGACTCAACTTTAATTGAGATTGGCGATGACATAATATTCTTGGCGAGTTTTTCAATTTGTTCTGGAAAAGTCGCACTAAATAATAAGGTTTGACGCTCGCTTGGACATTTTGAAAAAATATAATCTAAAGTCGCTTGAAAGCCCATTTCTAACATCCGATCGGCTTCATCAAGTACGATGGTATTCACTTCTGATAAATCTAAACGACCGCGGCCTAAATGATCTTCTATGCGCCCTGGCGTACCAACAATAATGTGAGCGCCGTGTTCTAAAGAACCAATTTGCGGACCTAATGGTGTGCCACCACATAAAGTTAATACTTTAATATTGTGTACGGCTCTGGCAAGTTTACGTATTTCTTTGGCTACCTGGTCAGCTAGTTCGCGCGTTGGACATAACACTAATGATTGAATGCGAAAACGTTTTACATTTAAGTTATGTAAAATTCCTAAGCCAAATGCTGCGGTTTTACCTGAGCCGGTTTTACCTTGGCCAATAACATCTTTGCCGTCAAGAATAGGCGGTAATGTTTGTGCTTGAATTGGCGTCATTGTTTGATAACCAATCTCTTTTAGGTTATCTACCAATACGTTACTTAATTGGGTTTGAGAAAAAAGTGTGTCAGCCATCAGAGTTATTGAACCAGAGTAGAAATAATGGCGCGCATTATAACAGAGCCAATGAATAACTTGGTATTTATCTGTTATAGTATTCTGCAAATATTGCTGTTGGAAACAACCTTGCCTCAAACCCGTCCTAGAATTGCTATTTTTGTTGATGTACAAAATATTTATTACACCACGCGACAAGCCTATGGCAGACAGTTTAATTATCGAAAATTTTGGCAACTGATCAGTGAGCAAGGTGAGATAGTATTAGCCAATGCCTATGCAATTGCGCGCGATGATGACCAACAGCATAAATTTCAAAAAGCGCTCAAACATATTGGCTTTAATATTAAACTTAAGCCCTTTATTCAGCGCAGTGACGGTTCAGCTAAAGGTGATTGGGATGTTGGCATCACCATTGATGTGTTAGAAGCCGCTCATGATGTTGATAAAGTTATTTTATTATCAGGTGACGGCGACTTTGATTTATTGATGTTAAAAGTCGCTGGCGCTTATGGTTGTGACACCGAAGTTTTTGGTGTGCCGCCTTTAACCGCAACCTCTTTAATTAATGCCGCAGCGGCTTTTCATCGTATCGACGATGATCTCTTATTGTAAATCACATGATTAACTAGCAAAAAGTTACGTACAAGATGAAAAAAATTGTTTTATATACCAGTAATAAATGTCCGCATTGCCAAACTGCAAAGCAGTTTTTAGATGAAGAAAAAATCCCTTATCGGCTTTGTAATGTGCAATCGCCAGCCGGCCAAAAAGAATTTAATCGCCTTGGCTTTCGCTCTGTGCCAGTGATTAAAGTTGGAGAACAATTTCTCCAAGGTTTTAGCCCAAAAAGCTTTTATAAATTATTAGAATAGTTGGCGTCGTTTATTGTTGTTTTGTATGTTAATGTTATGTTTGTCTTAGCGTTTTTTTTATATTTACTCGATATCCATGGATGATAAATGCGTAGTAACACGTTTTTAGTTTGGCTATTACTTTTCACTAGCGGACTTCATGTTTTTGGCAACACATGTTTTGCGTATAGTAATGACGATTTCTCTATTATTGATAATATTGAAAAGCAGATTTATAAAGAGCCATGGCAAAGCTATAAACGCATCATCAATTTAACCCCTCAAGTTAAAAACCAATCAAAAGAAAAACAATTATTATGGCTCCAGCGTAAAGCGACGGCGGAAAATTTATTATATTTTTATAGCGACTTTAAACATACCGTAGCTGACGCGAGAAAATTACTGACCAGTAAGTCAGATGTGAATAGCAAAGCTAAACTAATTTTTTATGCTGGGTTAATTGCTCAGCGCGACAATGAATATAATAAAGCGACCGAGCTTTTTCTAAAAGCGATGGAGCTGGCGCAAAGTGTTGGTAGCACAGTACTTTATATTGAAATAAAACAAGAGCTGGCTTACACCCGCAGTTTAACTGAGTTATTTGATGCCTCGTTAAAAGATATGCAGTCAGCCTATGTTGAAGCTTTTGCCCTCAACGACGAGTTTTTAATCGCCGTTATTAACGAAACGTATGGCGCTATTTATGGTTATATGAATGAATATCAAAAGTCGATTGAGTATTATCAAAAAGCCTATGAAACTTACGAGCAATTTGGTTATCGCGCGCATTTAGCCGAAGCGGTTTATGGCTTAGCGTCGACTTATCGTTACTGGAAAAAATACGAGTTAGCCATTGAATATTTTGAACATTACCAAGATCTTATCGCTTATACCCCGAACCTTGATATTAGCTATTTAAGTGCCTACGGCTTAGGCATGACTTTGGCTGAAAAAGGCGATTGTCAGCGGGCATTAAAAGTGATCGCCAAAGGATTAAAACTCAATGGCCCAAGTGATTACAACGGTGAGCTTTATAAACGTCAGTCATTATGTTATATCCAGCAAAATAACTTTGTCGCCGCGCAAACCTCGTTAGATAAAGCCAATGCAATATTTGTTAATATTCCTGAATTAGTTGGCACCAAGTGGCAATTAGAAACGATTAAATTGGCCGGCGAATTAGCGCATAGCCAAAATAAACATCAGCAAGCATTTGAGCTGATGAAAGAGTATTATCAAAAGTTCACCGAGCAGCTCATTGAAAATGCTTCTTCGCGTTTAGTTAATGTTAGGCATGCACTCGAACTAGAAAGAAAAAGTGTTGAGTTAAATTTATTGCAGCAACGTACGCGAGTAAAATTATTAGAAGCCGAACAAGCACAGCAAATGAATTTAATTAATCGCTATTTATTAGTGTTTTTAAGTTTTGTCGTGGTGGTCATAGTGATCGTGATGCTGATCCAGCGTAGAAACCATCAAAAAGTGCTTAATTTATCGATTAAAGATGACTTAACCGGTTTGTATAATCGCCGTTATATTTTTGATTTTTTTGAAAAGCTACTGATCAAAAATCAAGAGAAAGGGCGTATGTCTATTATGGTTCTTGATATTGATAATTTTAAACTCATCAATGATCAGTACGGCCATATCATAGGCGATAGTGTTTTAAAACAAGTAGCTGATATTGCTCAAACTTGTCTACGCACCGAAGATATTATGGGGCGAGTGGGTGGTGAAGAGTTTTTATGTTTATTACCTCGGGTTGATAAATCATTAACAGAAATTATTGCCAAGCGTTTATTAACCTCGATAAATCAAGCTGAGTTTGTGGTTAAAGCAGGGGAAAAAATTCACGTAAGTGTCAGTATTGGCATGCGCTTTATCAGTAATAATAAAGAAATCCAAGTAAATCACTTTTATGCTCAAGCGGATCAAGCTTTGTATCGCGCTAAACGCGAGGGTAAAAATCAGGCGGTAATGTTCCAAGAGCGAACTTATTAACCTTAGCACGGGCTCAGTCGAGCCGCTCGCTAACGTTTTTTGTGCTTAGATATATAGTGTTTTTTAGCATTAGTCAGCTATTAGTTACAAAAGTCCGCCTTGCTAAATTTCAAAAGTTCAAAATTCAAAACTTCATCACGAGTAAGGCTTAGCGTAAAGTAAACCGAGGATATATTGATAAGTCGTTACATGATTTTAAAAACTAAAACTAAAACTAAAACTAAAACTAAAACTAAAACTAAAACTAAAACTAAAACTAAAACTAAAACTAAAACTAAATGACTCATCTTAGCTAGAACTCAGGTTAATGTTTTACGCTTAAGTCGCTAATACCAAATTATGATAATTTGAAGCCGAAAAAAGCCCGCATCACCAAAAAGAAAAATACGGGCTGTAATGTTTGTGGTTAGTTATTCATCATCTTGATAATCACCATGGCTCTTTTTCACTTTATTAATCGTGACTTTTAACACCGGATTATTCCAAGTGTACATTGCCGCACTTAAATCACCGACACCATGAATTCCGGAATGAATATGGACAAAACCTTCGCCGTCATCTTCAGGTGAAAAAGGGGCGCCATGACATTGCGGGCCAGGAATGTTCATACAATTCTCATCATTAGTTTCTGTACCAGCATCATAAGCACGTAAATACACGGTTTTACTATGATTACCGCGCGGCAAATGAATAGTGCGAGCGACAAACCCGTCATTGGTCGGTAATAACATTGAGGCAATGGTTATTTTGCTTTTACGCGCGACATTTTCAACCATAACAGTGACTGATAAGCCTTTATCAAGCGGGCCCGCAGAGAACACTTGATCTTTATTACCGGTAAATAAAGCAGCTAAGCCACTGGTGTCACCACCTTCTGCCACGGCAGATATTTCATCTGAGGCCTGATGGCCCAGTTCAAATAAATTAACCGATTGCTTGTGCGAGGCGACCATAATGGGAGTGAAAAAAATAGATTTTGTTAGGTTAGTTATTGTTACCTCGTATGTATCGTTGCCGGCAAATGCGGTTGACGTAAACAACATGGATAAGGCGATAGCTGATAGTGTTTGGAACTTATTCATAATATTTCCTGTTATTGTTTTTAAAGAACCTTTTAACCATAGGAAATAACAGGCTTGAAAACCTCACGAAATTATAACAATGTAAACACAAAAGCATCACAAGTTCAGAGCGGGCATCAGACAACGTTTGAACTATTAAGATGAATTTTTTATTCGCGTGAACCTTTTGTTCAGGGGCTGCGTCTTGTAAGTAACACGAAATAACTTAGGGCATGATGGAACAAGCAAAGATCGACTTATTAGTGATTGAGGCACAACTTGGCGATGACAAGGCGTTTGAACACTTGTTTAAACTTTTCAAACAAAGTGTTTTACACTATGCCTATAAGGTCAGTGCGGATACACAAATAGCGCAAGATGCGAGCCAAAATAGTTGGATTAAAGTGGCTAAAAATCTTAAGTCGTTAAAGGATCCGCGAGCCTTTAAAAGTTGGCTGTTTCAGTTAACCCATTGGCAAATTTTAGATTTATTACGTAAACAGAAAAAAGAGCAAAATTGCATTAATTTAGATGAGGCACTTGAGGACAAAACATTTGTTTTTGAACCGCCGGAAACAGATCAACATGGTGAACTGTATTTTTATATTAATCAGCTCGAAAATATTGATAAACAGGCCATTCATCTTTTTTATTTAGAACAAATGAGTTTACAAGAAATCAGCATTGTTTTGGCCGTTCCTGTTGGTACGATTAAATCTCGATTAAACCGTGCTCGCAATCATTTAAAGGCGCAATTACGCTGATAATTACCGATTCAGACTAGCTAATATCCAATACGTATAAGGTGAAGATAATGAATATCGATGAAAAAATTAAACAAGAACTTGAATCTGAAGCAGTAAAAATTGATCAAATTGTTAGTCAGCAAGAGGGTATTTTTACCATGCTGCTAAATACTTATAAAGGCGCACTAGGTGGCTGGATGATTGCGGTGACTGTTATCACACTGTTAGTAACTGCGGCGATGATATGGTCGGGTTATCAGTTTTTCTTTCAGGCGGTCGGTGTGGAAGAAAAATTACATTGGGCGATGATTCTAGGTATTACGATTGTTATGCAGATATCATTAAAAATGTGGACTTTTATGGAGATGAACCGTAATTCAATTATCCGTGAAATGAAACGACTTGAGATAGCAATCACGCGACTAAGTGATAAATAAGCTACTAAATATCGCTTTTATAGCTAAACTGAAAATAGGCATATAATTTTCTAGATAAGGTTTGCTGTGACGACATTCTTTGCTGTTAAAAGAAAGGTCTGTAGTTTTATGTTGTTGCTAACGGGTTTGGCATGCTTAGTTTTGCCTCCTTATATCTTAGCAAAAGAGGCCAAACCACCGTTTAGACAAATAAGCCTTGTTGCCCAATTATCCCACCATTATGACCGCAGTAACTTTTATCATTTAATTGCGGCATTTGAAGATTTGCATCCTAACATCCAAATTGATGTGCGTTTTTATAAAGGCGATTATTCGAAAAAACTTGAAGAATGGGTTTCTGGCGATCATGGCCCTGATATTTTTTATTGGTATTCAGGTAAACATATTGAACGCTTAGCAAAGCAAAATAAATTACAAAAAATCAGCTTGAATTGGCAGCGACATCAGTGGCAAAAGTTATTTCCAGCAGCTGTTAATAACGCGATGAAATATCAAGAAGAATATTATGGTGTGCCGGCCTCATATTATCCTTGGGCGTTATATTATCGCCAATCGTTATTTGAAAAGTATCAGATTGCAGTTCCCCATTCTTTAGCTGATATTTTTCAGGCTTGTTTAACGTTTAATAAGCATAACTTGAGTATGTTTTCGATAGGCACTAAAGCGTCTTGGAGCATGTTAGCTTGGTTTGATTATTTAAATATTCGCTTACACGGGCAAGTTTTTCATCGGCAATTATTAGCAGGGCAAGTAAGCTGGAATAGCCTTGAGGTAAAAAAAGTGCTGACACTTTTTAGTCAGTTGATAGAAAATAAATGTTTCAATCTCGACAGTCATAAAGCGTTTAATGCTATTGATCATTTACCACTTATTTACAATGGCTTGTCAGCAATGACCTTATCTGGCGGCTATATGATAGGTTCGTTACCACAAGCAATAAAATCAGACTTTAAAGTCGTTCCTTTTCCTAAAATAACCAATGAAAAGTTTAATACCACGATAGTGCCGATTGATGCTTTTGTGGTTCCTTGGTATGCCAAGCTTGATGAGCCGATGAATTTATTTTTGGATTATCTTACCAGTGTTAAATTTCAGCATTTATTAAATGAGCCATCAACTAGGTTGCCGCCGAATATGAAAGCACAAACGTTAATTACCGAACCATTGCAATTAGCTATGAAAGCGATAATTGCGAAAGGCGATGTTATTCAGTATTTTGATCGAGAAACGCATCCGGTTTTTTCTTTGATGATTGCTGATATTATTGTTGATTTTATTGACCATCAAAACATCACGCTGACGCTTAAGCAGCTCGAGCAAGCAAGTCGTGAGTTTTATCAATCTCAAGCGGCGCTTGAATAAAATATCAGTCGTCAGCTTTAAATACTTTATTTAGGTGGGGATTTTAAGCAAAAAAAGAGTGAATTTTCACTCTTTTTTTATCTCTTTATTCAGGTAGGCGAATAATTTTTAACACTAACATTAGCACTATTCTCTAGCACTATTCTTTAGTACTAGAATTCAATGCTATTAGTTTTGTCATTATAACGCTTTAAAGCGAATAGCAACGCCGCCACTGGTTGCTAGTTTAAAGCTTAACGTGTCGTTAGCCATCACTTGTTGCTTTTCAATCTTTAGCTCATAAGGCTTAGTGAGCCAATCGGCATTGTCACCATCGCGATAAATTTGCGCTTCATACTTTTTGTTTGGCGTTAAAAAGTCGAGTTTAAAACTTAAATCTCGGGCATTTTCATCGGTTAAGGCGCCAACAAACCAGTCTTCACCATCGCGTTCTTGGCGAGCAAAAGCGACATAGTCACCAATTTCACCGGCGATTGCGCGGCTGTTTTCCCAATCAGTCGGTACGTCTAAAATAAACTGAAATGCAGGTAAATTAGCTTCATAGTTACGCGGTAAATCTGCTGCCATTTGAATCGGACTATACAGCACCACATACAAGGCTAACTGTTTTGCTAAGGTTGTTTGCGGACGGTTTGAGTTTTCATCTAAACCATTAAAACCCATATTAAAAATGCCAGGGGTGAAATCCATCGGCCCAGCTAACATCCGAGTATAAGGTAAAATCGCGGCGTGCTCTGGTGGATTTGGCGGTGTGCCCCAAGCGTTAAACTCTTGCCCACGAGCACCTTCACGAGCGATCCAGTTTGGATAAGTTCTGCGTAAGCCGGTGTCTTTAATTGGTTCATGGGTATTGATTGATATTTTATATTTAGCGGCAGTAATAACACTGTGTAAATATTCATTGACCATAAACTGACCATCATGCCATTCTTTACGAACTATGCCATTTTCATCCACGCGCTTAATATTGCCACCATCAGCAACATAACCGGTTTTTACTTGCGCGACATTGTTTTTTTGGTAAAGGGCAAAAGCGTCTTCCATTTGGTTGCGATAATTAGTGACACTACCTGATGTTTCATGATGACCGATTAAACGTACACCCATTTTTTTACCATGGGCACTAACCGCATCAATGTCGAAGTCAGCATAAGGTTGAGTGAAATTGAAAATATCGCCGTTGAAAAACCAATCGTCGTCCCAGCCGTGATTCCAGCCTTCAACTAAGACACCAGCAAAACCATATTTTGCCGCGAAATCCATATAACGAATAGTTTCACTTGTGGTTGCGCCGTGCGTAGGACCGCTGCCCCAAGTAGTTTCTTTAACATGCATGCCCCACCAAATACCGACATATTTTGCGGGTTCAACCCAAGCAACATCACCTAATTTATTTGGCTCGTTTAGGTTTAAGATCAGATCTGAATTTAATAAACCGGTGGCATCTTCACTAATTTGCACTGTGCGCCATGGGGTTTTAAAGTTAGCGCTAGTTTTTACGCGAATACCATCAGACCAAGGCGTTAAATCCGCTTTTAATTGGCCTGTGCGGCGCTGATTTAAGGTCATACCGGCATAATCTACTAACGCCGCTTCATGAATACTGACATGGGTACCGTTGGCAAGTTTCATGGTCATTGGGGTGTGGGTATGCAGTGCTTTGCTCAGCGGTGTGGTTTCATAGACATATTCATAGCGATTAAATTCCCGCGCTGGGATCCAATAAGCTGTGGCATTGTCGGCATCGGCAATATAAAACTCGGTTAATTCGTCGGTAATCTCGATGTTACCGTCAAGGCCCGCTTGTTTTGGTACTTCGTAACGAAAACCTAAACCATCGTTGAAGACACGAAAGCGTACGTTATACGTATTAGCTTGTTTGCGAGCGGTAGCAAAAGTAATTAATAATTCGTTATGTTGATCAACAACGTTTTTACGTTCCCCCCATGGCTGCTGCCAAGTGGATTTATGGCTGTTGCTTTGGCTGGTAGTAATGGTAAAACCTTCATCAAAAGCGGCCACTTTTTTAAAAACCATTCCTAAACGCGAAGCCGACAAAACCTCTTTGCCGTTAAAAGTTACTGAATATGACGGGGAATTGGTATCACTTACCGTCAGGTTTATCTTGCCATCAGGCGAGCTTACTTCAACAGCTTTTGCCCAGGTCAGTGAGCTAAAAGCGAAACTTAAGGTTAAACTAGAAATAATATAGGGCATGAATTTTTTTATGATGGGTTTCATATTTTTATCGTCGTTCTTATTATTAAAATGATGGCTTAATCATAAGTTCTAGCATAAATTTCTGCACTAGGCTTACATACGTATTCATACGAAATTATGGGTAGAAGTGTTGGAGATTTTCGGCAGACGAGTTAAAAAATGCTAGCCGGAGGTCGCGCACTTTTAACGATAAAAAGTTAAAAGTGACCTGATTAATTTTGTCGTTTTGAATTTAAGTGAGTTTTAGTTAATTTAAAGAAAAAAAGCCAAGCAACTAAATGCCAAGCTTTGTTTTATATTTTGTAATTAACAAGAGTTCTGGTTAATTAGCTATTTCTTAACAAAAACGGCGGTGGTAAAAGCCGGAATAGTTGCGGTCACAATGCCTTTTTTACTATTAATAGTACTGGTTTTTACCGTGGCGTCAGCACCGTTTTTTTGTAACGGGTGTAAGCTAAAACCAGCTAACTTGTTGTTAATAAAGTTTTGCGGCTCTGGACTGCTGTTAAAAATAACTAACAGTTGCTGATAATTTTCATCAACCGCTAAGCCTTTATTATCGTCAATTAACATGGCAATAAGACCGACTTGCGAATCTTTACCTGAATTTAAAAAGCTTATTTTGTCGATAATTTGTTGCGCGCTGGTTAAGCGAAATAACGGCGAGCTGGTGCGGATAGCTAAAAATGATTTAAAGACTTCGGCGGCGAATTTAATCTCGATTGCTGAAACCTGATCGCGGCCTTGGTTTTTTTCAAGCAGCGCTTTAATTAACGGCCAGTTTGCTTGATCTTTTTCTGCTGGCGGTAAACCAACATGATAGTTATTACTGGTCATTGAATAATCGACAAAATTAAACCAGTCGCCATAATCATAACTGTCTCGCAAAAATGATTTTGAGCGTAATAATTCAGAGCCCATATGTAAAAAAGGAATGCCTTGCGCGAGGATGGCGTAGGACAAACTTTGATTATGCATTCTAACTCTTTGGGCTGTGGTTGCTTGATATGCGGTGCGATATTGGCTGTTATCCCATAACGTTTGATTGTCATGTTTTGAAACATAGTTAATGGTATCGGCCGGATCTAAGGCATAACCGGCAGGTTGGTCGCCATAAGGAATTTCTTTGCCTAACACTAATGAACCATGGCTATTTTTAAGCGGGAAATTAGCTAAATTACCGGTTAAACCAATACGTAACTGATCCATTAATAATAAGTATTGGCGGTTGTCATCGCTGTTTTGCATTTCATTATTAAAGGTGCCTAAACCGTTACCTAGGCCTTGGTTTTTGCGATGGTCAAAGCCTGAAACATTAAAGCTTGGCCCTCGTACTGCATCACGTAGGCGATCGGTATAAGTGCCTATTTCTGTGCCGGCTAACTCTAACTGACTGGCTTGAATAAATTGCTGGTTATTAGCAACTTCACCAAAATTCCAACCTTCACCATAAAAATAAGTATCAGGGTCAATTTGTCGTACCGCTTCTCGTGCTTTTATCATTGCTGTTTTTGGCTGATGGCCCATTAAATCAAAACGAAAACCATCAATTTTATAATATTGTGCCCAAGTCACTAATGAGTCGATCATCAGTTTTTCCATCATCACGTTTTCAGTGGCAGTGTTATCACAACAAGTTGATTGCTCGATTTGACCTGAAAATGGATTTAAGCGCTGATAATAATTAGGGACAATTTTGTCGAGCACTGAGGTTCGTGCTAGACCTGCTTGGTGAGTATGGTTATAAACGACATCCATGATCACGCGAAAGCCCATGTTATGTAAGCTTTGCACCATTTCTCTAAATTCAATAATGCGATGTTCGCCCTCTGGATTAACGGCATAACTGCCTTCAGGCACAGTGTAATGGAAAGGATCATAACCCCAGTTGTAGTTATCTTTTGTTCTTAATTCACTGACAACAGCTTGTGCGTTGGCAGAGATAGGATCAAAGCTGGTTAGTAGTTGTTTTAAGGTTAATTGGCTGTCCAACGCTTGGCTGCAAAGGTCTGCTGTCGGCGCTAACTGACAAACTTTATCAAGATTGTCATTAAGTGATAGTTGATAATCAGTGTTTTCATTTATTGTCCCTAAATCAAAAGTGGGTAATAAATGAATGTGGTTTAATCCCGATTTTTGTAACGCTTTAATATGATTGATAGCGTCAGAGCTTTGTTCACTAAAGGCTTTGTATTTACCGCGATATGCAGGGTTTGATAATTTTTGTTCGGCGCTACTAAAGTCTCGAATATGGGTTTCATAAATAATGGCATCTTCAGGGTTTATGAGCGTAATGTTTTGTTGTTGCTCCCATCCTGCAGGCATGGTTATTGGGTCATTTAAATCAATAACTTGAGAATAAATACTGTTGGTGGATAAGCTTAAAGAATAGGGATCAGTTGTTCTGATAATGACTTCTTTCGCAATCGTAATATCTGTGATGTTAATTTCATCACTCGGTTGAAAGGCCGTGACCTCATATTGATAAAAAGCTAAGTGATAATCACCGCTCAGTTGTGCTGACCACATGCCGGTACTTTTATCTTCGGTTAACGCGACAGTTGCGATCTCAGCTTTAGTTTTGTCGTCAAATAAAATTACGTTAACTTTAGTTGCGGTCGGAGCCCAGAGCTTAAAGCGCACTTGTTTTTCGCCGTTATCATTTAAGCTGATGGTAGCGCCTAAATCGGTTTCTTCATCTGCGTCATTATTGCCTTTGGTATATAAATCATCAATGACTTTTGAGGTTTGCACGAAAGAGATTTTTGTTTGCTGGCCGGCCTGTTGCTGTGCCACCACAATGCCATCTTTTAGCCATAACTTAGCTTGGGCTTTATCAAGGTTGACATGATAAGCGTGAAATTTTGCCAAGTGAGGGAACTGCTTTTGTAATGTGGTAGGAAATTCAGTTTTAGTTAAATTGATTACTCGTTGTGCTTGTGCGCTCAATTTTTCATCTTGAATTGAAATTAACTGTAATAGTGCTGGCGCTTCATTATTTGAATCGCTTTCAGCTTTGTTTATCACCAGTACATTATGAGTGAGCCAATGCGCAGCGGCGTCAGGTGTGGTTTTCAACGAGATTGCTATTTCCTTCAAAGACACCAATGGCTGAATGTCGTTAATATTTTGAGTCTCGGAATTACAGCCTAACAAGCTAAAGCCAAAAGCTAACAGCAAGGTGTGGCGCATGATTTTATGGTGAATACGTGACGTCATATAATCTTAAAAAGTAATAATAAAGTGGAGATTAAGATATTCGATGTATCTGCAATTAGTAATATTGTGCATACGTATTCATAGTTAGCTGTTTCTTGGTTTGGTTGATTAATAATAGTCGAGTTATTATTTTTGTCACTATTGTTAACTTATTGAACACAATCGTTAATTATTGTAAATCCTCCTTTTTTTAGCTAATCAACTAATTTTTTCGTAAACAAAATAATCACTGTTTTTGATGACTTTTGAATACGTATGCAAAGTGTATTCTCCTCTGGTATCCGTGCTTATAGTGTTGCTAGCCATTATTTATTGTCCAAGTTTGTTAATAAATGTTGTGGTCAATTAATTAATCTAACTTTGCCGGAGAGCAAAGCTAAAAATCGACATGGACGACAGTGGGGAGAAAACATGTTTAAACTAAACAAAGTCTCAATTGCTTTAATATCTAGTGGCGTTATTGCCTTTTCTGGATCACTTGCTGCTCAAGAAGCACAAGCAAAAAAATCAGCAGCAGACGAGCAAGTAGTTGAAGTTATTGAAGTGACTGGCTTTCGCCGTTCACTGATCGAATCACTCAATCAAAAGCGTTTTTCAGATACAGTATCTGAACAAATCACCGCCGATGACTTAGGCGGCTTGCCTGATGTTTCAATGGCCGATGCGTTAACGCGTTTACCTGGCGTTGCCGCGGTCCGTACCGGTGGCCAAGCGGCAGAAATTAACATTCGCGGTATGGATGGTGGCTTTGTTGCCTCAACCCTTAACGGCCGTGAACAGGTTTCAACCGGTGGTAGCCGTTCAATTGAATTTGACCAATATCCGTCAGAATTAATTTCGCAAGCCGCGGTTTATAAATCGCCAAAAGCGTCACTGATTGAAGGTGGTGTTGCCGGTACTGTGGAATTAAAAACTGCCAGTCCATTAAGTATTGAACAAGACCATAAATTTACTGTCAATGCGCGCGGCATGTATAACGACCGTGCAACTGAAGTACATGACGCAGAAGAATTTGGTCATCGTTTAAGCTTTTCTTATCAAGGTAAGTTCCTTGATGAAACCTTGGGTGTTGCCGTTGGTTATGCTCGTTTATATCAACCAAGCGTAGCGACACAATTTATTGGTTTAGCTTATAGCGATATCAAAGATGTTGATGGTTTAGCTAACGACACTGACGGCCCTGTTCGCGATGACGACGGTGATGCGAATCGCGACATCGATAAAGAATTTATTTCAGAAGGTTTTGAATTACAACATTTAGGCGGTGAAGAAACCCGAAATGGTTATATTGCCGCGCTTGAATGGGCACCGAATGATACTTTTAAATTACGCCTAGATGGCTTTGTTTCAAAGTTTGACAGCGAAACTTTTGCTCGTGGTTACCGCGTAAAATTAGGCGGTACAACTGGTGCTTATGGTAACCCCATTGTTAGAGATAATAATGTTATTGGCGCTACAGTTAATCGCACTTCAGCCGGTTATACGCGCATTGAAACAGTGAATGATGACAACCAAGATTTTGACCAAGTTGAAAACTATGGTTTGAATTTAGAATGGCAATTAACCGATCAGTTATCAGCCAATTTAGACGTTTCAGTATCAAAAGCAGAAAGTAACTTTAGAAACGGTTTGTTGTGGTCGTTAGTGGCAGAAGATGCAACGGCTGACGTACCTATGCTTGATGGCAATGTTTCTATCAGTTATTTACTTAATGGTTTAGACGCACCGGATGTCGGTTTTAACCAAGCAAGTCAATTAACTGATGTAAATAACGTGATGTTAAGTAAATACGGTATCTACCCATTTGAAAACTCAGATGCGATGGACGCTGTTCGCTTAGATCTAAAATATGATGTTATCGATAACGATTATATTTCATCAATCGAATTTGGTGCGCGCTATTCTGATCGCACTTATAGCAATCAACGTTCTGTTTTTGAATACGGTGATGACGGCGCATTTTCAACAACTGAGCCGCCATTACAGCTTACTGAAGACATGACAACTGTCGTTGATTGGCAGGGCGAGTTTTCTAACTTTCCAAGTTACTTAGCGATTGATTACGATAAAGCGTTAGCGGCTTGGTTTCCTGAAGGTACACCACAGCCAATTCGCACTTGGGGTACTGACTCAAGTGGTATTATGAATGAAAGTTATGCTTGGACTATGCATCAAAGCGGCGAAGTTTATGAAACGGTAAAATCAGCCTATATCATGGCGAATATCGACTCAGAATTCTTCGGCTTACCGGTTACCGGTAATTTCGGTGTTCGTATGGTTGATACTGAGCAGTATGCCACTACGCTAGAAAATGTTGAAGGCGATACGTTGGCAGGCGCGCAATATGTGGTTGATGAAGCAGGTTTAGTGAACGACAGATACGCACCTAAATTAGCCGGTTTGGAATATACCGATTATTTACCGTCGTTAAATCTTAACTTTATGATCAGTGATAATGAGCAGCTTCGTTTTGCAGTAGCAAAAGTTATGGCTCGTCCTGACATTAGCCGTTTAGCGGGTGATCGTAGTACTGACTTTGATTACACCAAAGATATTTTAACCGGCTCTAACAACAACAATCCTTATTTAAAACCGTTTTATGCTGATCAATTCGATATTTCTTATGAACGTTATTTTGACGAAACTGATGGCGCTTTTGTTGCGGCATTGTTTTATAAAAATATTGAATCCTTTGTACAAAGAGTAAAAATATTCGATTACAACTTTGCTGAAAATGGCTTTTATGTTCCTGAAACAATGGAAGATCCTGATTCAGGCCGTTTGGTACAAGTTGATCCTGTGGGTGAATATGAAACATCCTTTAATAATGCCGAAGGCGGTTATATTCGTGGTATCGAATTAGCGTATACCGAAGTTTTTTCATATCTACCTGATTTATGGTCTGGCTTAGGAATGAATATCAGTTATTCATATACCGAAAGTGAAGTCAGCATTAAAACTGACTTATCAGGCACAGAGCGTGAGCAAACTTTACCGGGTTTATCAGCCAATGTTTTACAAGCGACAGTATTTTGGGGATATGACGATTTTGAAACGCGCTTAAGCGCTCGCTATCGCGATGAATTTGTTTCAGAGCAATGGGGCGTTAATGAGCAAGTAGTTAACTTTGATGCTGAAGTAGTGATGGACTTCCAAGCCTCTTACAACATCAACAAACATTTAGGCGTGTTATTACAGGTGAACAATTTAACTGACGAGCCAACACAAAGTTATTTCGGCAGTAAAGAGTACACAGGTACAACGCAATATTTTGGTCGCCAAGTTTATTTCGGCGCGAATTATACGTTTTAACAGCCAGTAACCGTTTCAAATGAGGAAAATTATTATGTTTACAACATCAAAGTTATTTAAGGTGTTACTCGTTGCTTTGGTGTCATTGGTGATTACCGCCTGTGATACTAGCGACGTGAAAAAAGGTCAGGTGTTATTAACCTGTGATGTCCCGTTAATTCCTGATGCCTCAGGTAGTAGCTGTATTGATCCACCGCCAATTGATTGCCCAGCGCCAACCGTGCCTGATGCATTAAATGAAAAATGTGCCGTAGGTTTTAACCCGAATGCACCCGTGGCTACTTATTATGCGAAAGCGAACGAAGCGGTTTTATATTATAACCGCTCAATAGTTGGCGTTGATAATTCTGGCGATACCTCGAGTTATGACGGCTTTAAATTACATTTATGGAACAATGCTGGCTGTGATGCTTATGCTGAAAGTGAAATTACCACTTGGAGTGATGGCAAGTCATATGACGGTATTGATCCGGTTTATGGCGCTTATTATGTGATTGCGCTAAAAGAAGGTTATGGCAGCTGCGGTAACTTTATTTTACATGAAGGCGATACCAAAGCCTTAGGTGATGGCGATTTAAAAATGCCATTAATGCAAGACGATGAAGTACATCAGCGCATGAACTTTACCTTCCATAGCAAGCCTGATATTTACGAATTCCCGGTTGAAAGTTTAGGTAAACAGCCATTAAAGATTTCTGATATTTCAGCACATTGGATTGATGCTAATACAGTAGTTTGGGCTGTTGATGAATTAAAAAATGAGACACTAGCAGAGCTATTACCGTTAGCAGCGAAAATACAATTACATCATTCTTTAACTGCCGGTATTGCTGTGGACGAAAATGATCAACTAAACGGTACCGTTATTGAGTTGTTACCAACTGATTTAACCGCTGAACAAAAAGCTGCATATCCATTGGTAGCAAACGAGTTAGCATATACGTTTAATGCATCGCTCGATGAGGTAAAGTCGGTACTTAAAAACGAACTGGTTATCGCCGCTTATGACGAATCAAATATTCCTTTTGCCGCTACTTATGTACAAGCAGATAAAGTACTAGACGCGATTTATACTGCCGCTGACAATGACGCCGATGAAGCAACGTTAGGTGTTAGTTATCAAGGCGGTGAAGTTAGTGTTTCGGTTTGGGCACCCACAGCGCAATCGGTCAATCTAAAAGTATTTAATGCGGGCAAAACTGAAACAGCTAGCCACGTGATGACTGAAAACCCAACGACGGGAATTTGGACATTTACTGGTGGTAACGAATTAGACCGCGGGTTTTATCAATTTGAAGTGAATGTGTATCATTATCAAAGCCATCAAGTTGAAACCTTAGTGGTTACCGACCCGTATTCAATTAGTTTATCAACCAATGGTGAGTATTCGCAGTTTGTTAATTTAAACGACGCTGATTTAATGCCAGCTGGTTGGGATTCTCAAACGATCCCTACTATCACTAATCCAGAAGATGCGGTTATCTACGAAGGTCATATTCGTGACTTTAGTGTGTTAGACGACAGCACCTCAGCAGAGAATCGCGGTAAGTTTTTAGCCTTTACGGAAACTGATTCTGCACCCATGATGCATCTACAAAAATTAGCCGACAGTGGTTTAACACATTTTCATATGTTGCCAGCGAACGATATTGCGTCAATTAATGAAAATGCCGATACTATTGTTGATGTTACCGATACTATTGCTGATTTATGTGCGGTAAATGCAAGTGCTGCGGTATGTGGTGTTGAGTCAAATGATGCGGTTATTCTTGATGTTTTAGCGTCATATAATGAATTCAGCGATGAAGCGGCAGACTTAGTTAATGCGATGCGTAATACCGATAGTTTTAACTGGGGTTATGATCCTAAACACTTTAGTGTGCCTGATGGTATTTACGCGTCAAACCCTGACGGTGTTGCTCGTATTGTTGAAATGCGCTCAATGATCCAAGCATTACATGAAACTGGCTTACGTGCGGTCTTAGATGTGGTTTATAACCATACTAACTCGGCTGGTCTTTACGATAACTCAGTGTTCGATAAACTTGTACCTGGTTATTACCACAGCCGTGATGTGATCACAGGTAAAGTTTTACAATCAACTTGTTGTAATGATACGGCACTTGAACATCGCATGATGGACAAGTTAATGGTGGACTCATTAGCCATTTGGACTGAGCATTATAAGTTTGACGGCTTCCGTTTTGACATTATGAGCCAAGGTTCAAAAGATCAAATGTTAGCGGCGCGTGCTGCCATTCAAGCAATTGACGAAGATAATTATTTCTACGGTGAAGGTTGGTATAAAGACAGTCGCGGTTTTGAACGTGCCGATCAAGAAAATATGGCAGGTACTGAAATTTCCACGTATAACGATCGTTTACGTGATGCGGTTCGTGAAGCAAAGTTTTATAGCTTTGAAGATGACAATAGCCCATTTATTCAAGCAGATCTTATCAAGTTTGGCATGGCCGGCACCTTAGCTGACTATGTGTTAAAAACTTATACCGGCAGTGATACTGAAGGTCGCTCAGCGACTAAATCAATGTATGCGAAAGATCCTGCCGATATTATTAACTATATCTCAAAACATGATAACGAATCGTTATGGGATCAGCTGCAACTAGCGCTACCTTACGAAACCATGTTAGATGATCGCGTCCGTATTCAAAACGCATCACATGGCATTATTTTAATGTCACAAGGTATTCCATTTTTACAAATGGGCGGTGATTTTTTACGTTCGAAATCGTTAGATAGAAACACTTATGATGCTGGCGATTGGTACAACAAAGTGGATTTCACTCTTGCTAATAACAATTGGAATAAAGGTATGCCAATTGATAAAGGCATTTATAAAGATGATCAGTTAGGGACACCGGATGATGATGGTCACGATGATGACAGTTATTTAAAATCTTTAGCAGCTAGCCTTTTCACTGAAGCGGGCATGACAGAAATGGAATTTTCTTCAAATGTATTTAATGAGTTTTTACAAATTCGTCAATCAAGTGCTTTATTTCGCCTAACAACAGCGGCTGATATTATTGAACGTGTAGGCTTTCATAATATTGGTAAACGTCAAACGAAAAACTTAATTGTGATGAGTATTGATGATGGTGCTGACTTAGCAGACTTAGACTCTGCCAACGATGCCATTGTGGTCGTGGTTAACGGCTCTGATCAAGAATTATCTCATACAGTCGCAACAGCGGCAGGTTTTGAGCTGCATTCAATTCAACAAAACTCAGTGGATAGTACAGTCGCGTCAGCAAGTTTTAGTGCTGGCGAAAATGAAGGTACTTTTACGGTACCGGCATTAACCGTTGCGATATTTGTTAAACCACAAGGTGAAACACAAGGTGTTGGCTTAGCGGCTACGGCAACTGCCGGTGCGCCTGATGTAGCACCTTACGATGATGCTGAAATATTTATTCGCGGCAGCATGACGACTAATTGGGATCCTCGTGATCAATTAGTTTATCAAGGCAAAGGTATTTACCAAGCAACCATTGCGTTAACGCCAGGTGACTATTTATTTAAAGTAGCTGATAGCACTTGGGGATCGTTAATTTTTGGTGCCTCAGGCGATGCAGCGGTTACCATTGCAAGTGATAAAACGTTAGCACCAGGTGGTGATAATTTAACGATAACAGTCACTGAAGACACCTTATATATCTTTGCGTTAGATGCTTCTGACCCTGAAAATCCGGTGTTGAATGTTCGTTACGAAGAACCATACTTTGGCTCAACAGTATATTTACGTGGTGATATGAATGGCTGGGGTACAGATAACCCATTAACCTATCTTGGTGATGGCCAATATTCAGTAACGTTTAATACCACTGAAGCGAAAGATCACTACTTTAAATTTGCTGATTTTGACTGGGGACCAATTAATATTGGTGGTTTTGCTGGCAATTTAGAAGTGAGTGAAGGTCAGACACTTGATCTATCGCCAGGCAGTAGTGAAAATATGTTTATGGCTTTAGCTGTTGATCAATACACTTTTATTCTTGATGCTTCAAATAAAGCAGAGCCAACATTAATTGCATATAGCGGTGAAATGTTTGGCGATACTACGGCATTTATTCGCGGTGAAATGAATAGTTGGGGTGAAGTTGATACGCTTACTTACCAAGGTGATGGTATTTATAGTGTTGATATTAGCTTAGCTGCCGGTAGCTACAACTTTAAAGTGGCATCAGGTGATTGGTCGACAATTAATTTAGGTGGCGATGTCGCTGACTTATCAGTGGTGATTGATACGCCATATCAATTAGTGCAAGGCTCAAATGATAATTTAGCTATTACCATTGCGGAGGCGGCAACTTATACCTTTACTGTGGTAGGTCCAAATCCTAATACAGCAACCTTAACGGTTACTAAGCAGTAATTAGTTACTAAATAACCTTAATTCGGTTTAAGCTATTTTACTCAATAACGTAAAAGCCCGCTTAATGATTAATCATTAAGCGGGCTTTTTTATTGCTGATTGTTAAGTGATTCGTTGTCTTGTGAGCGCTAGATTTATCCGGCCATTCTTGTTTACTAAGCCATTTATGGAAGCTTAAACGGTTAATACGCCTTATCTATGGCTCATTGACAAGGTTTTTGGCCTTTGCTCTTGTCTTTTGCATACGTATTCAAACATTCATAAAGGAAATCATAGCATTATTGCATATCACTCCTAAACTTAAGCCAATAACAATAATAAAATTTAACTTAACTTATTGTAAGTTTTAGTTTTTATTTTTATGTTGGCGAATATCGTTTACTTTTTTGTTTTGAAATTAACCGATGATTACTGCCGATAGTGTAGATAACAAGTGATTTTTCATCGCTTTGCAAAATTATGAATACGTATGCATGGGATGTTTTTCATTGAACGACACTTCTATATTAGTTTCATCCGCTTATAAAGTGGTCTTAAAAATTATTTATACAACTTATCGAACCAATTAGTTTATTGATTGTTAAAAACAAAAAAGAACATGGAAGTACGGGGGAGTACATAAATGTTAAAATTTAAAGCAAATAAAACAACACTTGCAATGATCTCAACGGGATTAATTGCCTCTTCAATGTCAGTAATGGCAGCTGAAGAACAAAATGAAGTTAGAGAAGAAATTGAAATTATTGAAGTGAAGGGTATTAGTCGTAGTATCATTGCTTCATTAGATAAAAAGCGTTTTTCAGATACTATTTCTGAAGTAGTAGATGCTGGTGATTTAGGTAATTTACCTGATGTTTCAATTGCCGACTCGTTAAGTCGTTTACCCGGTGTTACTGCGGTTCGTGACTCTGGTCAATCTTCACAGTTAAATATTCGCGGTATGAATGGCGATTTTATTCAAACCACGTTAAATGGTCGAGAGCAAGCAAGTACTTCTGGTTATACTGCCGGTAGTCGCTGGATTTCATTTGACCAATATCCATCAGAGCTAATTCAACAAGCCGCTGTTTATAAATCACCCAAAGCTTCATTAGTTGAAGGTGGTGTTGCTGGTACGGTTGAATTAAAAACATCAAACCCGCTCGATGCGAAAGAAGATCACAATTTTAAAGGTAGCGTCCGTTATTCTTATAATGATGCTGCTAGCGACTTAGGCGCTGATGAGTCAGGTTCTCGCTTAAGCTTTTCATATCAAGGTAAATTCTTAGACGAAAAACTAGGTTTTGCACTAGGTATGGCCTATTTAGACCAGCCAAATAGTGGCTTTGATGTTACTGGTCATGCGCCAGATCGTACGCAAGATTTTGATGGTGACGGCACAGAAGAGCGTTCTACTAAAGGTTATCAAATTCGTTCGGGGTCAGGTACTGATAATCGCTTAGGTGTAATGAGCACAATTGTTTATCAACCAAATGATGAATTGTCTTTACAGTTTGATTATTTCCGCTCTGAATTTGAATCTGAAGATAAACGTACCGGTTTAAACTTTGAAGGTTTAAGCAAAGATTTATCGACATATACCATTACTGATCCAAACATTGTTGATGGTTTCTTAGTTGGCGGTGATGTTGTAACTAGTGGTACTACAGGTCCATGGTTTGAAATGCGTACTGAAGATCAGTCAACCGATTCAACCACTGACAGTTTTGGTTTTAAAGCTGAATATATCACTGATGAATGGGAAGTCGCGCTTGATTTTGGTCATTCAGAAGGTGAAAAAACCCGTAGTGATATGATCGCTTCTATGCATGCTTATCAATTTGGTACTGATACCGTTGATGGTGAAACAGTACAAACTTGGCAAGAGCTCGATGGCCAATCTGTTTCTTTCATGCATAAAGAAAAAGACATTCCAATGTTTGCGTTTAATACTGATTACACCGATTTATCGCATATGCGTTTGGGTGATTGGGAACAATTTCCACATAAATACACAGATACAATCGACAGTGTTAAAGTTGATTTTAAATTAAACCTTGATAATGAATACTTTTCATCACTAGAAATTGGTGGTCGTTGGTCTGAGCGTGAATTTACTGATCAACGTTCAACTTTTCGTTGGGGCCGTCGTGAAGGTCAAAATGGTTACATGACACCAGATGGTACTGTGGTAACTAATGAAGGTTGTGAATTTAACCATGCTGCTCACTCTTGTGTACCGCATGACTTAACAGGTTTTACTACCACCAGAAACGTAAAAGGTTTTGATTTATTAGAGTTAGATTTAGTTGGTATTGCTGATAAATATTTTGGCGCTGGTAACTATGACGCCCAACAAACTTGGGAACATAACTGGACATTAATTGAGTCTGGCGCAGTGAGAGAAGAAGTTACTGCTGCTTATCTTATGGCTAATATTGATACTGTAATTGGTGATATCGGCGTTACTGGTAATATTGGTGTGCGCTGGGTTGAAACTGATACTAAATCAATTGGTATTCAGCAAATCCAAGGCGATGAAGTTGGTGATGCTATCACTGATGATAATGGCGTTACTCGTATGGATTACAAAAACATTAGTTATGGTCCAACATATACCGACACATTACCGTCAATTAACTTAAACTTCCATTTAACTGAGCAAGATCAAATTCGTTTTGCTGCTGCTAAAGTAATGGGCCGTCCGCCAGTGTATCAATTACGTGGTGGTGCAGGTTCATGGGCCGATACAGCGAATGATGGCGTAAGTCCTCGTTACAATGCTTGGGCTAAAGGTAATCCTAATTTAGACCCATTCCGTGCTGATCAATATGACGTGTCGTATGAGCATTATTTTGAAGATGGCGGTGCGTTCTCGTTAGCCTTTTTCTACAAAGATATTGAATCGTTAATTGAAAGTATTACTTATCAAGAGGCTGATTTTGACGCTAACTTTACTTGGGCCGATATTGGTTTAACTGTTCCAGATGGTTATGTTGAAGGTCAATATCAAACTACCCAAAACAATGATAATGGTGGTTATATTCGCGGTATTGAAGTTGCGTATACAACCTTATTTGATAACTTGCCAGGTATCTTCTCTGGTTTAGGTTTGAATGCTAACTATTCTTATACTGAAAGTGAAACTAAAGTAGATGCAGGTGGCAGCTTTGATCAACAAACATTACCTCTACCTGGTTTATCAGAGAATGTTTGGAGTGCTACTATTTTCTGGGATGTTGATAACTTTGGAACGCATTTAAATATCAGATACCGTGATGAATATGTCTTTGAAGGTGCATCACCCGGTGGTAACAGTTTAGCGATTGCTGACGAATACACAGTGGTTGATTGGCAAACAAGTTATACCTTTGATAATGGCGTACAAGCTGTTTTCCAAGTAAATAACTTAACTGATGAGCCTAATACAACTAATTATGGTTCAGCACTAGCTACCGGTGAATACAAAGAATTTGGTCGTCAATACTTCTTAGGCGCTAACTTCTCGTTCTAATCACTTTTTAGCTCGTCATATTCAGGCCACTTAGTTTATGCTAAGTGGCCTTTTATATTTTAATCTTAAAAAATACTCTATTATTAGTGAGTTATACTATGTAACCTGAGTTAAGGTTATGTAGTTGAGCATTACTCGCTGTTTTCATAATTAGGAGGAAGAATGCAAGAAGTGAATAAAAATATCCTTATTGTTGGTGGTGGTACTGCAGGTTGGATGGCGGCAAATTTATTAGCCAAAAGTTGGCAGCACCTGAATATTAATATTTCGCTGATCGAATCTGATGAAATAGGTATTATTGGCGTCGGTGAGGGCTCGACTCCTCAGCTAAAAGGCTTTATGGATTTCATTGGTGCAGACGAAGCTGACTGGATGCCAAAATGTAATGCGACTTATAAAAATGGTATTACTTTTACCAACTGGTCAACTAAACCTGGCTTTGAGTCTTACTTTCATCCTTTTCCAGCGCAGGTTGACGATTATAGTGTGCCGGCATTTTTTCATAACAGCTTTATTCGCCGCAAAGGTATCGATCTTGAAGGGCACCCGGATCCTTTCTTCTTAGCGTCATATTTAGCTAAGCATAAATTAGCCCCTGTCGCGGGTGAAAATTTTCCGTTTGAAAACAATTATGGTTACCATTTTGATTCCTCTTTATTAGGAAAGTACTTAGCTGAAAAAGCTGCCAGTATCAATGTTGATAGAATTATCGGTACTATTGATAGTATCAAAAATCATCCCAGTGGCGATATCGCGAGTGTTATCACCAAAGAAGGGAAAGAATATAAGGCTGATATTTTTATCGACTGTACCGGTTTTAAGGGCTTATTAATGCAACAGCACTTAAGGGTCCCTTTTAATTATTATGCTGATAATTTATTCAATGATTCTGCGGTTGTATTACCAACCCCTCAAACTGAAAATATTGAGTCGCAAACTATTTCGACCGCATTAAAAAATGGTTGGGCCTGGGAAATCCCCTTAACCAATCGAAATGGTAATGGTTATGTCTATAGCGCTGATTTTTGTTCTAAAGATGAGGCGGAAACCGAACTAAGAGCGAAATTAGGCTTATTAGACAGTGAGGTAGAAGCGCGCCATTTAAAAATGAAAGTTGGACGCTTAGAGCAGCATTGGGCAAAAAACTGTATTGCCGTTGGTTTATCACAAGGCTTTATAGAACCTTTAGAGGCTACCGCTTTACATCTAGTACAAGAAACCATTCAAGGCTTTATTGATAATTACCAAAAAGGTGATTACACCAATAAATATCAAGCTGATTTTAATCGTTCAATTAACCAGCGTTTTGAAGGCGTCCGAGACTATATTGTTTGTCACTATCGCGTGAGCTCTCGCACGGATACTGAATACTGGCGAGCTAATGCCAATAACAATCATATATCACCAAGTTTAACCGGTGTGTTACAAACATGGATGGGCGGTAAAAATTTAAGTGACGAAATAGAGCGGCAAAAAATTGATAGTTATTACCCTTCAGTTTCTTGGCATTGCCTGCTAGCCGGCTATGGAATTTATCCCTCAAAAGAGCAACTCATTGCCGGTAACGAGGTAGCTAATAAATATAATATGAAAGATATCAGCGAGTTTATTCGCCGCTGTGCGCTAAATTATCGTCCACAATCTGAAGTGCTTAAGGGCTTATAAATGCAAAAAATAGAAATAAAACAAACAGATTTACAAACATCAAGGCTGGTTTACGGGTGTATGCGTATTGCTGGTGACGGCTCTACTGCGGGGCGAGCAAACGGCAAACAAGCGATCAGTGCTGCCATTGACGCCGGCTATAATCATTTTGACCATGCCGATATCTATGCTGGCGGTGTATCGGAAGAACTATTTGGCGAGGTTATTAAAAGTTCACCGTCTTTACGCGACAACTTAATTGTTACCTCTAAAGCGGGAATTCGTTTCGCAGACACACCTAATCAAGGGGATGTTGGCCGCTATGATTTTTCCAAAGACTATTTATTAAAGTCAGTTGATGGCTCGTTAAAACGCTTAAATACTGACTATCTTGATCTGTTTTTGTTACATCGTCCGGATTATTTATTTGATCCGCATGAAGTGGCTGAAGTGTTTTCACAATTAAAAGCAAGCGGCAAAGTGAAACATTTTGGGGTTAGTAACTTTTCACCCTCACAGCTCAGTTTATTACAGTCAGTGGTTGATGTGCCGTTGGTGGTGAACCAAGTGGAAATTAATCTGCACAATATTTCAAGTCTTGAAAATGGCACGTTAGATCAATGCATGGAAAAAAGCATTACGCCAATGGCATGGTGTCCAATTGCCGGTATTGCTTATAGTGCTTGGGGTAATACTTTCTCGCCAGAGCAAGAGCAGCGCTTATTAGCAGAAGCCAATAGACAAGCAGAGAAATATCAATGTCAGCCGTGGATCATTTCATTTGCTTGGTTATTGATGCACCCTGGCAAAATTTGTCCTATTGTTGGTTCAACTAATGTTGAGCGAATTTTACAAGCAAAACAAGCATTCGCAATTGAATATTCACGTGAAGATTGGTATCGCTTATTAGAAGCACGAAATGGCCATCCTGTGGCTTAGCTTCTAGAGTGAATACGTATGCATTGTATTGTCCGTATGTATTGTCTTATCAGAGAATGGAAGAGCAAGTAACGTCAAGATTAATAATAAAGCTGAAGCAAATTAACTTACCCTAATTTAATCGCTTTCAGGATAATAAAATAAACAGGTATCTTTTATATGTTAGCAATGCAAAAACAACTGTCTAAACGTTTTTATATGCTGTTAAGTCTGCCAGCGACGGCGATGGGGTTTGCTTTATCAGTACAAATATCGGCCTTGAGTTGGATTTTAACCACTCAATACGGTTTAGATATTCATGAAGTTGGCTTAGTTTGGGCGGCAGGCCCAATTGCTGGCATTTTGGGGCAAGTGATCATTGGCATTGTTAGCGACAATGTTTGGTTTTGGCAAGGCCGAAGAAGACCGTTTATTTTGATTGGCGGCGTGTTAGCGGCGCTAATGTTATTAGCTTTACCGAATATCGATATTATTTCAACGTCATTAGGTTTTTCTGGTTTATTGGGGGTTGCTATCGCGGTGGCGCTAACTCTTGATTTATCGATTAATGTTGGCTTTAATCCAACCCGTTCAATTATTGCTGATGTTACGCCAGAAGGGGAAGCAAGAACCAAAGGTTATACTTGGATGCAAACAGTATCAGGTACTTTTGGTGTGTTAGCTTATGCCATAGGGGCGACGCTTGGTAATTTTTGGCTGATTTATATCGGCGCTGGCTTAGCGTTATTATTATCACTTATTCCGCCATTTTTTATTACTGAGCCGAAAGAGTTAAGTTCTAATTCTGCTGCTGAGCAACAAGCAATATCCTTTATTGATGTTTTAACTAATATTAAACCGCTCTGGGGTTTTATTATTTATGATGCTTATGCTTTAGCGATTCAACTTTTAGGTATTAAAACTGAACATTATTGGGCGGAATTAGTGGCGGTTATTATTACCATTGTTTTAGTTTTTCAAACCTTAAGAGCGAAAGAAACAAAAGAGAATAATGCCGGCTTTACTAAAGTATTAGCAGCGCATTCTTTTAGCTGGATTGGCGTGCAAACCATGTTTGTTTTCATTTTTGCTTTTTTACAAGATAAGTTACCAAACTTAACTGACGATGACTTAGGCAAAGTTATCGCGATGAGCTTTCTAGTGCTAAGTGCAACAGCGGCCTTTTTACCGGCGTTAGTATTAGAGCCCATCGCTAAAAAGATCGGACGAGTAAAAACTCATACCTATTGCTTAGCATCTATGGCCGCCGCTTATGGTTTGGTGGCTTTATTTGGCGCCGATAAACTAACTTTATATATATTAATGGCCTTTGTTGGTATTGGCTGGTCGGCAATTATTAGCTTGCCGTTTGCGATCATGTCAGAAAAAGTAGACCAAAGTCGAATGGGGCTGTTTATGGGGTTATTTAATCTTTCGGTGGTATTACCGCAGCTGTTAGTGAGTTTAGGCGTTGGTTTGTTTATCTCTAAAGTGGCAGATAAGAGTATTGTTTTTCAAATTTGTGCGGTCGCGTTAGCAATTTCAGCCTTAGTGTGGACTCAAGTTAATGAGCAAGACGAAGCTAATAAATAACACAGTAAGTGCTAAAGTGATAAATAGCGTGTATTTAGCGGGTGAAACTTAGTGCTGTAGCAGCAGTAAATAGATATAAAAAAACGAGATAAACCGCTAATCTAATTGCGTGTTTATCTCGTTTTTTTGTTATTAAGCGAGCACTTAATTTTTTACTAGGTTACTACTTCATTCTTGTTTCAGATCTGAAACCGATAACAGGTTATTTTTGTAAATAAGTTAATTCTAACGATACTTGCTCAACACCAATTTTGGCAATTCGACTGCTAATTTCTGCTTTTTTAGTGTCTAACAATGAAATCCCTTCAACGATCATATCGTACGCTTTCCATTGTTTTGAGGTTTTGTGTTGACGCATTTGAAAAGTAATTTCAATGTTAGGTCGACCATCTTCAACAATCAAGGTGTTGACACTGACAATACGTCTGTCAGCAACTGGCTTATCAGCTTCAAACCTAACTTGCTGATTGTTATATTTTTTTAAAGCATTGGCATAAGTTCTAACTAAATATTGACGCATCGATTCAGTAAACTGATCCCGTTGTGCTTTGGTGGTTTTTTTTAAGTTAGTCCCTAAAATACGATAAGCAGAATATTGATAATCGACATAAGGCATTAACTCTTCTTCAACAATGGTTTCCATTAATGAAGGAAACTTAGCAAGTTCTTGTTGATTATTTGCAATACGGTTGAACAAATTACTACCGGCTAATTCTAAGGTGGTGTAAGGCGACTGAGTGTTTGCGCTAACCGCGCAACTAACAGTAAATAAAGCGATATAAAATAAGTTGATGATCCGTTTCATGGTGGCTCCAGATTGAAAAGTAAAATGTTCTTGATTGCTTACTATTATCGTACCGACCGAGCGGTTTGTAAATAAATAAATCGATCTAGGCTATAATTTTTTGAACTATAGACTTGGTTTTTTATTTTTTTAGGGAACGTAAATAGTTGCAAAGCTCATTAATTACCACAACAAACAAATGCTTATCTTGTGTGCTTTTACTTAGTCCGGTTGAGCCATTTAAAACGGAAACAATAAAATAAGCGACTTGACTATAATCAAGTTCATCTTTTAATACTGTGGTACTACTTTTAAAGGCATTAACTAGCAACTGATTCAGCTGTTGTTGCATGCTTAAAATACGAATTCTAAAACCTTCATCGATACTCGACATTTCTTGGCAAAGGTTATTCAGCGGGCAGCCACAGACGACATCTTCACATGACATAGTGGTCATATTCTGAAAAAAGTTACATAAGCCTTCAATCGGATCATCGGTGGTTAGCGCTGGACGCCACATATTGAGAAAATTAGGCGTGTACACTTCTTCAAAAACGGCATAACCGAGTTCGATTTTATTTTCGAAGTGATGATATAAAGCACCTTTTGAGATTTCACAGCGCTTTAAAATAGTGGCTAAACTCGTGTTGTTAAATCCATTTTTA
Organism: Thalassotalea sp.; assembly: GCA_051251725.1. Lineage (GTDB taxonomy): Bacteria > Pseudomonadota > Gammaproteobacteria > Enterobacterales > Alteromonadaceae > JALZUE01. Next base: position 24,115 of record JBPOFN010000027.1, on the reverse strand, counting down.
TGAATTTCATCACTGGTTACCGCTAAAATTTTATTACGTGTTGATTCTGAATCTCGCATAAATACAACCGAGTCGTTTAACTGAATATTTCAATAATAACAAACCGTATGGTCTGTTACAAGTTAGTAATACGTAAGCCTGCACATTAAGGATCATATTTAATCACAACAACCCAATCAGTACTTTTATCAGGTGGTTCGCCAATATATTGTTGGCCTGAAACAATGTTAGCTTTACTACCAATGACTAAATCACCACCAACAGCAGGGTTAAACCATTTTATTTGGTAGGTCTTATCTGATTTTGGCGTAGAAATGCTTAGCGGCTGGTTGGCAAAATAATATAAAACATAAAGATCATCAGATTTTTGTGCGCAGTAGTTATCTTGTTGTTGCGTTATTTCATCTCGACAAGGCTGCATTTGCCAGAAAGGAATGTGTTGCTGAAAAAATTTAGTCGCATAACGGGTTAATTGCCACAAATTATGACGTTGTCGCCAATCTTCAGAGGTTAAATCGTTATGGGAATATTTAGCGCCAAAATACCACTCAACGCCTGAGCCACCGGCAAGTAAACTTCCCCAGAGGACGTGCCTTTGTAGTGATAAGTGCTGGCTGTCAAGTGAGTCAGGTAGAGCGCCAGTATCCCATTTGCCAATTTCATCCATGGTGATCAACCATTGGCTGTTGTGTGAGCTTGATTTATTTCGCCATGCTTTGATAACGTCAAAGACCTTTTCTCGTTTGTCTTGTTGTAATGACAAGCCATCAAGGGGGCTAAATGATAGCAGCGGATTTAAAATATCTGAGCGGTCAGGATCGTGAGAGTGAGTATGTAATAACACCGGATGATTGAAAGGATCGTTAGCCTTTAAGTAACTGACCATATCTTTTCGTTGCTGGTTATTTTGTGCCTTAGGCGACCATTTTGCATAGCCATTTTCTTCACCCAAATTCCAAACTAAAGCAAGGTGATGGCCAAATCTTGCAATAAGCTCATTAAAATAAAGCTTTCTTAACTTCCCCGTATCGCCATTGTCTAACATGGTTTCGTTTTCAGTTTCTTGAATAACCAAATGCAGTAAAATGCCTTTACTTTGCATATGTTCAAATAGCACTTCCCATTGCGCTAATTTACTGACATCAAAACGAGTAAAGTCTTTATGGCTACGGTATGGCCAAACATCTTTGCCGTCTCCTAAAATATTAAGGGTGAGAAAATAAACAGAATTCATCCCTTGTTCGGCTAAATAGTTAATGCCGCCAATAATGCTTTTACCTTTATCTTGTTGCCAGACGGGATCGCCGGTTTGCCAGTCTTTTTTATGAGCGGCAAAGCTATGTAGTGTTTGGTTAGGCGCGGCTTCACCGGCTCTTGCTGGCGCATCAATACGATAAGTGTTGTCAAAATCGACATAACCGAGCAGGTTCTCAGGGCTATTGGTGCCCCCTTTAAGCCAATAGTTATCGGTATCTTGAAATTTAAAATAGCCTTTCTCCGTGATTAAGCGGCCGTTGGCTTTGAAATCAGTACCTTGTTTGTCACTTTGAATAACGTAGAAACTGCCTGCGTTATCAGTCAATGGAACCTTAGTTGCCAAGTCAAAGCTGTGACTAACAGCGATATTATTACCGGCATAAAGCTTGGCTTGATATTGCCATTGTCCCTGTTTTGGTGGATTAAATCTCACTTGCCAAATATTGCCTGTATCGGCACTTGAGTTATGGGCATTACCATCGGCGGCGAAAAAACCAGGAACAGCTACTGAGAGGCCCGAAGCCGGGTGCTTAAAGTTAACCATCAATTTGTAATGTAAAAATGGGTTATGCTTGTCAGTTTCTGACACTATTGGGCCAATAAATGAACGGGTAATGGTATGCCATTGTTTTTCTATTATTGTAGCTGCTGAGCTGATTACAGGGAGTGTCTCGCCTTGTTGTTTATCCGTTGGTAATTTAAGCCGTTCGATGGAATATAGTTCAGGCTCGCCGCCTCTTGCGCCACAGCCTGAAGCGCTATAGACATAACCATCAATAACAACAAAGCCAGTGCCGTGTCGGCCTTGTAACATATTTGGCCATTGTTGCCAGCTCGCTGTTTTGGTATCAAACGCTTCTATTTCGGCATGAGCGGCTTGTTGGGCGGTACTTTCTCCGCCGCCGATCACTATCTTATTTTGCCAAACAAAAGCGCCGCCACCGGCACGTAAGGTTGGAACTTTGGTTTTTTCGGTTACCACTTGCCATTGCTGGCGCTTAAAATCGTAAATATTACCGTGGGCAACGGTTAACGCCATATCTTGATTTGTACGTTTGGAGGTCGTGCGGCCTGAAAACGCATATAACTTATCTTCTAATGTGAGTGCTTGAAAATGATCACGAGCATTGGGCGCATCAGGCAATGTTGTCCATTTTCCTGTGCTTGGGTCATATTCGTCAAACCAAGCTTGATAACCATCCATATGACCATTAACAATGCCGCCAACAAGATAAATTTTATTGTTATAAACGCTTACACCTGCGCCGCCGCGTCGACGATGCTGAGGGATTTCATCACCAAAGGTATAAGTGTCTTCTTTGGGATCGAAAATGATCACGCGATCCACGGCCTGTTCATTTGGCCATTGGCCGGTTAGTGCGCCAATAATATAAATTTTATCTTGCAAAACGACCGGTTGAAAATGATGTAGTTCAATGGGCGGGGCTGATAAATTTTCCCAGCTTTGTGTTTTGGTAGCAAAGACACTTGTGGCATTAATACGCCTGCCACCGAGCAGATAAATTTTATCTTGATAACCAACAAGTCCTGCTTCATGGCGTGCAATAGGTTGGCCAGAAGCTTCGACATTCTGCCATTGCCAAAGGTTGGTATTAGCAATTGTTGGTAACGAAAAAAGCGTCAACAGTGAAAAAAAGAGTGAATACAAAGCGTATTTGGTTTGCTTATGCACATGTGCCTCAGAGTAATCTTGGGGAAGTAACTTGATTGTAAGCGCTTTCATTTCTTTGTCTATATTTAATTTTACTAATTTACCCTTGATTTTATGTTAAATTGTTAACAAAGTTGTGCTATTTTATATTCGTGATTCAAATAACTTTAATTAAGCCATTATGAAAAAAACTTATCGATTATTATTGGGCGCTGCGCTGCTTGGGTTATCTAGCGGTAATTTATATGCTGCTGATAACAGTGTACAAACAAATCAAAATGATACTTTTGATATTTCTAAATACTCGCAAGCTGATTTTGATTATCTCGCAATTAAAGATCCGACTAAATTAAGTGCGGCTTCAAAACGGGCGCTTGAAAGAAATTATCATAAAAATTCGGAATGGTTTGGCTGGTTTAGCAAGCAAAACCTAACCGGTGATTTTGCTTTTGAAAAAGGTGTTGCCCGACGCGATCCTTCGAAAGTATTGTTTATCGACGGGCTTTATTACACTTGGTATACCAAAGGGGTTGGTAAAAGCTATGGCTTTGGTACTGGCGACCCAGAAAAGAAAGTATTTCCGTGGGATAAAACCGAAGTATGGTATGCCACTTCTAAAGATGGCAATCATTGGAATGAGCAAGGCATGGCGGTAGGTCGCGGTGAAAAAGGCCAGTATGACGACCGCTCGGTATTTACTCCTGAGGTTATGGCCCATGAAGGTAAATATTATTTAGTTTATCAAACGATAAAAGCGCCGTATTTAAACCGCTCTAAAAATGAAGTCGGTATGGCAATCGCCGATTCACCAACCGGGCCTTGGAAGAAACTCGCTAAGCCAATTTTAAAGGCTGCAAATAATGGTGTCTGGTTAGGTGATGAAGACAATCGTTTTATGGTCAAAGAGCAAGGTGATTTTGACAGCCATAAAGTTCATGATCCAACATTAATGTTTTATAACAATAAATTTTATTTATATTATAAAGGTGAACGTTTTGGTGAAAAAACAACTGCGGGTGGCCGTGAAATTCGTTGGGGCGTGGCAATTGCTGATCAGCCTGAAGGGCCATATATTAAATCTGAATTTAATCCTATTACCCAAAGTGGCCATGAGTTAGCTATTTGGAAATATCGCGATGGTATCGCGATGATCTCATGCAAAGATGGGCCAGAGCAGGGCACTATGCAGTTTTCCAAAGACGGAATTAATTTTGAGATTATGTCTTATATTCGTAATGTTCCTGATGCTATTGGCACTGTAGAATCACTTGATGGAGACAAATATCCAGGTGCTGCGCTTGAGTGGGGGTTATCACATGAATATCACACAGAACCAGGACAGCAGTGGTTTGAAGGCTACAATAACATTACTAAATTTACTTTTAGAAGTAACCTTCCAGGCCCTAAGCGTGAATCCGTGATGGGTAAGAAAAAAGATAAAAAATAACCTAGAGGCTATTGATCTTTGTTTATAATTTGAGCTGAGAGAAAAAATTGTCTTAGGTAAGGCAGAAATAATGAGATTTAGCGATCTGAACGAATTATTTCTAACGTAACATAAGACAATTTTGGCCTCAGCCCGAAGGGCAATGGCTATTTTACGCCTAACCACATTAGAATTCGTTTATTTACGACCACATGGATGTGGAAGCTAGAGCGACGTTGAACCAAAGCCGAGAGGGTCTAAATCGCACTCATCCTGCTTTGTTAATGAATAAAACAGCCTGTTGCTCAAAAGTAATACAAAGCTCAACAGACCCTAATGTTTTTGTTTTAAATGTAGTTTGCTAAATCCAAAAGCCAGTCAGGCGACTGGCTTTTTTTATTGTTTTTTTCAATCTCGATGCGTGCGAGAAGTCGCGACTTTTACCCGTTTTATTTTAACTGGTAAATTGCAAAACTTAACGCAGGTAGTTTAATTGCCAAGGAGCCGTCTTGCGCGCTAGCTTGATGCTGATGCGGCTGTTCAGCAAACACCAATGATGTTTTAGTTTTAACCGCGATTGATTTATTAATCGCTTTTACATCGGTGTTAGCAACAATCAAAAATTTGTCATTGCCTAGGGTGCGAGTAAAAGCTAATAAACCAGGGCTGCTTTGGCTGTGCACTATCGCTTGTTTACCATGTCGTAATGCTTGGTGATTAAAATAAAGATCAGCGTATTGTGCAAAAGCGCGATAGAACAAATGACTTTCATCGAAGTTCTCATCAGCGGTGGTTTTATCCGTTGCTAATAAGTCATCGTCATTAAAGCTGTCAACTTTTGACGGCATCATATTTTGGCGTGCACCTTGGTCATTGCCGTCACCGACAAAACCTTGTTCATCACCATAATAAATAACCGGAATACCGCGGGCAAAATACATCAAAGCATGGCCGAGTAAAACCCGTTTGATTTTTTCAGCTTCACTGTAATTAAATTCGCTGTTATTAAGCATAAAGGCCATCCGCCCCATATCATGATTACCCACAAAGTTTAATAAGCGATTGGCATGGCTGTCTTGGTCGTTGTATTTATGATCTTGGTCAAAGAGCTTTTTAAAAACATCGGTTCCTTGTTGTTTGATTAAGGTTTTATCAATCGCATCTTGAAAACCAAAATCTAGCACCGATTGCATTTTTCCCGAGCCAGTAAATTTACTTAAAACATCAGGTGATGGATCGTAAACTTCCCCAAACATGAAAAATTGTGGAATGCCTGATTCTCTTGCATGTGCAACAATTGCTGGTGAAAATTCTTGCCAAAATTCAAGATTAACGTGTTTAACTGTGTCTATTCTAAAACCATCAGGCTTAAATTCAGAAACCACACCTTTGAATATTTCTATCATGCCTTTGACCACTTCTGGGTCGTCAGTGTTGATATCATCTAGGCTGGCAAAATCGCCATAAATTGAATTTTCACCTTGGTAAGTCGTTTCACCTTGATTGTGATAATACTTAGGATTATTTAACCAAGCAGGGGCTTTAACGTTTTCACTGCCTGTAGGTAAATAAGGCGTATATGTTCCCAGCTTTTCAACTTCAGCTAGCGAGCGATAAGTACAATCATTGAGCGGTGTACCATCAGGTAGATGGCATTCTTTATAGCGAATTACGTCAGCGGTATGATTTGCGATGATGTCAAAATAGACCTTAATATTTTCTTGATGCGCGGCGTCAATAAAGGCTTTTAATTCTTCATTTGAGCCTAAATGCGGGTCAATTTCGGTAAAGTCTAAAATCCAATAACCGTGATATCCAGAGCTATCACCTTGCAAAGCACGATTGCGCATTATTGGCGTTAACCAAATTGCGCTGACCCCCATATTTTTAATGTAGGGTAATTTGTCTTTCAGGCCTTGAATATCGCCGCCGTGATACATAGCTTTGTTGCTAGGATCAAAACCGCCTTGTGAAAGGGCAATGGTTTTTGAGCCTTGATCGTTATTAGGGTCACCATTTTCAAAGCGATCAGGTAACACGAAATAAAAGACTTCGTCTTCGACTGGACGATTTAAATAGTGAGTTAAGTCACTAGCGGTGCTGAGCTTATTTTTGATGGGTACTGAGGTTAGGAGTGTTGATTTATGATCAGTGTTCTTTGTTAACGTTTTAGCATCATCTTGTGAGCATGCAGCTAAGCTGCATGCCAACATAGATGACAATAAAACTCGTCCCCACGAGTTATTATTGTTCATTATTACATCTACTTATTAAACTTTGGGACGTATTTCTTGCATTACTCTCGCGATTTGCTCAACCGACTCTTGTTGGCAAAAATCTTCGACAGTAACCGGTACTTTACGACGCCAGTTGGGGTGTTCATCAATTGTGCCTGGTACGTTAACTTGTTCACGTACTTCTAATGCATCTTCCATAGGAATCAATTGAATTGCACTTGGAGCATGAGCTAAATAGCGCTGAACAGATAAACTTAATTCTCTGTTCATTACAGCAGGTGACTGCTGCGGTGCATTGCTCATATCGATGACTTGCATATCATCTAATGCTGAAATCAGGTTAGTTCGATCGGCTATTCTGTTTGCTCGATCAGCTGGCCCCATTTCATCATTGGGATAAAGATTTAAATTTTGTCGCCATTCTAAATCACGACCTGACCACCAACCCGTAAGGGTTGGAATGTCATGTGTTGATACTGTCACCATCGACAGTTCTGGGTATGCTTCCGGGCGTTTAAATAACCCAGACTCCCATGTTTCAAAATAAAGGACTTTGTAAGAAAGTAGGCCAGCATCAGCCATTATTTCACTAAAGCCTGCAGGCACAGTACCTAAGTCTTCACCAATTACAACACATTCAGCGCGACGAGACTCTAACGCAATAATACGTAAAATATCGGCCAGTGGGTAAGTGATATACACACCTTCATTGGCTTGCATACCAGGAGCAACCCAGTACTGGCGCATCAAGCCGAGAATATGATCAATACGTAAAGCACCCGCATATTTCATATTGCAACGTAGTGCTTTAACTAACGGTTGATACCCTTGTTTTTGTAGCTCGACCGGATTCATTGGGGTTAACCCCCAGTTTTGGCCTAAGGTATTCATGGCATCTGGCGGTGCGCCAACAGCAGCACCAGCAACATAAACGCCTTGATCGGCCCAAACGTCTACACCTGAACCATCACAGCCAACCGCTAAATCAAGGTATAGACCAATCGGCATACCTTGTTCTTTGGTTAATTTTGTAATAGCTGATAATTGTCGGTGAGCTTGCCATTGTAAATAAGCAAAATAACCAATGCGTTGGCTATGTTGCTGTTGAAAATCAGTAACAGCTTGAGAATTTGGTTGGTGGTATTCTACCGGCCAATTTTTCCAGTTATAGGTGTTTTCATCTAACGTTCGAAAATGTTCATAAAGCGCTTCAAAAGTCGTTTGGCGAACTAAACCTAAACCTTGCTGTTCTTTGAAGTTAGCAAAATCTTGTTTTAACTGCACATCACCATTTTTTAAAAAGTCTTTATATAAAATTTCTAATACTTGATATTTAATATCAGCAACCGCCGGATAGTCGATAAACTCACTATTGCGAGCCGCAGCTAATTTAGCTTGAAAGGCTTTACTGTTAACACGGCGCTGCGCCATTTTTGAGGTGTTGTAGTTTTCAATTTGAGTAACATCAATATAAAAAGTATTTAAAAAACAGCGGCTCATTGGTGAGTATGGGCTGCAATGTGCTGGATTGTTTTGATACAGCGGATGTAAAGGGTTTAAGCCCAATACTGAAACACCTTGTTTAGCGGTGGTTTTAATCAGTGGCGATAAATCACCAAAGTCACCGGCGCCCCAATTGTTTTCACTTTTTAGTGCGTATAATTGTGCCGCATAGCCCCACATTTTAAAGTTTGCTGCTTCGTAAGGGTGATAGCTAGTTCTGGGCGCAAAAATCAGCGGACAAGTGGCAGTAATATTACCGTGCTGAACCGTAATTGAATGGTAACCCATGATTAATTTTGGTAAAACAAGGCTGAATTTATTGTATTGGGCGTCATCAAATTTAGCATATTCTAGATGTTCCATATCATGAATATACTGATGACCTTGATACTGTAAACCTGACTCTGTCGTGATAGTCCAATGAATATCATCAGCAATATCAGATTTTATACTCAGCGTTAATTTATGATTATCTTCTTCTAATTTAGCAATGTGCACTGGCGGTAACATATTGCGCCAGTGGCTTTCATTTATTTCAACAATACTTTGTTGTAATTTATCTTCATTGTTAACATCATAACCCATAGCGGATAACAGCGAGCGATATGCTTGCTCTGATGACTCGATTAACGTGCCAAATGCATCCGTGTAGCTAGGGTGAAATCCTACCGCCCCAGCTAATTGTTCTACTAAACTCATTTCATTACTCTTCATTGGTGGTTGTAGCAGTATTCTGGCTATAACTCAACACCACACAGCTATGTGCACTTAAGATGTAGTTGTTGTTTTTCAGCTTATTATTATTATTAATTGCAGTTGCGGCCGTAAATTCTGCGGTATTTATCAAAACTTGCCATGTGCCCTTAAGCTCAGGTAATTGATAATTGATGGTCGTTCCATGAGCATTAAAGATAACCAATAAGGCATCATCGTCGTGTTCATGCAAAACTTCCGTTGGTTTGTTGTAATCAGTATCCGCGAGTAACATGGCAAAACATTTAATACTGCTGTTATGCCAGTCTTTTTCGTTCATTAATTTACCTTTACAACTTAGCCAACTGATATCAGGTAATCCGGTTTTATCAGAGGTGGTTAAGCCGTGTTGGTAGTTCATCCGGTTTAATAATGGATGTTTTTTACGTAGTTTTATTAAATGCTTAACAAAAGGTAATAAGTCATTTTCTTCGACCCGATGCCAATCTAACCAAGAAATATCATTGTCTTGACAATAGGCGTTGTTATTACCGTCTTGTGAATTATTAAATTCGTCACCCGCTAATAATAATGGCGTGCCTTGTGAAAGGAACAAGGTCGCTAATAAGTTACGTTTTTGTTGTAAGCGTAATTGATTGATCACTAGGTTGTCGGTTTCACCTTCAAAGCCAAAATTACAGCTAAAGTTAGCGCCATGGCCATCACGATTATTTTCGCCATTAAGTTGATTGTGGCGATCTTCATAAGACACTAAGTCATGAAGAGTAAATCCGTCATGAGTGGTAATTAAGTTAACACTCGCGCTTGGTCGACGACTTGGTTTGGCAAAAATATCGGCTGAGCCATGTAAGCGTTTAGCAAACTCTGGGGCTAAGCCTTCATCACCGCGCCAAAAGCGGCGCACAGTATCACGAAAGCGATCATTCCACTCTAACCAGCTATTAGGAAAGCGGCCAAGTTGATAACCATCAACACCAATATCCCAAGGTTCAGCAATTAACTTCACTCGGGATAAAATAGGGTCTTGTCTTAAGGCACTAAAGAAGTGATTATTTTCACTAAAATGTGTTTCACCGCGTCCTAAAATAGGGGCAAGGTCAAATCTGAAGCCATCAACACCCATGATCTCAACCCAATAACGTAGGCTGTCGGTAACCATTTGTAGTACCCGAGGATGAGAAATGTTTAAGGTATTACCACAGCCAGAGTAGTTAACATAATAGCGTTTATGCTCAGGTGCTAAGCGGTAATAACTGGCGTTATCTATTCCCTTAAAGCTGATCGTGGGCCCAAGTTCACTGCCTTCAGCGGTGTGGTTGTAGACCACATCTAAAATCACTTCAATACCAGCAGCATGATAAGTTTCAATTAACTTTTTAAAATCGTTAATGTCGTCTTCATGACAATATTTAGCATTGGGAATAAAAAAACCAATCGAGTTATAACCCCAATAATTGGTTAAGTTTTTTTCCGTTAAAAACGGCTCGTCAAAAAAAGTATGAACAGGTAATAGTTCAACACTGGTGATACCTAAGTCGACTAAATAATCACAAATGCTTTTATCTGCTAAACCAGAAAAAGTACCGCGGATATTTTTAGGCACATCAGGATGGTTTTGGGTAAAACCTTTTGGATGCATTTCATAAAACATAGTATCGCGGCGGCGAACTTGTGGGTGGGTAGTACACTTTTCTAAGTCGTTTATCGCAACACATTTAGGCATGTATTTGGCGTTATCACGAATATCAAAAGTCAGATCACGCTGGCGACTGTCAAGATCGTAGGCGTAATGAGTATCTGATTGAATAAACTCACCAAATAACTTTTTCGCGTAAGGATCAATTAATAATTTATTCGGATTAAACCGATGTCCATTATGTGGTTCGTATGGCCCATAAACGCGATAACCATATAGCGTGCCTGCGGGTAAATCAGCAATATGCCCGTGCCAAATGTCATCGGTAAATTCGGGTAGTTCAACGCGCTTTACTTCTTTAGTACCGGTATTGTCAAAAAGACAAAGTTCGACTTTTGTCGCATTAGTTGAAAAAAGTGCGAAGTTAATGCCGTCAGGTAAAACTTTAGCCCCTAAAGGATAAGAGCGTCCAGAGGTTACTTGATAAGCCATATGATTTGTTTCCTTAGTCTACAAGAGTGAACATAACCGTGCTTAATGGCGGCACGGTAATTTCAATACTTGTATTTTGATGTTGCCAAGGCGTCGGTTGACTGGTAATTAAACCTGAATTTCCTTGGTTACTGCCGCCATAAATGTCAGCGTCAGTATTTAATATTTCTTGATAGTTGCCGGCCTCGGGTACCCCAATTCTAAAGTTGTGATGTACTTGCGGAGTAAAGTTACAGACAACTAACACAGGTTTTTGATCTTGCTCACCAAATCGAATAAATGAATACACCGATTGCTGGGCGTTATCGTGATCTAACCAACAAAATCCTGCCGAATCACAATCTTTTTGATACAGCGCAGGTGTGCTGACATAAGTATTATTTAAATCTTTAATTAATTGTTGTACACCTAAATGGCATTCTTCATCGAGTTGATGCCAGTCAAGTGATTGTTCAAAATTCCATTCTTTGCCTTGGGCAAATTCACAGCCCATAAACAATAATTTTTTACCTGGATGCGCCCACATAAAGCCATAATAAGCACGTAAATTAGCAAATTTTTGCCAAGCATCGCCCGGCATGCGATCTAAAATAGAGCCTTTACCGTGGACTACTTCATCGTGGCTGATTGGTAAAATAAAATTTTCATCAAAGGCATAAACTAAGCTAAAGCTAAGTTCATTGTGATGATACTGACGATGAATAGGATCATGTTGCATGTACTCAAGCGAGTCATTCATCCAGCCCATATTCCATTTATAACCAAAGCCTAAACCACCATATTCAGTTGGTTTAGAAACGCCAGGCCAAGAGGTTGACTCTTCGGCTACTGACATACAACCTGGATACTGGCTGTATAATTCTTCGTTAAAGCGTTTTAAAAAATCTACAGCTTCTAAGTTTTCGCGGCCGCCATGTTGATTCGGGATCCATTCACCGTGTTCGCGGCTGTAATCTAAATACAACATTGAGGCAACAGCATCAACGCGTATGCCATCAACGTGAAATCTATCTAACCAATGTAAAGCACTGGCGCGAAGAAAATTAGCGACTTCATTGCGGCCGTAATTATAAATTAAGGTATTCCAATCAGGATGAAAACCTTGGCGAGGGTCAGCATGTTCATACAAACAAGTACCGTCAAATTCTGCTAAACCATGGGTGTCGGTAGGGAAATGTCCCGGTACCCAATCAATTAACACACCTAAGTTGGCTTTATGACATTCATCAACAAAGTATTGAAAGTCTTCTGCGGTGCCAAAGCGGGCTGTGGCAGCGAATAAGCCAACCGGCTGATAACCCCAAGAGCCATCATAAGGGAATTCACTGACCGGCATTAACTGCAGATGAGTAAAACCCATTTCTAAGGTGTAAGGGATCAGTTGATCAGCAAGCTCTCGATAATTTAAAAAGTTATTGTCAGCGTCACGTTTCCATGAACCCAAATGCACTTCATAAATTGAAATGGCAGCATCGCGATCGTTGCGTTTTTCACGCTCTGCAAGCCATTTTTCATCTTGCCATTGGTATGATTTGTTTTCACTAACAATAGAAGCAGTATCAGGGCGATATTGCGCATGTGAACCCATAGGATCAGATTTTTGCGGTAATAAATGACCTTGGCTATCTGCGAGTTCAAACTTATATAAATCACCGGCTATTACGTTTGGAATGAAAATATTCCAGTAGCCTGAATAGCTAACGTTTTGCATAGGATGACGACGGCCATCCCAATTATTAAAATTTCCGATAACAGAAACGCGAGAGGCATTTGGCGCCCACACCGAAAACGCAACACCTAGAGTGCCGTTTTGCTGATGTGTGTGTGCACCCAATATCTTATAAGGATAATGATGTGTGCCTTCACTTAACAAATGAATATCAAGCTCACCGAGCGTAGGTTCATAAGCGTAGCTATCTTCCAGCTGGTAAGTATGTTCACCTTCGGTCACTTCTAAGAAGTACTCGAAGGTGTTTTTACGGCGTAATTTTTTATAGAACAATCCTTGTTCATCTATTTTATCAAGGGTCGCCACAACTTTATTCGTGCCTTTTTGTATCACCTTAACTTGGTCTGCTTGTGGTTGGCAGGTTAGAAAAGTTAATAACTGGGTTTTACTGTCTTTTTGCAGCCCAAATACATTCAATGGCTGGTTTATTTGTTCGGCAACAAACCTACTAATAGTTGCGGCATTTTTGATCATATAGTTACTACTCCTTAGTGTACTGGGTTTTTATTTTTTACTTGGTGTTAATTGCCAAATGTTATCAACATAATCTTGAATTGAGCGATCTGAGTTAAACTTGCCCATCATCGCTGTGTTCATAATAGCCATGTGAGCCCAACGTTTAGTATCGCGATAAGCATAATCGAGTTTTTGCTGCGCATCACAATATGATTGGAAGTCAGCTAACACTAAGTATGGGTCACCGCCATCAAGTAAGCTATGTTTAATTGCTGATAACTCATACGGATGGCCTGGGGTAAAAAAGTCACTGTCTAACCAATCTAACACAGCTTTTAATTCAGGGTTTGAATTATAAAAGGCGAATGGGTTATAACCGTTAGCGCGAATTTCTTTTACTTGCTCAACCGTATTACCAAAAATGAAAATGTTATCGTCACCCACTTCTTCAGCAATTTCGATATTAGCACCATCTAAAGTACCAATAGTCACCGCGCCGTTAAGGGCTAATTTCATATTACCGGTACCAGATGCTTCTTTACCTGCAGTTGATATTTGCTCAGATACATCTGCCGCTGGAATGATTTTTTCCGCTAAACTAACACGGTAGTTAGGTAAAAATACTACTTTTAGTTTGCCCTGAATACGATCATCGTTATTAATTTTTTCTGCCACTTTATTAATGGCATAAATGATTTCTTTTGCTAAGTAATAACCTGGTGCTGCTTTTGCGCCAAAAATAAATACTCTTGGTTGCATTTCCATATTTGGATTTTGTAATAAACGGTAATACAAGGCCAAAATATGTAAGAAATTTAAATGCTGACGTTTGTATTCATGCAAACGTTTAATTTGCACATCAAAAATAGCGTCAGGGCTAACTTGTACGCCAGTTAGCTCTAAAATTTCTTCAGCAAAGCTTACTTTATTTTGATGTTTTATCGCCATAAACTCTTGTTGAAATTGCTCGTTGTCAGCTAATTTTTCAAGGTCAGTTAAGCTATTTAAATTTTTCGCCCAATCACCATCGATATTTTTTGATAATAGTTCTGATAATAGCGGGTTACATGATTTTAACCAACGACGCGGAGTAATACCGTTAGTTACGTTAGTTAACTTATTTGGGTATAAAGCATCAAACTCAGGGAATAAATCCTGTTTCACCAATTTAGAATGAATTTCAGCTACGCCATTCACTTTATGAGAAGCGATTACACATAAGTGCGCCATACGCACCATACGCTCTTGGCCTTCTTCAATAATTGACAGTTTACCGCGCATTTGGAAGTTATCAGGCCATTTCGCTTGCACTTCTTTATTTAAGAATTCTTCGTTGATGTGATAAAGAATCTCTAAGTGACGAGGTAATACTTTTTCAAATAATTTAACCGACCATTTTTCTAACGCTTCAGGTAATAAGGTGTGGTTGGTGTAAGCAAATACTTGACGACAAAGTGCCCAAGCATCATCCCAAGGTGTTTGATAATCATCAAGTAAGGTGCGCATTAATTCTAAAATAGCGATCGTTGGATGCGTATCATTAAGTTGAATAGCGGTGTTTTTTGCAAAACCTTGCCAATCAATACCGTGTTTTTTCTGATGGCGAGCAATGATATCTTTCATCGAACAAGCACAGAAAAAATATTGCTGAATAAAACGTAATTCTTTACCGGCATCGTGCTCATCGTTTGGATATAACACTTTAGAAACGGTTTCAGCAAGGACGTTGTCATGATGTGAATGTAAATAGTCACCCATGTTAAATAAGTGCCAGTTGAAAGCTTCGTCAGCTCTACTTTCCCATAAACGTAACACATTTACGGTATCGGTGTTGTAACCAACAATTGGAATATCCCAAGCGACACCTTTGATGTTTGCTTTTGGGTGCCAAATTGACTTTATGCTGCCATCGGCTTGTGTTTGATGTTCAACATGGCCATAAAGCGGAATATGTTGTGAAGATTCAGGGCGACAGACTTCCCACGGATTGCCGTATTCGCGCCAAATATCAGGCATTTCCATTTGACGACAGTTTTCAAAACTTTGCTTGAATAAACCGTGTTGGTAATGAATACCATAACCGGTTGCTGGGTAGTCTAAAGTGGCTAATGAGTCTAAAAAACATGCCGCTAAACGACCTAAGCCACCATTACCTAAGGCTAAATCAGCGCCTTCTTCACATAAGTCACTTAACTCATAGCCTAATTCTTTCACGGCTTTTTCGGCGGTTTGATAAATATCTAGGTTATGTAAGTTATTTGACAGCAAACGGCCCATCAAATATTCAAGCGATAAATAGTTAACGCTTTTTAAATCTTCTTCGGATTGGCGTGCGCGCGTCTTTTGTAGTTTATCTACTACTAAATCATTTACGGCTAAACAAGTAGCTTCCCAATAAGCTTGACTATTATCGGTATCGGCGACTTCGTTTTGGGTAAATTTAAGATGATATTCGATTGCCGCTTTGATTTGTTCACTTGTTACTTTTGAATCTGTTTTATTAACCATAATAAATTTTTACCTGTTAATTTTACTGTTCATTCGATCGAACAGCCAAAATGTATAATTAAATAACATCGTAATTTTTCATTACTTGTGGGGACTAAATTAATAAAGTTTTAGGATAATTCATTATTATCATTATAAAAACTACTACAAGATATAGACCACAAATAACATAAATAGAAATTTGTTTATGGATTATGCCCATGTGTCCGTGTTGAGCAATATATTACATACGTATGCATGCTAGTTTTGCCGTGAATTAATCATGCATACGTATGCACTAAGTTGCACTACTTTTGTGACATTTCTATGATTTAAGCACTATTATAGGTAGCTGGATTTACTTTGTTAAGTGAATACCTTGTTAAAAAGTATTAAGTGAGACTTAGTTAAGCTTCAGCTACATAAGAAAGATGTTGAGATTATTATGAAACAAAAAGCTAATAACCTAGAAGCGTGGTGGCGTGGTGCGATTATATACCAGATTTATCCGCGCAGCTATATGGATGCAAACAATGATGGCATTGGTGATTTGCCCGGCATTATTGAGAAGTTGCCATATATTGATAGCTTAGGGGTAGATGCGATTTGGATTTCTCCTTTCTTTAAATCACCGATGAATGATTTTGGCTACGATATTAGTGATTATCGTGAAGTGGACCCAATGTTTGGTTCAATGGCTGACTTTGATGAATTAGTGATTAAAGCTAAAGCGCTTGATATCAAAGTAGTGATTGACCAAGTTCTGAGTCACACTTCTGATCAACATGCTTGGTTTACCGAAAGTCGTCAAGATAAAATCAATGATAAAGCAGATTGGTATGTTTGGGCTGATGCTAAGCCAGATGGTAGCCCGCCCAATAACTGGTTATCTATTTTTGGTGGTGTGGCATGGCAATGGGAGCCAAGAAGAGGGCAGTATTATCTGCATAACTTTTTAACTTCGCAGCCGGATTTAAATTTTCACAATCCGGCGGTGCGCACCGCCGTACTTGATAATGTTGAATATTGGTTACAAAAGGGCGTTGACGGTTTCCGTTTAGATGCGATTAACTTTTGCTTTCATGACCAACAGTTAAGAGATAACCCAGCGAAACCAGCCGCCGCACGTAAAGGTAGTGGTTTTAGTGAAGATAATCCCTATGCTTTTCAGTACCATTATTTTAATAACACTCAGCCTGAAAATATTACCTTTATGGAAGATATTCGCGCGTTAATGGATAAATACCCTGATGTGGCGACACTTGGCGAGATTTCATCAGAAGACTCGTTACAAACTATGGCTGAATATACCAACGGTGATAAGCGCTTACATATGTCGTATAGCTTTGAATTATTAGGCAATGATGGTAGCCCGGCATATATTCAAAAAACGGTTGAAGCGCTAGAGTCTAAAATGACCAGCGGTTGGCCTTGTTGGGCGATTGGCAACCATGATGTTGCTCGCGTTATTTCTCGTTGGGGCAATGGCACTGACGATAATGCGCAGATGAAAATGCTTAATGCAATGTTAATGTCTTTACGTGGTAGCGTTTGTAGTTATCAAGGGGAAGAGTTAGGGCTAGTTGAAGCCGATATTGCCTTTGAAGATTTACAAGACCCGTACGGTGTTGCTTTTTGGCCAAACTTTAAAGGCCGTGATGGTTGTCGTACTCCAATGCCTTGGACGCAAGACACCAATAATGGCGGTTTTTCAAATGCAGATAAAACGTGGTTGCCGGTCAGCAAAGAGCATATCGAAACGTCGGTAGCCAGCCAAAATTCCGATCAAAATTCAGTTTTGGCTACCTATAAAACTTTTATTCAGTGGCGTAAAAAACAAGCATGTTTATTATACGGTGATATCGAATTTATTGATGTTAACAATGCAAACGCGCTAGCATTTATTCGTAGTTATCAAGGCGAAAAAATATTGGCGTGTTTTAACTTTAGCGCTGAGTCTCAGCAGTTATCTTTGCCTGAAAATATCAGCTCAGGTTTGTTAACCGAACATGGTTTGGCGGGGGAAAATATTAGCACAGATACACTTTCGCCTTATCAAGCGAAGTTCTTCGCTATTAATTAATATTTTCAATGAGTATTTACCTTACTCACTAGTACTTGTGAGTAAGGCTTGTAAATATAAGTAATACCAATCCATCTAAAGAAGTGACCACTTAGAATGACACGGGGTATAACAATAAATTCAACTAGGCTCCTATATTAGGAGCCTTTTTTATGACCAAAAGGTTTTGATAAAAGCATTCAAAACCAAGATGTTATTAATTTTAGCTGAAACTTGTAAAGCGGCAATTCCTGTCTTATAACTTAAATAGCTTGTATAAAATGTAAGCGAATAAACAAGTGGAAATAAAATAATTATAACTAGGGTATAAGGGAAGATATGACAATTCATTTAAAAACTAGTTCATTAGCGCTAGCGATTACTGCTGCGCTTGGAGCCAGCTCAATGACAGCATCGGCAGCAAAGGCCAGTGTCGAACAAGTTGAGCGTATCGCCGTAGTTGGTTCGCGTGCAGCACCTCGTTCGATTGCTGACTCACCAGTACCTATTGATATTATTGGCGCTAATGAATTAGTGAAAAACGCATCGGTTGATATACTTGATCAACTACAAGCCGCGGTGCCATCATTTAGTGTTAGACAACAACCGATAAGTGATGCCGCAACTTTAATTCGTCCCGTCAATTTGCGCGGTTTATCTTCAGACAGTACCTTAGTGTTATTAAATGGCAAACGCCGACATCGCGCCTCCGTTATTGCTTTCCAAGGTGGCGGCGTTAATGATGGCGCTCAAGGCCCTGACATCTCAGTTATCCCAAGTATTGCTTTAAAGCAGGTCGAAGTATTACGTGACGGCGCGGCGGCGCAATATGGCTCTGATGCGATTGCAGGTGTGATGAATTTTGTGTTGAAAGATGATGCCGATGGCGGTTCTATGTCGGTTCGCCATGGCTCCTATTATGAAGGTGATGGAGATACCACGACCTTTGATGGCAATGTGGGTCTGCCGTTTACTCAAAATGGTTTTGTTAATTTAAGTATGCAATATAAAAGTGCTGATGCCACTAGTCGAAGTGTTCAGCGGCCTGATGCCCAAGCGTTATTTGATGCTGGCAATACCGCCATCGTAAGCCCTGCGCAGGTGTGGGGTAATCCTAAAATAGACGACGACATTACTTTGTTCGCAAATGTTGGATTAGATTTAGGTAATGATAAAGAATTTTACCTGTTTGGTAACTATTCGGAGCGCGATGTTACCGGCGGTTTTTATTATCGTAATCCGCATACTCGCGGTAATGTCTATAAAGGCCTTTACCGTACGGTTAATAATGTTGAAATACGCGAACCCGTTAAAGATGATTTCCCGGTTTTATGGCAACAATGGGATGATGCCCCGAACACTTTGTTAGTTGGCGATCTAACTGCAGATATGAGTGGTAATTGTCCAACTGATATTTTGACCGGCGATAATGTTTTAGATAATCCGAGATATGTTAGTGAAGTTGCTAATAATCCTGATTGTTTCTCATTTAATGAAACCAATCCTGGTGGTTATACACCAGAGTTTGGCGGTAATATTACTGATACCTCAATAGTTATTGGCACTAAAGGTGAGATTAAAAGCGGATTTTTAAAAGATGCTCTTTATGATATCAGTGGTTCAGTTGGCCGTAATGAATCAAAATTCTTTCTTGGCAATACCATTAACCCGTCGATGGGGCCAGATTCACCCAACTTCTTTAATACCGGTAAATATATTCAATTAGAAAAAGCCTTTAATTTTGATTTAACCCAGCAAGTTGATGTTGGTTTGCTTGATCCGATGAATCTTGCCACGGGTGTTGAATGGCGTGAAGATAGTTTCGAAATTATCTCAGGAGAAGAAGCGTCTTGGGTGAAGGGCCGATTAGCCGCACAAGAATTTGTCGCGGGATCACATGGATTTGCCGGCTTCAGTCCTGAATCTCAAGGTGAAAACGTGCGTCGTAGTTTTGCTGCTTATATTGATGTTGAAGCTTATATTACTGAGAAATTTTTATTAGGCGCAGCTTTACGCTATGAGGATTATTCTACGTTTGGTGATACCACTAACTATAAAATCACTGGGCAATATACACTTAACGATCAAATATCATTACGTGGCTCGCACAGTACAGGTTTTAGAGCGCCAACAGTTGGCCAAGAAAATGTCGTGAATACTCAAACCACTAATTACAACAATAACTTAGTACAAGCGGCGACTTATCCACCCTCACATCCAGTTTCAACTTATTATGGCGGTGTTGCTTTGCAACCTGAAGAGTCAGAAAGTTTTGCTGTTGGTCTGGTCTATCAAAATGATGACTTTTTCTTAACCGCAGATTTCTATAATATTGAAGTGACTGATCGTATTGCGCAAACTAGTAAAATTGAAGTGCTACCAAGTGATTATGACGGCTTAAGAAACGCGGGCGTAGAATTTCCCGAAACCCTTGATTTAGTCACTTTTTTCGCCAATGATTTTGATACTACGACCAAAGGTCTTGATGTGGTCGCGAACTACGGCATGGCATTATTAGGTGGCGACACTCGTATTAGCGTAGCCTATAACTATAATGCTACCTCTGTTGATAACGCTGGCCAATATACCTCTGATTTTAAAATACGACGTTTGGAAGAGTCGATTCCTGAGCAGCGCGGTACTTTAACGCTTGCCCAAAGTTATGATGAAGTGAGTATGTTTGTGCGAATTAATTATTTCGGTGAGTACTTTGCGGTACATGCCGATGAAAATGATCCTGCATGGTCAGAAACGGCTGACTCAGCCATTACCCTTGATGCCGAGGTTAGCTACTTTGCTACCGATCAATTAACCTTATCTGCTGGCGCTAATAATTTGCTCGATCAAGAAGCGCATAAGTTACAAAAAGGCGGCGCTTATGGTGCGATTGGCGGTACACATTATGAAGGTAGCCCATTTGATTATAACGGCGGTTTTTATTATGTCAGAGCGGCTTATAACTTTTAGCGGCTAATTAACCTTACAGTCAAATAAAAAAGCAGACTTAACCATTAAGGTTAAGCCTGCTTTTTTTTGACTGATGAATAGTTTATCAGTCGATTTCTCAGCTAATTAGTCGCTCAATTTTTTAGCCATTGATGATAAATGGCTGTGATCTTTGTGATTGTGATAATCGTGATAGCTGAAATAGTTGAGTTTTATTGGTTTCAGAGGCGATAATAAATAGCTATTGCGCTGCGAGATATTCGCTTTTAACTTTTTCAATCACTCTGATCTTTTCTTTATCCATCGCATTCTTAATATCTTTGCCCGTCAAGCCCTGTTCGATAAAAGCTTGCGCGCTAACCGCTCGCGTATTTTCAGCGAGCAGTGCTAGAAAATCGGTTTGTGGATAATCTCTATTTTCAAAGCCTAAACGGCCTTGTATATCGGCTTTGCAGCATAATAAAAAGTCGGCAAAGTCTTCGGGTTTTCGCCATACATCGATAGCATTAAATACTTTTAAAATGGTAGTCGCTTTTAACTCAAAGGCTTTATGGCAATGTAAATGGAATTCACAAACTTTAAGGGCTAATTGCTGGTATTGGTTCGGCACTTTTAAACGTTTAGCTAAGGCTTTTATCAGCGGTAAGCCTGTGGTTTCATGACCATGATGTTTTGGCCAATGCTGCTCTGGCGTTATTCCTTTACCTAAATCATGGCAAAGGGCAGCAAAGCGCACGGCGATACTATCCGATTTTTTTACTGCTTGTTTTAAAACCATCATGGTATGAACACCAGTACAAATTTCAGGATGCCACTTTGCTGGGTTCGGCACGCCCCATAGCCTGTCTATTTCAGGTAATAATGCCGCCAGTGCGTGACATTGACGCAGCACTTGAAAAAACACTTCAGGATTTTCTTCGCCTAAACTGCGTTCAATTTCTTTAAAAACTCGTTCCGCGCTTAAGCTTGCAAGTTCGCCGCTGTTAGCAATGTCGCTCATTAATGCGATGGTTTCTGGCGCGACGGTAAAACCATATTGATGGTAGCGGGCTGCAAATCGAGCAACTCGTAAAACCCGTAATGGATCTTCAACAAAGGCATGAGAAACATGGCGTAACACTTTATCTTGCAGATCTTGTTGGCCATTAAATGGATCGAATAATTGGCCGTTTTTATCTTGGGCAATGGCGTTAACGGTTAAATCTCGGCGCAGTAAATCATCTTCTAAGCTGACACTTTTATCAGCATTACAAATAAAGCCGGTATAACCAACACCGGCTTTTTTTTCAGTTCGAGCTAAGGCATATTCTGCTTTGGTTTTTGGGTGTAAAAATACCGGGAAGTCTTTGCCCACTTGCGAGAAGCCTAAAGACAGCATTTCTGCTACTGAGCTGCCGACGACCAGATAATCTTGCTCTATTACTTTTCTACCAAGTAAAGTATCGCGTACTGCGCCACCAACTAAGTAACAATTGAGCGCGTCTATTGAGTTAACAAATGCCATAGTGTGATCGGTTTAACATAGTGATGAGAACTAACTAAATAGTAGCATAGGGTCATTAATAATTTGTAATAATATCCGTTAAGCTTTTGACTTATCTCAGCTAAAAGAGTAGTTTTTCTTAGTTACACATTTAAACTTTTGACGGATCATGTATACCAATTATTTCGGCTTAACCGAGCTACCTTTTTCTATCGCCCCTAATCCTGATTTTATGTTTATGAGTGATCGCCATCGCGAGGCATTAAATCATTTAACTTATGGCTTAGGTGATACAGGCGGTTTTGTTTTATTAACTGGCGAAGTCGGTACAGGTAAAACCACTGTAAGTCGTTGTTTATTAGCGCAGATACCTGACAACACACAAGTAGCGTTTATTTTAAATCCGACCTTATCGTCGCAAGAATTATTAGCCACTATTTGTGATGAGTTAAAAGTTAGGTACCGAAAAACCGGTGCGACCTTAAAAACGCTAACCGATAAAATTCAAGAAAAGTTATTAAAAAATCATGAAAACGGTATTAATACTATTTTAATTATTGATGAAGCGCAGCATCTTCAGCCGGAAGTATTAGAGCAGTTAAGATTATTAACTAACCTGGAAACCAATACTAAAAAGTTATTACAGGTCATTTTAATTGGCCAACCTGAATTACAACAATTATTACAACGTCAAGACTTACGTCAATTAGCGCAGCGTATTACCGCTCGTTATCATTTAATGCCATTAACTAAGCAAGAAGTATCTCAGTATATAAAACATCGCTTAGATGTCGCTAAATCTCCGCGTATGCTGTTCAATGACAAAGCGATGCAGCATATTCATAAATTATCGAATGGTATTCCGCGGTTGATAAATTTATTGTGTGATCGTGCTTTATTAAGAGCGTATAGCAGCAATCAAACCTTAGTGAATAAAAAAACGGTGATCAGTGCCTCTTACGAAGCCTTAGGCCAACAAGATAAAGCGCCGCAGTGGTCGCAACAATCTATGGTCAAAGCATTGGTCTCGGTTGCTTTAGTTGTCGCTTTATTAGTTGGTGGCGCCTTATTAACCGGCTATTGGTTTGCTAATAAGTTAACACCTGAGGCAGTTGCAATAACAGAACATCCACAATTGGCTGAGTCATCAGTACCACCAATAAATGTGGTTGAGCAAAAAGTAAGTGATGCGAACAATAAAACGACTCAAGTAATCGATAATACTCAAACGCCAGCGGTTAATGCTCAGTCTTTCTCTCAGTCTAACTCTCAGCCATCAGCTAATATAGCGCCTGAAAACAAGCCTAGCGATGATGATAAAACGGCTTTAACAAATAATAAGCTGGCTGATAATAGTTCAGAAAAAGTGGCTAATATTAAATCTGAACTTGAACTAGAACTAGAACTAGAGTCAGCACATGAGCCCAAAGCAGCACTAGAGCCCGAGCTTATTCTTATTAGTAGTAAACCCAAACCGGTACCAGAATTTAAAGTTGAAGCTCAAGAGGGGGTTTCAGATGAATTATTGACGTTATTTCAAACTGCGATTGAAGAAACTAAACGTTTAAATGAAACCGAAGAATTTGATAATCAACAGTCCAATACGACTTCCAAACTAAAACCTTTGATGGAAATGCCCCAGTGGGTTCAAGATGGCATGCCACAAGTTGATTTTCAAATGCACTTATACGAGTCAGATGGTAAGGGTTCGGTTAAAGTGAATGGAGAAGAAAAATTTGTTGGCGATGTTATTGAAAATAAAGTGAAAATTATCGCGATAGAGCCGCAATACGTAGTGCTAAACTATCAAGGTCAAACTTTCACTTTGCCATCATTAGCAAGCTGGTAATGATGGCAATAAAACCAACAGGCGTTAAAAATTTTCGCCTGTTGGTCGATATGCCACCGGATTTTATTCATTGAGTCGTTTCATATGCTACCAAAACCAAAACCAAAACCAAAACCAAAACCAAAACCAAAACCAAAACCAATAGATTAGTCAGTAGCAATTATTT
>JBPOFN010000026.1:0-61798 GCA_051251725.1 Thalassotalea sp. | reverse complement strand
GAACAAATCAAATTCCTATCCCCATAAACATCATCAATCCTATTAACCGTTGGCCAAAACTTATTCGCTGCGGCTGCAGGCACAGGAAATACCGCTTCAGCAATGCTATAAGCACGATCCCATGTAGCATCGGTAATATCCGCTAATGTATGCGGGGCATTGTGTAACGGGTTGTTGTCTGCTGTCCATTCGCCCTGCTCTACTTTGCGAATTTCATCGCGAATACAAGTCATGGCTTCAATAAAACGGTCAAGTTCAACTTTCGACTCAGACTCAGTCGGCTCAATCATTAATGTACCGGCCACAGGGAAAGACATAGTCGGAGAATGAAACCCGTAATCTTGTAAACGTTTCGCTACGTCCATTTCAGTAATGCCTGACGCTTCTTTTAACGGGCGTAAATCAACAATACATTCATGGGCAACACGGCCATTTTTGTCTGAGTATAAAATTGGGTAATGCTGGCTTAACTTTTTCGCTAAGTAGTTAGCGTTGGTGATCGCCATTTTGGTTGAGTCGGTAACACCTACTCGGCCTAACATTGAAATATACATGTAAGAGATACATAAAATACCGGCGCTACCAAATGGCGCTGCTGATACTGCGTCGTTACCTTGGGTATTTTCATCAACGGTTACTAATGGGTGATCAGGTAAAAATGGCGCTAAATGCGCTTTTACGCCAATAGGTCCCATACCTGGGCCACCACCGCCGTGCGGAATAGCAAAGGTTTTATGTAAGTTTAAGTGTGAAACATCAGCGCCAATAAAACCTGGCGAAGTTAAACCTACTTGGGCGTTCATGTTAGCGCCGTCTAAATAAACTTGGCCGCCATTGTCATGCACAATATTACAAATTTCTTTGATGGTGGTTTCATATACGCCGTGCGTTGACGGGTAAGTGATCATAATACACGAGAGGTTATCGCGCATTTCTGTTGCTTTGGCCGTTAAGTCAGCCATATCAACATTACCTTGTTTGTCGCAGTCAACCACAACAACTTTCATACCAACCATTTGTGCCGACGCTGGGTTAGTACCGTGCGCCGATGATGGAATTAAACAAATATTACGATGCGCATCGCCACGGCTTTGATGGTATTTAACAATAGCGATAAGACCCGCATATTCACCTTGTGCACCTGAGTTAGGTTGCATTGAAATATTGTCGTAACCGGTTAATTCAACTAAGGCATCGCCAAGCTCGTCGATCATTTGCTTGTAACCTTGCGCTTGGTCCATAGGAGCAAACGGATGCATGTTGGCAAATTCAGGCCATGACACGGGGATCATTTGCGCGGTAGCATTTAATTTCATGGTACAAGAGCCAAGTGAAATCATTGAATGATTTAACGCGAGATCTTTGTTTTCTAATTTTTTGATATAACGAAGCATTTCTGTTTCGCTATGGTAAGAATTAAAGACCGGATGGGTTAAAAATTCAGAGCGACGTTGTAAGCTTTCAGGAATTGACTGGCTACCTAAAATACGTAATTCGTTATCTAAGGTTTCAATGTCTAATTGGTGGTTATTACCTAATAACACGTTGAATAAGGTGTTTAGGTCATCACGGTTAGTAGTTTCGTCAAGTGAAACACTGATTTGCTCGGCAACGTCGGTACGTAAATTTACGCCACTGGCTTTTGCTCGGGCAATAATGTCAGTTTTTAATTGGCGGCTAACATTAAAAGTTAAGGTGTCAAAATAAGTGCTATGTAACGGCGTAAGTGCTTGTTGATTACAGCCTAACGCTAATAAATCAGCAAAACGGTGAATACGTTCGGCAATAACTTTTAGCCCTTTAGGACCATGATAAACCGCGTAAAATGCCGCCATGTTGGCTAATAATACTTGTGCTGTACAAATGTTTGAGTTGGCTTTTTCGCGGCGAATATGTTGTTCGCGCGTTTGCATTGCCATACGTAATGCAGGGTTACCACGGGTGTCTTTAGAAACACCAATAATACGGCCTGGTAATGAACGTTTGTATTTGTCTGAAGTGGTGAAAAATGCCGCGTGTGGCCCACCATAGCCCATTGGTACACCAAAACGTTGGCTTGAACCAATCACTGCGTCTGCGCCTAATTCACCCGGTGCTTTTAATAACACTAAGCTCATAATGTCGGCCGCAACCGCAACAATACCTTTTTTGTCGTGCACGGCGGCAATTAGGTCAGCGATGTCGCTAACTTCACCGGTCGCACTTGGGTATTGTAATAAAGCGCCAAATACGTCGTGGTCAATAACCGCTGCGGCTGGTGCTACGATTAAATCAAAACCAAACATTTCAGCACGTTGTTTAACTACTGAAATAGTTTGCGGATAAACTTCTTCAGCAACAAAAAACAGGTTTGATTTTTTATTTTTTGACACCCGTTTCGCTAGTGCCATCGCTTCAGCAGCGGCAGTACCTTCGTCTAATAACGAGGCTGACGCTAAATCTAAGCCGGTTAAGTCGATACACATTTGCTGATAGTTAAGTAACGATTCTAAACGCCCTTGGGCAATTTCAGGTTGGTAAGGCGTATATGCCGTGTACCAGCCTGGATTTTCTAACACATTACGTAAAATAACGTTTGGCGTTAAGGTGGGGAAATACCCTAAACCAATATACGAAGTGTTCACGACATTTTTGTTGGCAATAACTTTTAATTCAGCTAAAGCCGCCACTTCGGTTTTGCTTTCAACAATTGCTGGCAAGTCTTTTAAACGGATATCTTGCGGAATAATTTCAGCCATTAAATCGTCAACAGAGTCAGCCCCTAAATCAGCTAACATTGCTGAAATTTGCTCACTGTTTGGACCAATGTGGCGACGAATAAATTCTTGAGATTGTTCTAATTCAGCCAGCGATGCTGCAGGAGTTGTTGCCGTAGTAGATTCAGACGTAGTCATAAAAACAAATCACTTAAAAATGTAGTAGAAAATAAAACCCCGAACATGAAATTGAATACGCTTCATTTCAATCGTTCGAGGCATAAATTAAGAATAATTACCGTTTAACCTGTGCGTTAGCTCAGTCGCTATTTATGCAATTAGATAAATTAGCTAAGGCTTAACAAACCATCAGGTTATTGATTATTCGTCAATTGCATGTTCGTAGCCTGCGGCATCTAATAACATTGCTAATTCACTTTCGTCAGCAAGTTTGATGGTAAACATCCAGCCGTCACCAAATGCGTCAGCGTTAACTAATTCAGGTGCGTCTTCTAATGCTTCGTTTACAGAAACAATTTCACCGGTAACTGGCGCGTAAATATCAGATGCTGCTTTTACTGACTCAGCAACGGCAATGTCGTCACCAGTACTAACGTTGTCGCCAACGTCTGGTAATTCAACAAAAACCATATCACCCAAAAGCCCTTGAGCGTGTTCAGTAATACCAACGGTAACAATACCGTTGCCTTCATTACGGATCCATTCATGCGACGCTGTGTATTTCAATTCAGAAGGAATATTGCTCATTATTATTGGTTCCTAAGTGTTATTTTAAATTTATCTGTGTTTATTATTCGGCAACTTAATGCTAATTTCTTGGTTAATTTAGCCGTTAATTAATGCGCTAATAACTATAGCGCAATAGTTAAAGGATAAATTAGCCGCTAAAAAACTTTTTTACCGTTACGAACAAATGATGGCTTAACCACTTGTACCGTCACTTGCTTTTTACGCATTTCAACTTCAACGGTATCGCCAATGGCAACACTGCTTGGTACCCGCGCCATAGCAATTGAATAACCTAATGTTGGTGAAAACGTACCAGAGGTAATAATGCCGTCGCCAGCGGGAGTTAATACTTTTAATCCGGTTCTTAATACGCCTTTGGCTTCCATCACCAAGCCAACTAATTGCGCTTGATTGTTATCCGCTAGTTGCGCTTTTAGTGCGCTCGCGCCAATAAAGTCACGGCTTTCGTCTTGCCAGCTAATGGTCCATGCCATGTTAGCGGCTAACGGAGATATGGTTTCGTCCATATCAAGTCCGTATAAATTCATACCGGCTTCTAAGCGTAAAGTGTCTCTAGCACCTAAACCACAAGGAGCAACACCAGCGTCTACCAGTTGCTGCCAAACCGCAGCTGCTTTTTCACTTGGTACAACAATTTCATAACCTTGCTCACCGGTGTAACCCGTAGTGGCAATAAATAGTTCGCCAGCGTGGACACCATAAAAAGCTTTCATACCGTCAACCGCTTGCTTTTGCTCTGCAGTTAATAAGCTGGCTACCAGTGTTTTAGCTTCTGGCCCTTGCACGGCGATCATGGCAAATTCTGAACGTTCATTGATATCAATATTAAAACCTTGAGCTTGTTGGTTTAACCAAGCCAGATCTTTTTCACGCGTTGCTGAATTAACCACCAAACGATAATCAGTGTCTGAAAAGAAATAGATGATCAAATCGTCAATTACACCGGCTTGCTCGTTCAGCATACCGGTATAAAGTGCTTTACCTGGTTCGGTTAATTTAGCAACGTCATTACACACTAAGCGGCGTAAATAACTTTTTGCATCAGTGCCGGTAATATCAACAATGGTCATGTGCGAAACATCAAACATGCCCGCCTTTTGGCGAACAGCATGGTGCTCTTCGATTTGAGAGCCATAATTAATTGGCATTTCCCAACCGTGAAAATCAACCATTTTAGCGCCAGCTTCAAGGTGTTTATCAAATAATACAGTTTGATTGCTCATTGCAGTGTCCAGTGTTGTCAATAAAGATAAAAAGGATCGTGGATGATCGTCTTTAAAAATTGCTGACAAGTATAAAAAACAATTTTATCTGATTCAATAAATTATTGGCATTTAAAGAACTTAAAACCAACTTAACACCAAACTCCGAATATAATTTCATTATCTTTTGTTATTCAAAATATAAAACAACCACTAAGCTTTGTGAAAAAATTATGCATAACGGCTATAGTCTTGTCTCGGGCAATAATATTAACGTATATTAACAACACCATTTATTAACAACTTTCCCTATGGCTATTTCCCCTGTTACCCGTTTAATTGAAGCTTGCACTGTTAATGATAAAATCGATTTAAAAAAAATATGCGATAAGCTTAAAGTTAGCTTAAAAGCTGCGTCCGATTTAACTGACTTATGTAAAATTGGCTGCGATGAACAGCGCCAACTCGTTATTTGGATCAACCCCAAGATAGATGCCAAAACTCGCTTTACCTTAGTTGTGATTGCCATTGCTGAATTGATACTGCAACCAGAGCGGGTGAAAGATGGGGGCATCAGTTATGACATATTCACTTTGAAAGATTTACACCGCAAAAAACACTCGCCGTATTTGATGTTAGCCACGCGATTAGCTGTGCCAGAGCATATTATAGAAAAGATTGTCGCTGCTGATGAAATGGAATTTGAAAGTAAGATCTTACGCCAGCGCACCGACATATTCGACCGCGATGCGTATATCAATAACGCTATTTATTTACCTGAGTTTATCCGCTGTGTGGTCCGCGAGAGCTCAGGTAAATTATTATTAGATAATATTGAGTATGAATAAGCTGCACTAATCTGAACTAAGTTGTACTAAGCTCAGCCTAATTCAGCCTAGTTTAACTAAGCTGAATTAGGCTGAGCTTATTCATATTTTTAATGATTGTTTTTACGGTAAGCTTTTAGCTAAAATTTTCAACTCAAGTATTTTTAGCTAACGTTTTTCAGCTAAAGTTTTTCAATTCAGCTTTTTCGCTAATTGTGGTAAGTGCTTTTGATAACCTAAAGCCTGTTTGATCATTTGCTGCTTTACTGGCGCCAGCTTATTTAGCAGCGACATCCCTATGCCTCTGATAATTTGTGTTGGTTTTTGCTGCGGGGTAAAAACTTGTTTAATCGCTTCCATGGCCGCGATCATTTCAGCGGCGTCATTTTTACGCCAGCGTTCAAACGCCTTTAGCGCTTTTTGATCAATGTCAAAACCTTGAGATCGAGTTTGTGTTGGCTGTGCTTGTGCAGCTAAAGACTCAGCTAATGCGGCCGCATCTTTTAACCCTAAGTTAACCCCTTGCCCTGCTAATGGATGAATTGTATGGGCGGCATCACCAATTAATATTGCTCGCTCTTGGATAAAATTCTGCGCTAATCGCATCGTCAGCGGATAACTGACTTTATTACTAACAATACGAACAACACCTAACTTGCCGTCAGCTGCTGCGGTGATTTCTTTATTAAAATCATCATCAGCCAAGTTCATTAACCGTTTGGCTTCATTGGGTTCACATGACCATACAATTGAAGCTAACTGTTCGGCTGGGTTTCCTTTTTCGTTAGCTTGGCTTTGCGGCGTTGAAGACAAAGGTAGAAAAGCCAAAGGGCCCGTCGGTAAAAATACTTGCCAAGCAGTATTGTGATGGCCTTGACTACAGGCAACGGTGGCAACAATGGCATGATGGTCGTAATCGCGAAAAGTCATGGCCATTTTCAGTTGATTTCTCAGCCAGGAATTAGCGCCGTCAGCGCCAACAACTAATTTAGCCGTGATTGGCATTTGGCTTGTAAAGCTGGCAAATACTTCACTGTCCCCCATACCAATATTACTGATGGCTTCTTGGGTATAAAAACTAATCCCTGAGTCCTGCTGAGCTTGTTGCCATAAAGTGTTGCGAATAACTTTGTTTTCGACGATATAACCAAGCTGCTTGCCTGATGGTGTTGAGTAGGTTGAATGTGCTGATTGAGAGCTGGGCTGAGCACTTAACTGATCTGCTGAAAACGCCAACTTGCCGTAACCCGCTTTATCCCAAATATGCATATGCTGATAAGCTTGGCTACGAGTTTGTTCAATGGCTTGCCAAACGTTGAGGTTTTCAAAAATAGTCTGCGAGGCGCCGTTAATCGCGCTGACTCGTAATTCAGGCTGCGCGGTTAATTCATCAGGCGTTTGCGTATCAGCAATAGCGACAGTCAACGACGACAGTTTACGAATAGCTAACGCGAGTGTGAGTCCGACCATGCCGGCACCAATAATTAAAATGTCGTATTTTTTCATAATGTTTATGCCTGATGTTATGCCTAAATGAATACCTAAATTAACACTTAAAATAACGGCTAAAGTAATGCCTGCGCTAATAGCTAAAGTTATGCAGGTCTTACTAACAACTTTGAGCTGCTAATGTAACTTTTTAACTCAAGTTAATTTAATTTATGTTCAGTTAAGTTAAGTATGCTATCGCTACCTTTGCTTAGTATCCCATGGTTTTCTTAACAAAACCCTGTTTGAGCGGCTGCAGATAATTTAATAATTTTAATGCTATATTTCGGCCAGCAACCAAAGGCGGTAACTTATTTGAAAATAAGGTCACCAATGAGTCGGTTAATTCAATAATGTGCCCGTGATCAGCTTTACGATGCTCAGCATATTGGTTTAATAATGAAAAACGGCCAATGTCTTGATTATTCGCTAACGCCTGGGCAACCAAGCTGCTCAGCGACATAACATCACGCACTCCTAAATTAAAGCCTTGGCCAGCAATAGGGTGAATGGTGTGGGCAGCATTGCCAATCAACGCCAATCGGTGAAAAGCATTTTCTTTTGCTTGCACCAAAGTCAGTGGATAAACAAAACGTTCACCAACGGTGTTAACGCCGCCTTGCCAAAAGCCAAAAGCTTGATTGAGCTCAGTAATAAACGTGTTTTGATCACAGTTTTTCAGCTGCTCTGCTTGCTCAGGTTTCAGTGTCCACACTAGCGAACAACGATCAGCCGTTAACGGCAACATGGCTATAGGGCCAAACTCGGTAAAGCGTTCATAAGCAATATTTTGATGCGCTTTAGCCATTTTTACATTGGTTATCAGCGCCGATTGCTGATAACTTTTTTGCTCAGTGGGAATATTAGCAAACTTGCGGCACACTGAATTAGCGCCGTCACAGGCAAGTAACAGCTTACTCTGCAGTATTTTATTCGACGCTAACCTAACTGAAACTTGTGATTGTTGCCATTGAATATCGCTAATTTTTTCAGCACAAAACCAGCTAATATTATGATGCTTTTTTATCGTTTGAATAAGCGCAGTGCCAATTGATCGCATTTCAGCGACATAACCTAGCGCCTTTACCTTATGCGCTTCAGCGTAAATGCGCGCTTTGCCATATTGGCCGCGATCAGAAATATGAATGGTTTCTATCGGGTTGGCGTACTCGGCTAAATATTGCCAAGCGCCCAGTGCTTTTAAATAGTCGGCGGTGCCATGTGACAATGCTAAAACTCGTTCGTCAAAACTTAACGAATGGCTTTGATTAGTGATCGAAAAATCAACGTCATTAGCTTCAATAATGGCAATCGATAAAGGTGTCTCGCTATTTTTTGCTGACATTTGTGCCAGACTCAAGGCGGCTAAACAGCCTGAGAGCCCGCCGCCAGCAATGACCACATCGAACTGTAGCACTTTGTCTTGTGATTGCTCTGACTGTTCAGAGCTTTGCTCTGGTTCAGGCGTGCTCATCTGTGCCACCTTATCAGTGGCCAAACAACACGTTTTACCTGACGTTTGAGCAGATAAATAGTTTTATTATTAATACGATTTTTCATGAGCGGTCACAACGGCTATTTCGCCATCAATGCTTCAATCGCAGCGATAGTTTTTGGCGCTGTTGTCGTTAAGTTTTCATAACCTGACTCAGTAACCAAAATATTATCTTCAATTCGAATACCTATGCCGCGCCATTTTTCATCAACGTCGACATCATCACTTGGGATATATAAGCCAGGTTCAATGGTCATCACCATACCCGGCTGAAATAAGCGTGACTGTTTGCGATTAGCATCGATATGATAATCGCCGACATCGTGAACATCTAAACCAAGCCAATGACCTAAGCCATGAATGAAATATTTTTTACACGCATTGTCAGCTAATAACGTGGCTAAATCGCCAGTTAAAATACCTAAGTCATGCATCCCTTTGGTTAATATCTCACAGGTGATTTCATTGAGTTTACCTAGTGTTTGCTGTGGTTTTATCGCTTCAATCGCTTTATTTTGTGCGTCTAACACCAATTGATAAAGCGCCGCTTGTGGCTGATTAAATCTACCATTCACCGGAAAAGTGCGAGTAATATCGGCGGCATAACCCGCAAGTTCAGCACCAGCATCTATCAATAATAAATCACCGTTTTGAAGCTGGTCTTGATTATCCGTGTAATGGAGAATATTGGCATTATCGCCACCGGCAACAATAGAGTTATAAGCAGTATATCTTGCGCCATTACGGGCAAACTCATGCAATATTTCTGCTTCAATTTGGTATTCAAATTTCTCAGCTGAGGTTTTTTCCATTGCCCGTTGATGTGCATGGCCACTGATGACATTGGCTTTACGCATAATATCGAGCTCAGCCGGTGATTTAAACAAGCGCATTTCACAAATGGTGTCGGTACAATCAGCGAGTATTTTAGGGGCTTTTTTACCTTGGCGAACCGCGGTTCTTAAGCCAGATAGCCACTTAGATAACTGCTCTTCAAAGGCTGGAAACTCACCATGACAATACAAGACTTGGCTTTTACCGTCGAGTAAGTCAGGCAATTCAATATCAATATGATCGGTTATATCGGCGTGATCAAAACCATAATCAATTTTTGCTTGCTCATGGCCAACACGTCGGCCATGCCAAACTTCTTGTAAAGGATCTTTGTTACGGCAAAATAACATACTTTGATCATCACTTACCCCTTCACCTGCTTTTATTAATACCAATAAAGCATCCGGTTCATTAAAGCCTGTTAGATAATAGAAGTTTTTATTTTGACAAAATAAATATTCGGTATCATTACTACGAGTAACTTCATGTGCAGCTGGGAATAAAGCAATAGCGTTTGCTGGCATTTGGGCGAGGAATAATGCGCGTCTGGCAATAAACTCATCAACTGAAAGTAGCGTATTTTTCATGAAAGCATCTTTATTTGATATTGGGTTAGATGATGTATGGTTTTTAATCGGCTTATTTAAGTTATTTTAGCTAAATGTGTTACTTAAACTGAACTCATTTAGCTTTGCGCTCTAGCTAGCCGTCAGGAAACATTATTTATCAGTGCGTAATTTAGTGTATTGTTTCTTGTTTGTTGGTATCAACTGGAATTTCACCTAGCTCTGAGAAAATCAAAAAGCTAGAGATACGTACATATTCAGCAATTTCAAAATAAGCTTGCTCACTGGCTTCTTCGTCGTCAACTTCATCTGACAAATTGGCAATTTCAGCAAAATCGGCAATCACTTCTTTTACTTCTTCAGAAGTAACCGGCATATCTTTATGTTGTAAACCAAATCCTAAGTTAAAACCTTGTACCCATGAACTCAAAGCAACACTGCGTTCGCCAATGGAGTCATCGTCATCAGGTAACATTAATTGAAAACCAAAACTGTCGTCTAAAATAGCCTGCCAGATTTCTGAATAAATAGTTTTAACCATTTCTTTCACTTCTTTCGGTAATGGCTCTCCATTGTTATAACAGTCGTTAAGAATGGCGACATAATCATTACTTTCAAAAGCTAAGCCACAGCAAATTAAGCCGGTAAGCGTGCCATGAATTTCTGCCGCATGCGCAATTACGCTATTGGCAGAAATAACAGCTTGGAAAGTAGAAAAAAGTGTTTGTTCGGAATCAGGCATAATAGTTAGTTTATTTGTTAATAAAGTTTCATATATAGGTTGGTATCCTAACATTGTCAGCGGCTTTGATACCAGTAAAACAGCCATTTACGAACGGGCGTGTTACACTGCCGGTGAAATTCACTAAATAGATCACTTAATGCTTGCATCGCCCATTGAGGATCGTTATATTTTCAACTACTTACGTTATTTGTACTGAATGCTAAAAATCAGTCAAAAATTCACCACTTAACCGCATATTTAAGCTTGGAGCTTTATTACCCATGGGTAAGTCAGCAGTTAGCATTTCAATCAATGGCAGGTCACTTAAAGTTGGCTGTCCAAGTGGCGAAGAATCAGCCCTGCTTGCTGCAGCAAAAGAGCTTGATAATCGATTGATGGCACTTATTGCAACTGGTCATTGTTCGAGCTACGAACAAGCACTATTATTGACCGCTCTCAATTTAACCAACGATTTATTGAAGCAACAAAACAAATCCGCTGAAGAAAAAACCAACTATGAAAGTAAAGTTGCGCTTTTACAATCAACTATCGAACAAGCTTTAATCGATCAGACATATAAACAAGCCTAATCGATTTTTTCTACTTATAAACCTCATTTAATTTGTTATAATGCTTTCAAGCCTTCTGGGATGTTTGTTTGTGAACCATGTCCCTGAGCCGATAAGTTTTACTTCAGGGTTTTTATTTTTCGCTATTGTGCAAGCCTGGCTAGTATCAGGAAGCCTACGGTGATAATGCGAGACCCGCCTTGAGCACCCGGTGTTCATGGGCTGACGTTGACAGCGGCATTCTGGAAGGTTTACCTTTTCTCTATTTTAATTTTCCTCATTATGTTTAAGTGTAATAATTATACTAATTCACATTAATTTAGCTTTTCGCTAGCATTCCCTTTACTTTTATATTTGTCGCGATACCATCAGTTTATCTCAAGACTATTAATTATTTCATGCCTTTACCTACAGCGCCCAACGATAATATGCAATTAGCACCTATAGGTGTTTTTGACTCCGGCATTGGCGGCTTAACCATAGTTGAAAATATTAAGTCGTTATTACCGAACGAGCCACTGATTTATTTAGCGGATAATAAATTTGCCCCTTATGGTGATAAAAGCCCTGAATTAATTATTGCGCGTGTTAATCAAATTGCGGGCTATTTTATCGCGCAAAATGTCAAAGCGATTGTTATTGCCTGTAATACCGCCACCGTTATTGCTATCGATCAATTACGAGCAAAAATAAATATCCCGGTGATTGGGGTAGAGCCCGCAATTAAACCGGCGGCATTAAGTTCCATCAAACAAAAAGTCGCTATTCTTGCCACCCAAGCAACCGCTAATAATCAGCGTTTTCAACTATTAGTAAAAAAACACAGCCGCCATGCGGATGTTTATATTCAAGCCTGTCCTGGTTTAGTTAATGCGATTGAAAGTGGCCAATTAGATAGTGAATATACCTTAAATTTATTACGCAGTTATATTCTACCTCTGAAAGAAAAAGGCATTGATAAATTAGTACTGGGCTGCACCCACTACCCAATGTTAGCAAAACAAATTAAAGTGATTGCCGGTGACAATATTGAATTAATAGATACTGGCCTACCTGTAGCGAAGCAGCTCAAGAATGTTTTAATCAAAAACAATTTACTTTGCCCACATACCGAGCAACAAGATAAGTGGTGCTCTAGCGCGGCTTTAACCTCATTTTTACAAGAAATGTTCCCCTATCCCTGGCAAGAAATTACCCTGCCCTAATAAAAATTAATTTAAGCCATTTAGACGTCTAGGCGTAAAAAAGGTATCCAAAACCAATTTTTCTAGGTAGAATTACGCCAATTTTTCGCACAAACTTAATAATAAATTCGTTTATTAAGTCATTTTTTAAAACTTTATGAGGTTTTATGTCTAGTTATTATTTCACTTCTGAATCCGTTTCAGAAGGTCATCCGGATAAAATTGCCGATCAAATCTCTGATGCTGTTTTAGATGCGATCATTGCAAAAGATAAGAATGCCCGTGTTGCTTGTGAAACTATGGTAAAAACCGGTGTTGCTATTATCTCTGGTGAAATATCTACTTCAGCTTGGGTTGATTTAGAAGATATTACTCGTAAAGTTATTTGTGATATTGGTTACACTTCGTCAGAAGTAGGTTTTGATGGTGAAACTTGTGGCATTATGAATTTAATTGGTCAGCAATCGCAAGAGATTGCTCAAGGTGTTGACCGTACTAACCCTGAAGAACAAGGCGCGGGCGATCAAGGTTTGATGTTTGGTTATGCTACTAATGAAACCGAAACATTAATGCCAGCACCGTTATATTATTCTCATCGTTTAGTTGAACGCCAAGCGGAA
This sequence comes from Thalassotalea sp., assembly GCA_051251725.1. Lineage (GTDB taxonomy): Bacteria > Pseudomonadota > Gammaproteobacteria > Enterobacterales > Alteromonadaceae > JALZUE01. The sequence goes on along the minus strand of JBPOFN010000026.1, from coordinate 48,822 downwards.
GCGAGAAAATCAGGAATTTTACCTTGGTTACGCCCTGACGCTAAAAGCCAAGTTACCTTTGTTTATGAAGATGGTAAGCCAGTAGCAATTGATACTGTTGTCTTATCAACTCAGCACAATCCTGACATTAAACAAGAAGACTTACACGAAGCGGTAATGGAAAACATTATCAAACACGTGTTACCTGCAGAATTATTAAACGAAAATACCAAATATCATATCAACCCAACAGGTAGTTTTGTTATTGGCGGCCCAGTCGGTGATTGCGGTTTAACTGGTCGTAAAATTATTGTTGATACGTATGGCGGCATGGCTCGTCATGGCGGCGGCGCTTTCTCAGGTAAAGATCCATCAAAAGTAGATCGCAGTGCCGCTTACGCTGGCCGTTATGTTGCTAAAAACATTGTTGCTGCGGGTCTTGCTGATAAATGCGAAATTCAAGTTTCTTATGCGATTGGTGTTGCTGAGCCAACGTCAATTTCTATTGATACTTTTGGTACCGGTAAAATATCAGAAGAAAAACTAGTCGCCTTAGTAAAAGAGCATTTTGACCTACGCCCTTACGGCATTACCAAAATGTTAGATTTGTTACACCCTATGTATCGCCAAACGGCAGCATACGGGCATTTTGGTCGTGAACCATTTGAAATGACAGTAGGCGATGATACTTTTACTGCCTTTAGCTGGGAAAAAACCGATAAAGCTGATGCCTTACGTCAAGCCGCTGGTTTATAATTATTTAATGCTTAAGCAGCTAAATATGCACTAAAAATAACAAATAAAAAACGCATCAAATGATGCGTTTTTTTTTGCTTAAAGCTTTTGCCAGCATAATTCGTCAGCGCTTATTTCTGCTTAGGATACAAACTAACTTTATTTCTGCCATTTTCTTTTGATTGATATAAGGCGGCATCAGCACATTCAATCCATGCCTCATGTGTTTTAAAAGCGGGGCAAACCTCAGCAATACCAACACTGATGGTATATTGCATTTCAATATCGTTATATTTTACAATCGACTTTTCAACTTCTGAACGTAAACGTTCTGCAAATATTTGGCCGTTTTCAAGTGTCGTATCCGCTAAAACTATAGCAAACTCTTCCCCACCATAACGACCACTGATATCAGTTTCACGAACATGTAAATCAACTAATTTGGCAAGATGTTTAATCACTTCGTCGCCAACAATATGGCCATAACTGTCATTGACCTTTTTAAAATGATCAATGTCTAACATCACCAAACAACTAACATGTTCACTGCGTTGCCAGCGTTTATATTCAGATGATAAACACTTTTCCCAATGACTGCGATTAAACAGCTGGGTTAAGCCATCGGTTTGACTTAACACGGCTAAATGAGCATTGGCGGTTTCTAATGTTTGCTTGTGAACTGCATTGTCTGTGACATCGTACACTAATAAACATAAATGCGAGACTTCACCATTAGCAGCCATCAATGGAATAAAAGTCGTATTTTGAAACATAAAATCGGCAGAGCCAGTGATCGGGCGATAGTTTTCAAACTTAAAAACATATGGCCGCTGTTCCCAAATGGTGAAAGCTTTATTTTTTAATAAAAATACCGCTTCTGATTTACGGGTAAACCAATCGCGATCGATCTCATCAAACAAATCAAATAAGTTTTTATCTTTCGCCTCAGCTGGTTTTAAGCCGCTATGGTTTTCCATAAAACCATTCCAAATTTGAACTTGATAATCCCTATCTAATACCACCAAACCAACATCAATGGCGTGGAGCATTTCCATCATCCAATGTAATTCGTGTAACTGATTAGAGTCTATAGACATAACTGTTCCAAATAACAAATTTCGTTTTTAAATGCTTATTCATCTAATAAATAAGCAAGTTTATTGTTGAGTGTAACCATTGATTTTTCAGTAAATAATAGTAATAAATCACACTTGATCGGGTGATTTTCAATACCATAACTGATTTCGATGGCTAAGGTTTTATTCCAGCGTTTATTCGATGCGCTGATTAATTCATCAACCGAGCGATGTTGTCCTAACACCACAGGATGTCCTTGGCTAAATGAAACATCAAGCTGCTCTGAAATTCCTTTTAAACACGCGCCAATTAAGACATTGCCCATATCCATTAACAGTTCCAACTCTTCATTTTCATTTTGAGGTGGATCGATATCCATTAACGCGGCAATATCTTTAAAACCGGAGTCATTTAATAATAATAACGCTTCACCTGAAATACCTGCGCTAATAAAACCTTGGCAAACACCAGACGTGGTTTCTTTATTAACCGCTGATAAAGCCATATTAATTTCGTTAACTTCAATTAAGTTAACGTTAGGAATAGGCAACATAACAAAAACATTTAATAACCGTGCGAGTAAATCGCCAGCTCGGCCCATAGCGACGTTAGCTATTTCTTGATAACAATCTCGAATATCCGGCTCTAATTGTTCAAACTCAACGGCTTCGTGCACCACTTCAACATGTGTTTCTGCCGCATCTTCAATTCTTTTTTCTTGTGGTTTTTGCTCGCTTGTCAGAATTTCTTCTTTAGTAAAAACGCCATAACTTAATAAAATTTCAGTAAGCTTTTCTTTACTGACGGGTTTTTGAATAAAATCAAGAGCACCTAAACTGGTAACCCTTTGATGAGCTTCTGGCTGAATATCACCAGAAATAACAATAGTTAAAGTTGGTAAGTCTTCTTTAACAATTGCTTCGAGTACTTCGTAACCATCCATAACCGGCATATTTAAATCGAGTAAGAGCACATCGCCCTTACCCGCTTTGATTGCTTCAATCCCTTCAGCGCCATTTGTTGCGAAACTAATATCAACATCCCAACCGTCAGGTAAGGAGCGGGCCACTTGCTTTCTGGCCATATTTGAATCATCACAAATAAGAAGACGTGTCGACATAAATTAAATTCCATGAACTTGAAAACGGGTTAAGCTTATAACTATTATAGCAAAAGTATCAATATTCCCCTTGCTAAGTAGTGAGAAAATTCGAAAAGTTATAGCCATTTAAATAATAGCTCGTTAAGCTTTACACCTTTATAACAAACGTTAGTAACGATTAAATGAAACTTTTTAAAAAAATCATTGGGTTAACGCTTTATACCAGCATCTTTTATCATACATTCGTACTAGCAGAAAGCAACGTACCCGAAACAAATAATTTAGTAAAAGCAGGGGAAAAATTTGTTACCTTGTTAGGTACACAAGTAGCCGTTGGTGAACTTGCTCCGGACTTTAAAGTGGTTGATGGTAACTTTGCGCCGACTAGTCTTGCTGCTTACCAAAATAAAGTACTGTTAATTTCTGTTGTCCCTAGTTTAGATACCGGGGTTTGTTCATTACAAACCAAACGCTTTAATGAAGAAGTAGCACAGCTTTCTGACAATGTTGTTATTTTAACTATTAGCAACGATTTGCCTTTTGCACAAAAACGTTTTTGTAAAACTGAAAACATCGATAAAGTAAAAGTATTATCGGATGCAGTCTGGCGCGACTTTGGCCATAAATACGGATTGTTAATTAAAGATATGGGGTTATTAACTCGTGCCATTTTTATTATCGATGAACAAGGTAAAATAGCTTATAAAGAATTGGTTGAGAATATCTCTAGCCATCCAAATTACGATATGGCTTTATCCACTTTAAAAGGTATTTCTCTGCCAATAACGCCGGTTGAAACATCAAATGCGCCAGCGTTAAATCAACCCGAAAGTTAAAAAATTATTTTCTATTACTTAAAAACTCAAGTTTAAGTAAAGTTTTCATTAAAAAGACAGCTATCAGTTGTCTTTTTTATTTCTTTAAATAACAATAAGTTAAAATAAAAAACAAAATTAAAATAAAGTTTTTTTATTTATTTACTTGAAAAACATTCAGCCAATCCCATCTCTTAAGTGTAGTCGCCGTAAAGGGATTACATAAACCGCCTGTTCATTATGAAAGGCATTTTCTACCAAAGAGTTTAATAACGACGCAACAACAGTTGGTCAAACATTAAACCACTTGGTGAATAACAAACATATTGCTTAAGCAACTATTAGGATATGAAAATTATGCGTACATCTACAGATTTTAGCCCACTATACCGTTCATTTATTGGTTTCGATCACCTTGCTGGTCTTATCGACAAAGCGTCTCGAGCAGACAAACAATCATCTTATCCGCCTTTTAATATTGAATTATTAGCGGAAGACAAATACCGAATTACCATGGCAATCGCTGGCTTTGCTGACGATGAGCTAGATATTGAATCAAAAGATAATGCCCTTGTCGTTACTGGTACTAAGCCGACGACTAAAGAAGATAAAGATAGAAAGTTTTTACATCAAGGCATTGCTGAACGAAATTTTGAACGTAAATTTCAACTTGGCGACCATGTAAAAGTTATCGATGCTCATTCCGAAAATGGCTTACTTCATATTGATTTAGAAAGAGAAATACCTGAAGCATTAAAACCAAGAAAAATAACCATTAATCGCAATAAATTAATCGAAAGTTAACATTTTATCGTACTGACAATCTCTCCCTTGTATTTTTTGCCCAGCTTCACAGCTGGGCTTTTTTGTTGCATGATAATAAAAAGTAACAAGGAGTAATTTATGAATTTAGGTAGCTGTTTATGCGGTAAAGTCCGCTATCAAGTAAGCAAGTTTGAGCCGGCAATCGCTCATTGTCATTGTACTATGTGCCGAAAATTTCATGGCGCAGCGTTTTCAACCTTTGCCGAAGTTAAAGAAAAAAATATTACTTGGCTTAGCGATAAAAAGCATCTAAAAAGTTACCTAGCTGAGAATAAATCTGAACGCATTTTTTGCCGTGAATGCGGCTCAAGCTTAGCTTTTATCTCTACTTATAATAAACAAGATAAGAGTATTGAAATAGCGCTAGCAACACTCGACAGCGGTGATGAAACACTAACGGTGAATGCACATATTTTTACCGAGGCACAGGTGAATTGGTTATCACTGTCAGACAATATCCCTAAGTTTAAGCAGTTCAGGAAATAGCTAGCAGGTTAACTTAAAAAGCAATTCAGCCAGATCAGGCTGCCATTGAAATTGCGATAGTTTGATTTTATTACCACAGACCATGACACCTTCCGCTAACAATAATGTTCTTTGTTGGGTAAAGCTATCTGAGCCGACCGGTAAAGAAATTTTACCTTGTGAATTTATCACTCTATGCCATGGTGTATTGCGCTGATTTTCTGCCGTTAAGGTGCCAAGCGCCTTCCCCACTAATCTGGCTCGGTTAGGTAAACCTGCTAGATCAGCAATTTGGCCATAAGTAGCAACTTTGCCAAATGGAATTTGTTGTACTGTCAGCCAAACTTTTTGATAGTTACTGTTAGGATCTTTAGCCATAAGTTAGCGACTGGTTAGTAATAATGCCATTAACATTACGTTTGAGGTTTAACGGATTATCGTTTTTTAACGCTTCCGGTAATAATACCTCAGGGCTGTTTTGATAACAGATTGGCCGCACAAAACGCGCGATTGCCGCCGTGCCAACCGAGGTAAACCTTACATCAGTTGAGGCCGGAAAAGGCCCGCCGTGCATCATAGCTTCACAAACTTCAACGCCGGTGGTAAAGCCATTAATCACTATCCGCCCAACTTTCTGTTTTAGCTGAGTCAGAAGCGTTTTGTTGGTTACTAATTCATCTTCAAGACCATGCACTGCGCAAGCTAACTGACCTGATAAGGCATTAATCACCTGCGCCATTTCATCAACCGATTGGCAAGTAACAATTAACGCGGCATGGCCAAACATTTCTTCATGCAGCGATTTATCTTCGATAAAAGTTTGAGTATTAGTTTTGTAAATTAAACTCGGGGTATAAAAACCGGTTTGCTGATCACTAGGCGCTCGACCTGATGCCAATAATTGACAGTTTGCAGATTTTTCGCGCTTTAGTGCCGACTGCTGATAACTGTTAAAAATCCCTTTATTTAACATTACACCTGCTGGCTGAGCAGCAAGCTGGGCAATAAGTGTTTGTTCAAATTGTGCTAAACCTTGATCGGCTATCGCGATGATCAAACCAGGACTGACACAAAACTGCCCCGTACCATCGGTTAATGAAGCAATATAATTGTTCGCTATGGCCTTGGCCGACTGTTGTAAAACCTTAGGTAATAAAATAACCGGATTAATACTACCCATTTCAGCAAAAACGGGAATCGGCTCTTCGCGTTTATTGGCAATGCCTAACAGTGATAATCCGCCTTGGGTTGATCCTGTAAAAGCGACCGCTTTAATTTTTGGCGCAGCAACCAACTGCTCGCCAATAGCATTACCCTCACCCAATAACATTGAAAAGGTACCTGCTGGTAGTTTTGTTTTTTCAACGGCGCGCGTGAGTGCAATGGCCACTAATTCACAAGTACCTGGATGCGAGTTATGGCCTTTAACAATCACCGGACAACCAGCAGCAAGAGCAGAAACAGTATCGCCGCCAGCAACAGAATACGCTAAGGGGAAATTACTGGCACCAAAAACCACAACCGGTCCGAGCGCTTGATTAATAAAACGCAAGTCAGATCGTGGCGATGGTTTTCGGCTTGGCATTGCGGTATTAATACGAATATTTAAATAATCACCGGCCAGTACCACTTCGGCATAAAGCTCAAACTGCGCGCAAACTCGTTGCTGCTCAGATAAAACTCTTGCTCTATCATAACCAGTTTCTAACATCGCTCGGTCGATTAACTCATCGCCTAAGTCGGCAATTTCTTGCGCACAACAACGTAAAAACTTAGACCGCTCGGCTAAGCTAGTTTCAGAAAAGGGTAAAAAGGCAGCGTCTGCGGCAGATACCGCCGCGCTAATTTGTGTGGCGTCTGCAAAGGTAAACCCAGGAGCAACTGCGCTGTTAATTTTAGGGTTTACTGCTTGAAAGCTACCGCCATTACCGAGTTGCCATGTGCCAGCAATCAGTTGTTGTCCGGTTAGCTTATTTTTTCCAGTAAACATCGGTTCACCTTTGCTCTGAGTTACTTAACTATAAACGCTATTGGCTTACAATAAGTGGGCGATAAACTATCACTACACTAACAATAATCTAGCTGTAATTAGTAAAGTTAATGAGTAAAATTAAGCACTAAGATTTTATTGCTAAATAGTTAATGACTAAATTATTAGTGGCTAAAGATTAATTAAAGAAGCAGCAAAAGCACGAGCTTTTTCTAAATCTTCTGGCGTATCAACACCTTCAACCGGTAAACGCTCTGCTGCCTGTGCAACATGAATTTTTTCACCTTGCCATAACACGCGCAACTGCTCTAACGATTCAATTTGCTCTAACTGACTCGCTGGCCAGCGTACATAATCTTTGATAAATCCTGCGCGGTACGCATAAATACCAATATGACGCAGATAAAAATCACCCAGCGTTTCGATATTATCCTTGCCTAAAAAGTTATCTCGGTCATAAGGAATACAAGCACGGCTAAAATACAAAGCATAGCCATGTTGATCGCATAACACTTTAACCGCATTAGGATTAAAGGCTTCAGCAACATCAGCAATTTTATGCGCTAACGTCGCCATTCTTGCTTGGGTTTGACCGGCTAAATTTTCTGCCACTTGTGCAATGTTCGCCGGCGGAATAAAGGGTTCGTCCCCTTGCACATTCACGATCACTTGTTGATCGTCAAATTGATAAGTTTCCATCACTTCGGCTAATCGTTCAGTACCTGATTGATGGTCACTACGGGTAATACAAACTTCGCCGCCAAAAGCTTTAACAACCTTAGCCACGTCTTGATTGTCGGTGGCAACAATTACTTGGCTAGCACCACTGGCAACGGCTTTTTCCACCACCCATTGGATCATAGGTTTGCCAGCAATATCTGCTAGTACTTTGCCTGGTAAGCGTGACGATTCAAAACGAGCGGGAATAACAATAACAAAAGACATCTTAAACCTCTTGGTCTAATTTACGTGCTTCATTTTCTAATAACACCGGAATATCTTTTTCAATCGCGTAAGCCACTTTGTCGAACTTACAAATTAACTCTTGATTTTCTTTGTCGTAATCAAGCTTGCCTTTACATACAGGACACGCCAGTATTTCCATTAATTTAATATCAAAAGCCATATCATTCTCTATTATTTATATTCAAATTTTATCTATAAGGTATTCTAACTAACATTGCGCTACAAGCGTATCAATCTTCTTACGCAATAAGTTTTCTTCTACTTTCGGTAAACGAGCGGCAACCTGTAAATACCAGCAATTGTCACTAGCAAATTTTTTACATTTTATTGCATCTTTTTCTGTCATCAATAACGGGTGCTCTTGACCATATTTATGTAAATCATCAGCGCTGTAGCTATGATGATCAATAAAGCCCTGCGTTTTTTTCAAACGAAAACCTAAATGTCTTAAGGTGGTAAAAAACCGCTCTGGCGCACCGATACCAGCAATGGCGTCAATCTTTGGGTTTGCGGCAACAAAGTCATGAGCATTAACACTGTCACCTGTTTGGCAATGAATTACCTGGGTCGCCAACAGCGCCATAGGTAATTCATTTAACAAAGGTTTTCCACCATTATTAATTAAATAGTCAACAGTTTTTAATCGCCATAAACCTTCGCGTAACGGCCCTGCCGGTAATAATAAACCATTGCCAAATCGGCGTTTACCGTCGATCACAATAAATTCAATATCGCGCTGTAAACGATAATGCTGTAAGCCATCATCAGCAATAATAATATCGCAGCCCTGCGCGACTAAGGTATTGGCACATTGCACCCGATCAGGCCCAACACACACATTCACACCACTGCGCTGATAAATCATTAACGGTTCATCACCGGTTTGTGTAACCACAGAATTTTCGTTTAACAAATAAGGATAATGCGGCGCTTGGCCGCCATAACCTCGGCTGATCACCCCCGGTGTTAATCCTTGGCTTTGGCAAACGTCAATAAGCCAAAGCACCACAGGGGTTTTACCGTTACCGCCAATACCAATATTACCGACCACAATAACCGGTGCATTGATTTTAAATGACGGTAATAATTTACATTTATAAGCTAGGCGCCGCACAGAAGATAACAACCAAAAAATAATGGTCAGCGGGAATAATAAAGGGACTAACCAATATTTAGCTCGATATTGATGAAACCAAACTTTTTCTATTAAACGCATGAATCCCTGTTACCTTTCTCGATCCCTAAGCCAATTTAACCAAACTGTAACTTATGTAATTGTGCATACATACCATCTTTAGCTATTAAGCTTTGATGATCGCCTTCCTCTGCAATTTTCCCTTGGTCCATCACGATTATTTTATCCGCGTTTTCAATGGTCGATAACCGATGGGCAATCACAATAGAGGTTCGATTTTTTTGCAATGTTTGTAACGCATCTTGAATATGACGTTCTGATTCTGTATCAAGCGCGCTAGTCGCTTCATCTAAAATTAAATAGGGCGCATCACATAAAATAGCGCGAGCAATAGCAACTCGTTGACGTTGCCCGCCAGATAATGCCGAGCCATTTTCACCAACATTGGTATTTAAGCCTTCGCTAAGGTTTTGTGCAAACTCCCAAACATGCGCACTTTTGGCCGCGTCGAGAATTTCGGCGTCCGTGGCATCAGGTTTACCATAAGCAATATTATTGGCTAAGGTGTCATTAAATAACACCACTTGCTGCGACACATAAGCAAACTGCTGTCGTAAATCGGCCAATTTAAAATCATTGATATTTTCGCCGTCAATTAATACTTCACCGCTATTAATCTCATAAAAACGTAATAACATTGAGCTGGCTGTTGATTTTCCGCTGCCTGAGCGCCCAACTAACGCAATAATATCACCTGGGTTAGCTTTAAAACTAACATCATCAAGCGCTAACTTATCTGTGTCTTGATACTGAAAATTCACATGCTTAAATTCTAATTCACCTTTCGCACGATCTATTGATTTAGTGCCCGTATCATTTTCAGTGTGCTTGTCTAACACGTCAAAAATACTGGTACATGCTGCCATACCACGTTGAAACTCAGCATTAACAGTGGTTAAAAGTTTTAAGGGCCTTAACAGGGTAAAAATACAAAAAATAACGGTGGTAAATGAGCCCGGTGTTAAATTATTTTTAATTTCATCTAAGCTCGCCGCATATAAAACAAAGGCTAAAGCAAAAGAGGCAATGATTTGAATAACCGGTACGCTCGTCGCTTTCGCAGCCATTAACTTCATACGTTGTTGGCGGTTATGTTTATTAATTTTGAGAAAACGTTCGTTTTCTCTTTCAAGACCACCAAAACTTAATACCACTTTATGGCCATTAAAGGTTTGCTCAGCATTAGTGGTTACTTCACCCATTGCGTTTTGAATACGCTTACTCACGGCGCGAAAACGTTTAGATACGTATTTAACCACCAAGGCAATAAATGGAATAAGGATAAGAAAAATAGAAGATAGCTGCCAGCTGTTATAAAACATGACCACTAACAAGCCAAAAACAAATGCCCCTTGTTGCACGAGCGTTAAAATAGCCTTACTAACCGCAGCCAATAATTGCTCAGTATCATAAGTAATTTTAGAAATAAGATTACCCGTTGATTCTTTATCATGAAAACTGACCGGCATCGCCATAATATGCTGAAACAGTTCTTGCCTGACATCAGCGACAACATTGTTACCAACCCAAGCTAGGCAATAGTTACCAACAAAATGACTAATACCGCGAAAGAAAAAGATCACTAAAACAAAGATCGGTGCCCATTTCATAAAATCAGGGTCTTTACCATTGATACCAACGTCAATTAAAGGCTGCAGCTGAGAAAAAACATAGCTATCAATGCCGGCATTGATCAACATCCCGATAATTGCAGCAACTAAGCCATATTTATATGGTTTAGAATAAGTCAGTATTCTTTGAAAATTCTGCCATGTGGTTGCAGAAACTGGGTTGCTCATGAAAGCTCTCTATAAAATTAACTAGCGCTATTTTAACGTTAAATACTTGATCAACCAAACTAATTAGCAAACCAAAACGGATATCGTTGTTTTTTGTATTCCGTAAGGTTAAAAGACTGATGCGAGAAGATAAAGGATATCATGCCACTTTCTGCTGTTTTCAAGGGAATTACCTGATATTTTTCATATTTTGCCAATACTTTCTCTGTTGGCATTGACCAGCGATTCATAAATCCGGCACTAAAAACCACATAGCGCGGCGAGACTGCTGTGATAAATTCTTCACTCGATGATGTATTTGAGCCGTGATGTGGTGCAAGTAAAACATCCGACGACAGCTCTTGCCGGCTTTCATCTACTAACTGTTTTTCTATTTTTTGAGAGATATCCCCAGTTAATAATACCGAATATAAGCCATCAGTAATTTTGATGACACAGGAGTCATCATTTTTTTGCCCTGAATTTATCGTGATCGGCGCTAAAATATCAAAGCGAATTCCCTGCCAAATAAAGCTATTTTCGTGGGTGCAATTAATCGTTGGCTGCAGGCTTTTGTCATTGGCAATAATATCACCAATCTCAACATTAGCTTGCAACCAACTTAAGCCACCAGCATGATCATTATCGCTATGGCTAATAATCACTTTATCTATGTTAGGCCTATCTAAGCGCGCAATTCCACGCTGCTTTAAATAAGGAACTATTACCGCTTCCGCCATAACAAAGCCACTCGGATAACTAGCGCCGGTATCATATAAAATAGCGCGCTGTTTTTTTTCAATTAAGACCGCAAGCCCTTGCCCAACATCAAACACATGTAGCGCCCAAGGCTCAGTATCTTTAGAGCGGTCAGCGCGAGCAAAATAAAACACGGTAAAACTAACCGTTAGTGCTGACAGCAAAAGCAAACTGTATAGCTTTCGGTAATTCACTTTATTAAGTATTAACACCGCCAGAGCCAGCAATAGGATTAGCGCGCATAAATAAGACCACTGAACCGATATTTGTAAGAATGATAAATGGGAAAAGAGCTGTAACCATTGCCACAGCAGTGCAAGAAAATAATGACTAAGCGCAGTTAACCAGGCAAAACCGCCAAAAAGTAAAAAACAAACAAACGAGAGTAAGACCAACGGCAAACAAATAAATGACAATAAAGGGACCGCGACTAAATTAGCCACCAGCGCCGCCAACGGAATTTGGTATTGTAAAAAGCCAGCAAGCGGTAAAATAAATAGCGAGAGCCCTAACTGAATTAACACCAATGAGACTAAAAAATTACGCCAAGCGTTACCGCTGGTTAAATAATGTTGATACAACCAATGCAAATAAAAAATGATAGTAACGGCATAAAAAGATAACCAAAAACCAACGCCTAAAATCGTCATCGGCTGACATATAACAACGATAGTTACGGTTATTAACAACAAGCGTGTTTTATTAAGCTCAATAGCGAAGACTTTCGCGGCATAAAATAAACTTAACATAATCACCGCACGTGATGTCGGTGCAGAAAACCCTGCTAAATAACTATAAAAATAAGCAAAAAATAAACTCACACAAATCGCAACAATATCAAGGTTAGTGTTCAAACATTTAATTTGTATGCTTGGCGGTAAAAATTGACTTGGCAACACGCGAAATAAAAACAAAGTTAGCCAATAACTCGCGCCCGCAATTAAGCCAATGTGCAAACCAGAAATAGCCAATAAGTGCTGAGTACCTGTGACCTGTAATATTTGCCAATCTGTTTTTTGTAGCTTATCTCGGGTGCCAAAAGTTAATGCTAGCAAGACCGCGGCATGGGCATTATTTTCAAGCTTAGAAGAAAATTGATCAAACCACTGTTGCCGTAAGGATGAGTCTACTACTAATAATATGTTTTTGATTGCCGTGTTTTTTTTATTAACGACATAACCTGATGCAATTAGGTTATTTTTTCGCAGCCAAGTTTGATAACTAAAACCGCCAGCATTAGCTAAGCCATGAGCCGGTTTTAATTTTACTAATAACTGCCAGCGCTGATTTTGAGCAAGCGAGTGTGACGGCGCTAACCAACTTAACCGGACGTGAACCGGGTGGGATAATTTTTTATTATCGAAATGGTCAATGATAAAGTTAAAGCGAACATTAGCTTTTAGGTCTTGCTCGGTAACTAAACTGGTGATGGTGCCTTGCACAGTAATTTGTTTTTGATAAAAGTGAGAAAATTCAATGTCGTTAAGATTTAGCGCTTGATTATAAATAGCGGCCGTGAACAATATCCATAAGATACCGAATAATAATCCGATCGCTTTGCGTGCCCGTTTTAAATAAAACAGTAATAAAGATAAAGCTGTCAAAAAAATTACATAAGAAAAGGCTGGCACTATTGGCAAAAATAGTGACAATATAGCCCCAATAAAAAATGTTATTAGCCACCAGTCCATAGTGATTGCCGTTTGAGAAACTATGCCCAAAAAATTTATCAGACGTTTGATGCCAGATCATCAAACCATCAAGAACAATAAACACTTACAAATATTCGGTGACTTTCTCCATAATCCTAATTTATGGCATTTGAACCGTCATTCCATTGCTAAAGCGTTTGCTGTTGGGTTATTTTTTGCTTTCGTCCCTGTACCTTTTCAAATGATATTAGCTGCCGGTGTAGCTATTATAGTACATTCAAATTTACCGCTTTCTATTGCTCTGGTTTGGATAACCAACCCGTTCACTATGCCAGCTATTTTTTATTTTTGTTACCTCGTAGGTACTTGGATTATTGGTGGGCAAGAACAAGCTTTTGTATTTGAAGCCAGCTGGCAGTGGCTGCTTGATAGTGTTTCGACGATTGGACCAGCATTTTTATTAGGTTGTGGTGTACTTTCGGTATTTTTCTCTGTTTTGGGCTATTTATTTATTCAACTAATGTGGCGCTATAGTGTTAGCCAAGAATGGCGTAAACGTCAGAAAAAACGCGAAAATTAATTTATCTTTTATCATACTTTTCATTAGTTAGTACTTTAAAAACTATAACTGTCCTAATACTTGCGCGGGCTGAACTTTTGTTGCTCGCCAAGCTGGATAAATTGTCGCTAATAAACTCAAACTCAGTGCTAAAATAATTGCAACAATAACATCAGGCCATTGCATGACACTTGGAATATGGTCGATAAAATAGACATCGCCTGATAAAAACTGAGTTGAGAATAAGCTTTCTATTTTACTGATCACTTGCGTTAAATTCTGCGCTAAACAAATGCCAACACCTGCACCAATAAGACAGCCTAAAACGCCATTAATAGCCCCTTGGATAACAAAACTTAGCATGATTAGTGATGAACTTGCGCCCATCGTTTTAAGAATAGCAATATCACCCTTCTTCTCGTTCACCACCATAATTAAGGTCGAAACAATATTAAAACTTGCCACCGCGATGACTAGGGTCAAGACAATAAACATCACCATTCGCACTAATTGTATATCTTGATAAAGGTGCCCTTGGGTGCGGGTCCAATCATGAATATATACATAATTATCAAGTTGGTGCGCTACGCTTTGAATAATAGCTCTGGCTTCAAAAACTTCCGGCACACTGATACGTAAGCCATTAACTTGGCTCGCTTGGTAACCTAAAATTTGCTGCGCTTGTGCTAAAGAAATATAGGCTAAACTGTCATCCACAACACCACCAAAACTAAAGATCCCCACCACTTCAATATGCCTAACTTTAGGCGCTGGAAATTGCTTTTTGGTGTTGGTATTCTTTTGCGGTAGTAATAACTGCACGTTATCACCAATGTTTAAATTTAATTTTTTTGCTATGCCTGAGCCAATCACCAAGCCATTTAATTCGGTAAGCCCCTGCCAACTCCCAGCTTTAATATAGTCACTAATGGCTGAAACTTGTTGCTCAAGGAGTGGATCAACACCTCTAATTTCTACACCTTTTAACTGCCCTGATTTTTGCACCATACCCGCCATTTTAATCACAGGGGCGACCGCTAATATTTTAGGCTGTTGTAACATTTTCTCAGCCACAATTGGCCAGTTATCTATTGGTTCAGCAACGGCTTCAATTTCCGCATGGGGGATAATCGATAATAATTTTTCAGATAGCGCTTTTTCAAAACCATTCATCGCCGATAATACAATAATTAACACCATCACCCCTAAAGCAATGCCAAGAGTTGATGACGCTGAAATAAAAGACGAAAAACCGCTACTGTTTCTTCTAGAAACATAACGTATAGCGAGGAATAAACTTATCGGTCGGATCATTTATGGTTATTTCTTTTAATATTTATATCAGTCGTCAATGTAATTAGCATGTGTTAGATGACAATACAGCTGGTGAGGTATTAATCGGTATCAGCTTGCCATGATCAAACGTCAATTGACGATCCATTTTATCTGCCAGCGCTAAGTCATGAGTTACAATCACAAAACTGGTATTAAATTCTTTATTTAAGCTGATCAGCAATTGATAAATTTGCTCAGCGCTATCCGCATCTAAGTTACCGGTTGGTTCATCAGCTAAGATCAATGAAGGCTCAGCGACTAAAGCTCGAGCAATCGCAACACGCTGTCTTTCTCCACCTGATAATTCTGAAGGTAAATGGCTTAACCTATGTGTTAAGCCAACTTTATCTAACATGGCTCTGGCTTTATTGAGGGCAACTTTAGGTTTGTCACCGCGAATTAAAAGCGGCATTGCGACATTTTCTTCGGCGCTAAATTCCATCATTAAATGATGGAACTGGTAAATAAAACCAATATGCTTATTACGAAAATTGGCTTTTTTCTGATCGCTTAATTGATGCACATCGGTGCCATTAATATACACCTTGCCACTGGACGGTGTATCAAGTGCGCCTGCTAGATGTAAAAAGGTACTTTTTCCGCAACCTGAACGGCCAACAATCGCTAATAACTCACCTGCGTCGACCGACAAATCGAGTTCATTTAAAACCGGCAAGTTTTCATTTCCTTGCTGATAAACCTTTGAAAGCTGCTGACACTGCAACACTTTATTCATTTCTTAATACCTCAGCAGGTTGAGTTTTAGATGCGCAATAAGCTGGATATAAGCTCGCTATAAAGGTCATGCATAATGCGCCAATAACAATAATCATAAGATCTTGCCAGAGAAATTCTATCGGTAATTGCTGTGTTGCATAGCCTGCGCCAAATAAATTAAGGCCTAATAAAGCAAGCACATCGTTTAAATAAAAGGTAATTAACAGCCCTAAAACAACACCAAAACTAGCGCCAAAGACCCCGTTAAACATACCTTGGGTTAAGAACACCTTTAAAATCGAAAAACGGCTTAAACCCAAGGTTTGTAATATGCCAATCTCACCTTGTTTCTCAATAACAACCATTACCAGTGCCGAAACAATATTAAAGGCGGCAACTGCCACAATTAAACTTAACATCAGCCACATCATGTTTTTTTCCATTGAGACCGCTGCAAACAAAGCACCTTGCGTTTGCTGCCAGCTACTGATGCTTATTCCTTGATAACGGCCTTGAATAGCATCAACCACTTTATTAGCATTAAAAGCATCGTCTAAATAGAACCTTAATTCGTTAAAACTATTAGCCGGCATTCGCATTAATTTATTAGCATCTAGGCTATTAATATAAACCACACTGTCATCGACTTGTGAGCCAACATTAAAAATACCAACCACGGTAAAAGTCCGCTGAATAGGCATACGCCCCATCGGAGTAAATCTGGTGTGGTTAGGTAAAACTAGGCGAATATTATCATACAGGGTGGCATTGAGTTTATAAGCGAGCGTTTGCCCAATCACGATAGAATAAGGCCGTTCAGTCAGATACGGCCAACTACCGGCGATTAAACTATTCGCGATTAAACCGTCTTGCTCAAACTCAGGATCAATACCTTGAATTAAAACACCGTTTAAATTCGATGATGATTGCACTAACGCTTCAGCACTAACTAGCGGGGTAACTTTATCAACATGTTCGAGTTGTTGCGCTTGGGCAACTAAACTTTGCCAGTCGTCAATATGCTGCTGATCTGTTGATGATAAAACCACATGAGGAACTATGCCTAAAATTCGTTTTTTTAATTCACCTTCAAAACCGTTCATTACCGATACCACAGTAATTAACGAAGCAACACCTAACAAAATTCCAGTGATCGAAAAAAAAGTAATAAAAGAGACAAAACCAGAGCGGTTTCGACTGCGACTATAACGTAATCCTATAAATAAACTAACAGGTTGGAACATGAAAAGCGGTTAACTCTACGGCTGAATATTATTTTTTGATAGCATAACATTGTCTTAGTATTGACGCTGCTAGTTTTATCCCTAGGTAGTTAAAATTAAGTAACAATTTAAGACACATAGGGATTATAAATACGTTAAAAACTCAGTAGACTCACTATACCGTAAACCTATGCTGGTGAATGAAAACAGCAACTAGCCTTTTACCGCAATATATTCGTATAATGCATATCGAGACAATATCGTACTTCGATGATTTTCAAGGAATAATCAATGGAACAGCAAGCGCAACAAGATAAACTTTCTCAATTTACAGAGTTTTTCACTATTGCACATAATTTTTCCGTCAATATTGAAAAGCTGCCAGTGGCTTCTTCTTACTCTCAGCAAACGTTTGAACAGATGATCCCACTGCCCTTTCAGCTCGCTAGCGACAATATAACCATAGATCAAAAAGCTTTAAGACCGATTCAAAACTTATCTGCCCACGCTCATCAATTAGTTGAATATTTACATCATCAAGCCAATAAAATTGATTTATTAGTAAATTACATTTTAAGCCAACATGACGATGAAGCGCTGCGTTTTCAGGGCGTTGAATTTGGCGGTGGAGGTTTTAGTTTCTTAGCCGAGGATGAGTTTGAGATAAGAGAACAATTAGCGGCAAAAATTTTTATGTTAGATAATAATTGTGCCGTTTATTGTCATGGCGAAATTATTGATAAAACAATCATCAATAATGAGCAGCAACAATACAGTTACAAAGTAATTTTCGAAAACATTAGAGAAGTTGACCGAGAAATTATGGTCAGAAGCAGCTTACACATTCAATCAAAACAATTACAAGAACTTGCGCAAAAAAGAAATCAAGCAGCCAAAGAATAACGTTATGTTTATAATCAGTTAGTTGGCAGTCGAAAGTAAAATTAAGAAGGATTATTCAAAGCGGATTTTTGAAATGAAATATTGTGTGTCTTAGAAACCTAAAACACACAATATTGATGTAACACCGATATTCTGGTTATTACTTAATTCTGTAGTTAGTCTACTGCACGAACGTTGTTAGCGCATGGGCCTTTTTGACCTTCGCCAACTTCAAATTCTACAACTTGACCGTCAGCTAATGTAGCGTAACCGCCACCAGCTTGAATTTCTGAATGATGAACAAATAAATCTTTACTTCCATCTTCAGGAGTAATGAATCCGAAGCCTTTATCGGCATTAAACCACTTAACTGTACCTTTACTCATATTATATTTCTTTATCTTATGGTGAATTTTAAAATGCTATTATCGTTATCACCATTACGACAATAGCTTGTGAATTTGTTAACTTATACACCTATCAAGGTATGCCATCGCTTGAGTTTGGTCAAGGTTATCTAATATTTACTTTACATTTATCGCTAAAATATCACATCAAACGTAAAATAATGTACTGAAAATAAGCATTACCGTTATTTAAGCATCATAACGTTTTTACTATAACACTATCCCTAGTTATTAGCTCTAATATATAAAAATAGATTTTTAACCAAATATTAAGTTATTCAAACGCTAATACCACCTTTACCACATTAACTAGTTTAGTTTCAGTTATTACTGTTTTTACCGAAATAGTAAATATTCAAGCAACTTCTTTATAAAAACTACAGATATCGCTTGTATATCATTACCTAATGAGTTAGATTGCCTACTGTTCGAATTAGCACACTCTTTTTAGACCCTAGTTTGAATTTTATTTAATAA
The DNA here is from genome assembly GCA_051251725.1 of Thalassotalea sp. Taxonomy (GTDB): domain Bacteria; phylum Pseudomonadota; class Gammaproteobacteria; order Enterobacterales; family Alteromonadaceae; genus JALZUE01. The sequence continues at coordinate 29,884 of JBPOFN010000026.1, read as the reverse complement.
TATCTTATTGCTCTGCCTTTCCTTCAACACGTCAGTTATCCTTTAGATTTTTTACTTAATTATTGTTTAGCTTACAACGAATTATCTTACAGTAAATCTTTATACTTGAGCCAAAACAATAATAACATTTTGTTAATACTAGGTGATTTTCCCCTAATACTAACGCTAATATATTAGAGTTTTATTATGTCTTACACATACAACGGACAACAGATCCGAGTGATGCAACCAGTGCATTCAATTTCTGTTAATCAAAAACGCGTTGTGATCAACCATGATCACGGGTTAAGTTCGGTTACTTTTTCAAATTCCTCAGAAATTAAAGAATTCCTTACTTGGTTAGCCCAAAGCTAATCATATTGTTTTCGTTTGGTAGGCGTTTATATGACTTATTCCATTAATGATTTAACTCAAATTAATGAAGAATTACAACCACTAAAAGCGCTTGCCGACCGAGAATTCGCTTCCATCTATGGCTTATCAGGTCAAGTTTATACACCTCATATTGATGCACATGACCAAGTCTGTTTAAAAAAAGCAGAAATATTATTGCAGCTAAAAACGAATGGCTTAATGCCTTTTACTGATGTAGAAATTATTACCGCTAAGCTAATGGCTTTATATCAAAAAGCCCATAATCATCAAATCGTAGAACACGATGGCTATAATTATGAGTGTAAATATTCCCCATTAAAGCTCAGTAAATCAGGAAAAAGTGTACGCAGGTGGGCCAAGTATTGGCTGAGAAAACTACCCAACGATGAAATAGATAGACAATGGCAAAGCCAAGTACACGAGATTTGGCCGGAAAAATTTCTTATCCGTAATATTCATCTTTAGCTTTAGAAGTGCACTTAATAGCTCACTTACTCAAATAAAAAAATAGAAAAAACCAGACTTTTGTCTGGTTTTTTCTGTTAAATAATGTGCAACCTCATTAATCCGAGTTTAACTAAACACAAATTCGACTCAACGTAGAATCAACCTGTTCAGATGTTTCTCTTTGCTGATCAGCATGCTGAGTAGCAACAATTAAGCCTTGATTAAGTTCTCGGCTAATCGCAACCACCGCAGACATATTTTCATTTAACGAAGCCGTTGAATGTTGTTGTTCGTCAGTACCACTGGCGATTTGAGAAGTTAACGCATCAACCTCTTGGAAAACTTCTTTAATTTTTTCCAGCGCCGCTACCACTTCGGCTGAATGAGCCAAACTTTCTTGCGTTAAATCTTGTCCGCGTGATATCGCTGACACAGCATTGCTTGATTTTTCTTGTAAGCCTTCAACCATCGACTGAATTTCCACCGTTGCTTCTTGCGTGCGGTGAGCCAAAGCACGAACTTCATCTGCAACTACCGCAAAACCACGCCCCTGTTCGCCAGCACGAGCGGCTTCAATAGCGGCGTTCAATGCTAACAAGTTAGTTTGATCAGCAATACCGCGAATGACATCAAGTACAGAACCAATTCGAGCAGACTCACCTTGCAATAAAGATAAGTCATTCGCCATACTCGTAACTTCATTGGCAAATGATTCAATCGATAATTGTGAAGTATTCGATGAGTCTGTGCCTTGCGCAAGAATACCAATAACTTGGCTAGTCGTTTCACTAACCTGCGCCGCGTTATTAGATAAAACAGTAGAGGTTGAAGCGACCAACTCAATAGAGTCTGCCATTTGCTCTATTTGATTAGTTGAGGCGTCAACCGATTTCACTGACTCTTTCATTTGCGCCGATAATTGCGCTGAGCCTTGGTGCAACATTTCAGATTCACCTTTGAGCTCGTCCAAAACATCGCCTAAATTTGTAACAAATTCGCTTAACTGATTGGTAATTTGTCCCAGCTGATCACCGCTATTATCTTTAAGCGGTTTATCGGGTGCTTGATCAATACTAACAACTAGCTTTAAATATTGAGATAAGGCATCAAAGCGTTTATCTAATTTTTGGTTGTTGAGTATAAAGCTCGACGTTATTTGCACCGCAAAAGCTAAAAGCATCAACCAGAAAAAACCACTAGCAGAAAGTGATTCGGAGAATAAGAGCACCACAATAATAGTGATTAATGCGACCATAATTTGCGGTATTAACAACTTGATACTTAAACGGTTTGGCATACTAACTGACCTTATTATTAGAATTTTGAGCGGTAATTGATTACTTATAACAGGGCAAGAAACGAATTGAAATATATTCCTTTAAAAATCAGTCGTTTTATATATTTTACTAAATACCAACAGATCACTTACTTAGCCCTACTCAAGACATAACTTATAATATAAACATTAAAAAAATATTAAAATGATTTACAGCTCATCGGCTATTGTTCAGTTAGTATGGTTAATTATCTTAATAGGAGAGCACGATGGATATTTCTATCATACTGATTATTGTATTTACTATCGGATTTATCGCCAGCGGGATTATTTTATTAAAACAATCCGCCAAGAAATTTCATTTAACTGACCAGCAACAAAAAGACATTAAACAGCGTGCTGCTGAGCAAAAATTAAAAGACCAAGCACAAAATAAAGACTAAAAACGCACTAATTTCGATATAAGGTTTTAATTAAATGAAACCCAAATTGTGTTTTTACCGGCCCATGTACCGTTAGTACCGGCTTTTTAAAAACTACATCGTCAAACGCTTTTACCATTTGTCCGCGTCGAAACTCGCCTAAATCACCGCCTTTTTTGCCTGAAGGACAAATAGAGTGGCGTTTTGCTAACTGAGCAAAATCTTTACCTTTTTGTAATTGGATCAATAATTCTTTTGCTTGTTTTTCTGTTTTTACTAAAATATGTAATGCTGCAGCTACGGCCATATAAACCTCAAATATCCAATATATATCCGACTATTTTACCTGTTCATGAAGATAAATTCACGGCAAGAAAAGTTATCAGGCAATATTTTACGAAAATAATACTTTACATAATTGATTGACGACATAAAATGTCAATCAAACAAATTAACGGTGGAATTTATGTCGTCAATTAAACACCTGTTTGACAACAATTTAAAATGGTCAAACCAAGTAAAAGCTGATAACCCTGACTTTTTCAAAAGTTTATCAGAGCAACAAAAACCTGAGTATTTATGGATTGGTTGTGCTGATTCACGCGTCTCAGCAAATGAATTGTTAGGTATGGCGCCGGGTGAAGTATTTGTGCATCGCAATATTGCCAATCAAGTTATTCATACTGATTTAAACTGCTTGTCAGTTTTACAATATGCGGTTGAAGTTTTAAAAGTTAAACACATTATTGTTTGTGGCCATTACGGTTGTGGCGGAGTCGCAGCAGCACTTGCCGATACCAGCCTTGGCTTAATCGATAATTGGCTTCGTCATATTCAAGATGTTTATCGTTTCCATAAAGAAAAATTTGAAAACACTAAAGATAATGAAGAAAGCTTAAAGTTACTGTGTGAGCTTAATGTCGTTGAGCAAGTGGCTAACGTTTGCAGTACAACTATATTAAGAAGAGCTTGGGAAAACGGCCAAGAAATTACCGTGCATGGCGTAGTGTACAACCTACATGACGGAGTCTTAAAAGATTTGGATGTCTCGGTTTCTGATGTTCATCCAAGTCGACATTTATTTAAAGATTAATAGTTGATAGCTACTGATAATTAGATAATAAAAAAGGGAACGAATCGTTCCCTTTTTTTATGCGGTAAATTGTTATTAACTTGGAAAAATACGGTTATTTTGCCAAAGCTTACTAACAATGCTTTCAAAAGATAATGACGCCGCTTTTGATAACTTTTCTGCTAAGCCTTTTCTTGTTGCGTATTTAATTGCAATAATCTTTTTGTCTTTACTGGCTTGCATCAAATAATCATCACTGGTTTGAATGGTATCCACTAAGCCTAATTCATGCGCTTTAAGTCCAAACCAGTGTTCACCGGTAGCCACTTTAGCAATATCTAACGACGGACGATGTTCGCTGACAAAGGTTTTGAATAACTCATGAGTTTCTTCAATTTCTTCAGCGAACTTTTCTCTTGCGCTGTCAGTGTTTTCACCAAACATAGTTAACGTACGTTTAAATTCACCGGCAGTAATTTGCTCAAACTCAACGTCATTTTTCTTTAAGATTTTATTAAAGTTAGGAATTTGTGCGATTACGCCAATCGAGCCTAATATAGCAAAAGGTGCAGAAATAATATGGTTGGCAACACATGCCATCATGTAACCGCCACTAGCAGCAACTTTATCAACCGAAATAGTTAACGGAATTTCTTTTTGACGAATACGATCAAGTTGCGAAGAAGCAAGGCCATAACCATGAACCATGCCGCCGCCACTTTCTAAGCGAACAAATACTTCATCTTCTGGTTTAGCAACCATCAAAATAGCGGTAATTTCTTCACGTAATGAGCCAACTTCTTTGGCATCGATGCTGCCTTTAAAATCAAGCACATATACACGAGGCTTTGGCGCTTCTGGTGTTTTCGACTTAGCTTTGGCTTTAGCTGTTTTCTTCTCTTGTTTTTCTTTTTCTTTTAATTCTTCTTTCGTTAATAAGTGATGGATCACTTCTTCTTCGATTTCTTCAAACTGAGCAGACAAATCAGTGACTTCTAACTCACCTTTTTTATGCTTTTGTTTTACTGCCGCAGCAGTGATGGCAACGATAATAGCAATAACGGCAATAACAAAGGTCACCGTTTTGGCTAGGAAAAGTCCGTATTCGTATAAAAATTCCAAAGTTTACCTCGTACTTATAATAGGAAAAAATGATATAAAGTTGAATTGATTTTACACGAGTTAGTGGGTTTGCACAGCTTAAAAGCACTGAAAATAATTTAGCGGCGGGACAATAAAAAAAACGACCAATAATTGGTCGTTTTTATTTTTCTAACATATCTTCATCAACACTGTGCTTATAAAAAATGCTGCGTCTGTCGACAATTTTTTTACGTCGGTCATGTACCAATCGCTTACGCCTGGTGGCACATATTTGTTTTCTTGGGCTCATCGCCATACTGGTCTCCTTTCTATTAATCTTTCTTTTAATTTTCATCAGTATCACTCATCAATATGACAGTTTTGTGAAATAAATCCTATTTTTTATTCTATTTCACTAATTTCATCACCACCATCTATTTGCTTCGCGATTGGCTCGCTAGCATAATCTTCTTTTGCCATTAAGCCACGTAGACTATCATAATAACGGCGAATATTTTCGACATAATTTACCGCTTCATCGCCACGGGCATAACCAAATTTAGTTTGTTTATAGTGTTTACGCTGTTTAAGTAAGGGTAGCCTAGTTTTCACTTCAACCCAACGATCAGGATCGCCACCTTGGCGCTGAGTAATAATTCTTGCGTCATTCAAATGACCATAGCCTAAATTATAAGAAGCTAATGCAAACCAAATACGATCAGGGTTTGGGATCCGATCCGGCATTTTATCAATCAAGCGTTTAAAGTATTTTGCCCCGCCGTGAATACTTTGCTCAGGATCTAATCGGCTAGTAACACCCATTTGTTTCGCTGTTGGTAAAGTTAACATCATTAAACCGCGCACGCCAGTATAGGAACGGGCGCGCGGATTCCAATGTGACTCTTGATAACTGATAGCAGCCAACAAGCGCCAATCAATTTCAGCCCCATACTTTTCAAACCAAGGTTGAAAGTCAGGTAATTTATCTTCTACGGCAGCAATAAATGCGCGAGTATCAACATAATTAAATTCTTCAATATGGCCATAATATTTATCATTCAAGGCTAATAAAGTGCCGTTGTGATGCACATCACCAAAAAACTCAATCAAACTAGCTAATATAGAATCGTCAGCTTCAAGGCTCATCGCCCAAGCTAATGGCTGCGGTTGCTCAATAGTAAAGCCGATACTAATTTCTGGGTAATAGCGTCGATTAATCGCCAACGTATTACTATCAACAATAGTGTAATCGTAATTTCCGGCTAATACTTCTTCTAATAATTCCGCATTATCAAGCTCTGATGTTTCTGACCAAGTGAGCTCAGGATACTGAGCTTTTATATCAATTAATTTTTCGGCGTAACTTGAATGTGAGGTCACCACCAGTTTACCCGTTAATTGTTCAATATTACGCGGCCGGATATTGCCTTGTTTAAACACGAGTTTTTGGCTAACTTCAGAATAGCTTGGGGAAAATTTAAATTGTTTTAATCGATTAGGGGTTACAAGCAAGCCCGACGCTAAAAAGTCAACTTCACCTGAAGCTAATTTAGGCAATAATTCTTCCAAATTGTAACTTGCTACTATATTAAGTTCGACGCCAATTGCGCCAGCATATTTTTTCGCGAGTTCATATTCAAAACCGGCCGGACCTTCAGAGCCAATATAATAAGTATTAGGACCAAATAAAGTGCCAACATTAACCGAGCCTCGCGCTAAAACATCGTCCAGGCTGGTCGGCGAGTTGCTTTCAGTGCAACCGATAATAAATAAACAGCCAACCACGACGAAAAACGCGGACAACTTTTGCTTTAATTGTTTTTTCAATATTTTTAAAATACTTGCCACCATAACGCCCTATTGTGTCGTTTTTTTAATTTTTCTCAAAGGACTTTTTTAGTATAGAGTTAAATCTCATACTATAAGCAATTATTTTTACTTATCATTGGTGCGTATTTCAACTATAATACGCGCGATTTTTTCCCTAATTTAATGTGATTTAAATAAACCTAAAACACGTTAAGCAAATAAATTTACTGGTGAGTAAACAATAATGGCGATGTTGATCCAAACCCTTCGTGGCGCTCCGGCACTTTCTGATTTTCGTGTTCAAAAACTTTTGACGCAATGTGCTGAAGCTAACCTTCCGATTACCGATATCTACGCAGAGTTTACTCACTTTGCTCATTTATCAGCAGAATTATCTGATGATGAAGCAAATGTCTTGGCTAAGTTATTAACTTATGGCCCAACGATAGAAGAGCATGAGCCAAGTGGACAACTTATTTTAGTAACACCGCGTCCGGGCACTATTTCCCCTTGGTCGTCAAAATCGACTGATATTGCACATAACTGTGGCTTAAATAAAGTTGCACGTTTAGAGCGCGGTATTGCTTATTACATTAACGGTGATGATTTATCTGCCGAGCAAAAAGCGCAGTTAACAAGTTTAATTCATGACCGCATGATGGAAACGTTATGGGCTGATTTTTCTGAAGCTGGGCAATTATTCGCCAGTGCTGAGCCCGGCGAATTTACTTCTATTGATGTAATGGGCGGTGGTCGTCCAGCGTTAGAAAAAGCGAATATAGAATTAGGTTTAGCATTAGCTGATGACGAAATTGGTTATTTAGCCGAAAACTTTATCAAGTTAGGTCGTAACCCTAACGATATTGAATTATATATGTTTGCCCAAGCAAACTCTGAACATTGTCGCCATAAAATATTCAATGCCGATTGGACGATTGACGGAGTTAAACAGCCAAAATCATTATTTAAAATGATACGCAACACCCATGAAATAAATCCTGATTATGTTTTAAGTGCATATAAAGATAACGCAGCAGTAATGGTAGGTAGTCAAGGCGGACGTTTTTTCGCCGACCCACAAACCAACGAATACGGCTATCATCACGAAGACATTCAAATATTAATGAAAGTTGAAACTCACAATCACCCAACTGCAATTTCGCCTTACCCTGGCGCGGCAACTGGCTCTGGTGGTGAAATTCGTGATGAAGGGGCAACGGGTATTGGTTCTAAACCGAAAGCAGGTTTAGTTGGTTTTTCAGTGTCGAACTTACGTATTCCTGGTTTTGAACAACCTTGGGAAACTGATTTTGGTAAGCCTTCACGCATTGTCACTGCATTAGACATTATGACTGAAGGTCCATTAGGTGGCGCAGCATTTAATAATGAATTTGGTCGCCCTGCTATTTTAGGTTACTTCCGTACTTACGAAGAAAAAGTTAATTCATTTAATGGCGAAGAAGTTCGCGGTTACCACAAGCCAATTATGCTTGCTGGTGGTTTAGGTAATATTCGTGACGAGCACGTACAAAAAGGTGAAATTTGTGTTGGCGCTAACTTAATTGCATTAGGTGGCCCAGCAATGAACATAGGTTTAGGCGGCGGTGCGGCATCAAGTATGGCGTCAGGTCAATCTGCTGAAAACTTAGACTTTGCCTCAGTACAACGTGAAAACCCAGAAATGGAACGTCGTTGTCAGGAAGTTATCGACCGTTGTTGGCAGCTAGGTGACGACAACCCAATTTTATTTATTCACGATGTTGGCGCTGGTGGTTTATCAAATGCCTTCCCTGAATTAGTATCTGACGGTGGCCGTGGTGGTGTATTTGAACTTCGTAACGTACCAAACGACGAACGTAGCATGGCACCACATGAAATTTGGTGTAATGAATCACAAGAACGTTATGTATTAGCGGTAAATGACGAGCAATTACCTTTATTTGAAAAGATTTGTGCCCGTGAACGTGCGCCATTTGCTGTTGTTGGCCGAGCGACTGAAGAAGAACACTTAACAGTAACTGACTCACATTTTGCTGATACCGACAAAAGCACGCCAATTGATATTCCGTTAGAAGTATTATTAGGTAAAACACCTAAAATTATTAAAGATGTACAATCAATTAAAGAAACAGGTAAAGCTTTAAACCTTGATGGTATTACCGTAAAAGAAGCCTCAGATCGTTTATTACGCTTACCAACTATTGCTGAAAAAACTTTCTTGATCACCATTGGCGATCGCTCAGTAACGGGTATGGTAAATCGCGACCAAATGGTTGGTCCTTGGCAAGTTCCTGTTGCTGACTGTGGCGTAACCGCTGCGGCACTTGATTCATATCACGGTGAAGCAATGTCATTGGGTGAACGTACGCCAGTTGCTTTACTTAATTATGGCGCCTCTGCCCGTTTAGCCATTGCTGAGTCATTAACCAATATTGCCGGTACTGATATTGGCGATTTAAATCGTATCAAACTTTCAGCAAACTGGATGTCGCCAGCAGGTCACCCTGGTGAAGACGCAGGCCTTTACGAAGCGGTTAAAGCGGTTGGTGAAGAGCTTTGTCCGGCATTAGGTTTAACCGTGCCAGTGGGTAAAGACTCAATGTCGATGAAAACACAATGGCAACAAGAAGGTGAAAATGGGCTTGAAGATCGCTCTGTAACTTCTCCACTTTCTCTTATCATCACCGCCTTTGGCCGCGTTGAAGATATTCGTAAAACAGTAACCCCTGAATTACGCAGTGATAAAGGCGAGTCTTGCTTATTAGCGATTGATTTATCAGGCGGTAAAAATCGCTTAGGTGGTTCATGTTTAGCACAAGTTTATAAGCAACTTGGTAAAGAAACTCCAGACGTTGACAACGCTGAGCATTTAAAAGGTTTCTTTAATGCCATGCAAAGTTTGGTTGCTGATGAAAAATTATTAGCCTACCACGATATTTCTGACGGTGGTTTATTTACCACAGTTGCTGAAATGGCATTTGCTGGTCGTACTGGTGTTGATATTGATTTATCAGCACATCAAGGTACTGATTTAGAAGTGCTATTTAATGAAGAACTGGGTGGTGTTATTCAAGTATTAAATAGTGACTTAGACGCGGTGCAAGCAGTATTTGCTAAGCATGGTATTGGCGAATTAGTAAAAGTGGTTGGCGGCTTAAACAACGAAGACATGATCAACTTCATCCGCAATGGTGAAGAGGTTCTCGTTAACTCTCGTACTTATTTCCGTACAGTTTGGGCAGAAACCACCTTAAGAATGCAATCATTACGTGACAACCCAGAATGTGCGCAGGAAGAATTCGACGTTAAATTTGATACTGAAGATCCAGGCTTAAACGCTAACTTAACGTTTGATATTAATGAAGACATTGTTGCTGATTTAATTGCCAAAGATGCTGTTGACGAAACAAATCCTAAAATCGCTATTTTACGTGAGCAAGGTGTTAACTCGCATGTTGAAATGGCAGCATCATTTGACCGCGCCGGCTTTATTGCTATCGACGTTCATATGTCTGACATTCTTGAAGGTCGAGTAAATTTAGCTGACTTTAACGGCTTAGTGGCTTGTGGTGGCTTCTCTTACGGTGACGTTTTAGGTGCTGGTGAAGGCTGGGCAAAATCAATTTTATTCAATGCTAACGCTCGCGCTATGTTTAAAGCTTTCTTTGAACGTGAAGACACTTTCTCATTAGGTGTTTGTAACGGTTGTCAGATGCTTTCTAACTTAAAAGAAATTATCCCAGGCAGTGAAGCATGGCCGCGTTTTGTACAAAATGAATCAGAGCGTTTTGAAGCGCGCTTCTCATTAGTAGAAATTCAAGCAAGCCCGTCAATCTTCTTCAAAGGTATGGAAGGTTCACGTATGCCAATTGCTGTGTCTCACGGTGAAGGTCGTACAGAATTTGCCTCTGATGAAGCCATTGATGCAACCAACAATTCAGGTACGGTTGCCGTACGTTTTGTGAACAACTACGGCGATGTTACTGAAACATACCCTGCTAACCCGAACGGTTCGCCAGACGGTATTACGTCATTAACCACCACTGATGGCCGTGTCACTATTATGATGCCACATCCTGAGCGTGTTTTCCGTACGGTTGCAAACTCTTGGCACCCTGATGAGTGGTTAGAAGACTCACCTTGGGTTCGTATGTTCCGCAATGCCCGTAAGTTTATTGGCTAAGCAAGTTGTTATAAATAACCGTTAATCGGTTATCTATCAAAACACAAAAGGGAGCTTCGGCTCCCTTTTCTTTTATCAAACGTTAAGCCCAGTGTTCGGCTATTATTTCTGCCGCTGCCTTATGGCTGTGTGTTTTGAACTAAGAACAGCAACTTTAATGTATAAGTTTTTAGTTTAGGATTTGAGTGAAATTATTATCAAGAGATATAGAAGAGTGCCTTGTTTCTGGTGTTTCACCAATATTTGAACCCGACTTTTGACCAAAATATAACTTTTCACTATTAATATAAATCAAAGTGAAATTCGCAGGGAGATCAGGAATATCTGAATTATAAATAAACGTTTCATTTAGGGCGTTAGCTTCAATACTTTCTTCACTTATCACTTTACCTGTAATTTCAAATTTCGAGATGTCCAGAGTATCAAACATCATTGAATCACATTCGGTATCAGTTGGGCGAAAAAACTCTGTTCGATAAGTGGATTTCAGCGAAGAGTCTATGCTTAGCTTAATCTTGACGTTCCATAAATCGGTTATCTCGTCACTCGATAATTTATTGTAAGGCGAACATTCTTTTTCCCAAGATGTATTAGATAATGTTGCTATAAAGTCATTTTTTGACGTTTCAGTAGCCGCATCTCCTTTAGAGCCACCGCAAGAAAACAAGAACATTGACGAAAGGGCAAGAGAAATCGATATTTTTTTCATTAGCACTCCATGCTTGGATAAAACCTAAAGCTCAATTAGCCGGCTAAAAATAGTGGGTTAAAATAAGCGACAAGGGAGTAAAAAACAACTATTTTTTGTCCTGCTAACCTGTGCAAACTATAAAAAAACGACGTTGGATAATGGGAGTACGTATTTAGAAAATTTAATCTTTTTATTAAAATAAGATAATGGAAAGGTGATGAAAATTACTGTGATGAAAGCAAGGTAAGAAGCAAATCGAATAACATCATTAGCAGGTAAGCAACAGTATTGCAAATATCACCCTTAAGGTTGGACTTACAAGTGCCTATTATATATAGGAGAGATTTCGAAAACTGAAGCTAGTACATTGATAAGGTAAAAATTAGCCAAAGCATTGGAGTTTTTTTATCAATAAAACACATAACTAATAAGATTAGAATGACTCAATTTTATACTCCTGAAATAACGAATAAAAAAAGGGAACCTGTTTAGGGCTCCCTTATATTCATTACTAAAGGTTAAATTAGTTTTTAGCGCGATAACGCGTTAATGCTAACAATCCCAATGCAAATATAGCCATTACCGGAGGCTCAGGTACTTCTTGTATAGTTTGAGCTGATATCTCATCACCAAAAAAATTATAAGCGTCGGTACTGGTTAATGCGAATTGCTGATCAAAGTTTACATCAAGAATGTCAAAACCCGCTCGACCTAAAAACAAATTAGATAAGTCTAACGATACTGCATCATTCCAGCCAAAATCAAATTCACTGTATAAGTAAAAATCATTCCAAACATCGTCATAAAAACCGTCAACAAAAGCAACGCCATCTAATTCGCTATTTTGCTCAAAGCCAAAGTTACCAAACGATAAGTCTTGCTCTAACGCGCCAAAATCAAAATCAAAGGTCGCTGAAAAGTCATAAAGTTCTGGGTTTGCATCATTTAAGTAAAAATCAACAAATAAGCTGTCATCGACTTTCGTAGTTTCTATTGAAATAACACCCGCGTTAGCGTTAAAAGCCAATATCGTGAAAAGTGATAATAATAATTTTTTCATGTTCTAATACCTCTTATTTAGTTGAACATCGGTTACGTGTACATAATGCAGTAATACCGCGAACATCACGGGTGTTAACTTTGCCATCGTTATTAAAGTCATAACGAAGGTCTGTAATGGCTCCCTTTCTTGCGGCTGATGTGAATAAACGTACGTCTAACGTGTCAACGTCAAAGTCTTTATCCATATCGCCTAAATGGGCCACAGTTGAGTCAAACGGGAAGTCATCTAAAGCATCTTCTATACCGTCGTTGTCGTCATCAGCATCAATTGAATCAGGTAAACCGTCTAAATCAAAATCTGCTTCAATAATAATGGGGGATATAGCGTCAAGGCGTTGCTCACCATTGGCTGTTGTACCAAAACGCGCTGTTAGTAAGTAATAATTACCGTCAGCAAGTTTGTCAGATGGCGTTAAGCCGGCTAATGAAATAATTGCATTAGAAACACCATTTTGTAATTCAATAATGCTGCTGTCAGTAACGACAACATCGTTAACTACCTGCTCGCTCTCAGTCATTTCAAGCAACATGTATTGCATACCTGAAAATTGGTCAGTAACAAAGTTATCGGTTCCTGCTTCAAAATTAGCACTAACTTCTAACAAACCACCTACGGTGTAAACAGTTGATGTATATAAGCTTGCATCATCAACTGTAATAGAAGGTGCAATGCTGTCTACTGGTTCATCGGCGATTAACTGAGTGAAAGTAAGGGTATCACCGAACCACATCCAGCCATTACCCGCTGCGGTTGTCGCTTCGATACGAATGGTATGTGTACCTTTACTAAGATAGGTCGCATTGGTTAAAACAAAAGTTTCAAATGTTGCTTGGCTACCAGTGAATACAGGTACTTCGTTAATTAATTCGCCATCAACAAAAGTAGCGGCTTGTCCGTTAGCGTTTTGACCTGAAGCTAGCATTTCTATGCGATAGAAGCCGCTTGCTGGAAAGTCAATGTTATAATCAACCCAGTCACCGTTTTGAACACTGTCTATTACGGTATGTCTATCTGTTGGAATACCACGCTCGCCAACAACTACACCAGCAACTCGACCACCCGTAGCATCAAAGCTTTCTGCTTCTATTGTGAAAGCATCGCCGTCAATAGCTGTTGATAAGTCAATTGAATCAGGCGTACTTGGATCGGTAGGTTCTTCTGGATCAGTTGGGTCTACTGGATCTGTTGGTTCTTCAGGCTCAGTTGGCTCTTCAGGCTCAGTTGGCTCTTCAGGCTCAGTTGGCTCTACAGGCTCAGTTGGCTCTACAGGTTCAGTTGGCTCTTCAGGCTCAGTCGGCACAGGGGCTGTTCCTATATTACTTAATTCAATAATACCCCAAACTTCAAGGTTGTTAACAGTAACCACTTTAGCGCCACTGGCGTTAAAGCTAATAGGTAAAGTCTCAGTTATACCGTCAGGTAAATGTAGTTTCGCAGACGTTACAGCTTTAGGGAAATACCCCTGAGGAATAGCAACTTCAACATTGTTAAGTGTCGGTGTTACACCACCAGCAAACGGACGGTTAACTAAATGCACAACATATGGCGCATTATCGTTAGTTTCGTGAATACGAGATACCGCAGATACTGTGCTGTTAGCCTCTGTGTCATTAACAGTTACTGTTATGGCTAATTCAGGGTAGTTACCTCGTTGGCCAATATGAACAGCATTGTATTGATCTAATACTGCTTGTTGTGCCTCGTTTAAGTACTTTAAATCACCGTCAAAGAAGATTTGGTCAAATTTCTCAAAGTCTTCAGCACGAGGAACTACTTGGTAACCTTCATCACCAAATACAAGCATGTCAAAGTTAATGTTTTCTTCAGTAAGCAATTTAACGCTTGACTTAAGTTGGTTGCCACCATCAATGAAACCAGCTTTCATTGAAGAGTACATTGCATGCACAAGACCTGCTTTAGCATAAGACGTGTAGTTATCAAGTAATGTTTCGTTAGCACGAACAAACTGATAGATATCACGGTAGTTATCAGCACCTGGTGACCAAGTAAATACATCACCACCTACCCATACGTTAGCAGGGATAGAAAATAAGCCTCCGTAAGCGTATGCCTGTGCAACCCAACCACGGCCGAAGCGTGGAGCATCTGCAACACGAAGTGCTTCAAATTCCCAAGGGTATGGCGCATAAGCTAATGTTTTATCAATCGCTTGAGCACCTTTTAAATGAACAATAATATCCGTTGGTAATACCGTAGTGGTTTTTTTCGCACCTAAATTTAACTCACCTGATAAGAACGTGATGTTCTCATTAAAGAGGTAACCACGAGATTCAAACAATTGTGTACTTGCACCAATCGCAATATTTGGATGCGTTTCACGAATGTAAGATAATACATCACCAAATTTTTGGTTCCATACGTCACGGTTGAAGTAGATGAAGTCTTCAACCATTGGAATGTCGCCTTGAATTTTATCGGCACCATTTGAGAACGAGGTATGCGTTACACCAGCAGCTAATAAGTGCTCTTTGTAATCAAAGGTAGTGATATCGTCAATACCCATAGCGGTAAGTTCCACTACACCGTATTTTTTACTTAACCAAGTACGGAAGTTTGCCATTGCATAGGGTGAGAAATCACCACCAAACGTTCTCATATCGGTTGAACGAGTAGAGCTAGTTTGTGTGTCAAACATTAACTTATCAGGATTAGCTTTTAATATCTGATCAACTTGAGATTTCATGAAGGGCACAAACGCAGGGCTGTGATTACTTAACCAGTTGTTATTATGACCGTTATGGCTTAAGTAGCCCATGAATGTCATACGAACGTTACGATCGTCAAGTGTTTGAACATAGTGTTTTTGTGGATCAATTGTGTATTCTGTAAACCAACCGTAACCCCAGTCAAACTCACCACGAGCTGTATACTCAATGCCTTCGCTTTGGTATTTATCAACAACGTTAACAGCCCAGTCCATAATTACTGTGTCATCGTAAAATCCACTTTCTGGCGGATGTCCCCAGAATGCACCTGTAGCTCCGAAGTCAGCATAATCTCCAGGAGAGCCGCCATTAGCTTCGTAAAAATCACGATTTTGTGCGTAAGTGTACCAAACATCAGATTTCAATACTTTGTTCGCCGTTGGAATATCCAATGGTTTTTTCAAGAATTGTAACCCTGTTGCAGGACCATTTATTTCAGAAACATCATGATCATTCGGGTTGTAAACTGGTGCAGTGCGATAAGTATCATCGCTTACTTTAGTTAAGCGAACCCTATCACCACTCCATTGCCAATTTGAACCGCCAAACGCTTCTACGCGTATGGTGTGAGTGCCTGATGTTTCGATAACAAACTCACCACCGTAAAGCTCAACTTCTTCTAGAATATCCCAACCACCAGTGTGATCAAAGTAACCCCAAGAAGCTGTAGTACCATTGATGTCAATACGTGCACCGTAACTACCGAAACTACCTGTCGATACATTGATGAAGGAACGGTAAGTGCCTGCTTCAAAATAAATATCTTTGTAGTCACCGTAATCACCATTAGTTACAAAACCAACATTAGTCCCGCCTGCAACGAAACCATCATTTGGGTCACTGTTAACACGACCTTTAGTACCAGTAGCATCGAAGTATTCAAGTTCGATGATTACGTCACCTTCTTGAGGAGCATTAGGATTACCGACTACTTCTCCTTCAGAGTTAAAATAATCAGCACCTAGCTCAGAAGGATGTACAAAGTTAGTGCCACCGTTAACATCAATACCAAATGCAATGCCATTAACAGGTCCGCTGCCGCCATCATTGTTGCCTAATCTAAGTTCAAATGTGTGAGTCCCTGGAGCAATCGCTAAGTCAGCTGTAGAAGATGAATTTTCCCAACTATCATCAGAAAGTACTAGTTGCCCATCAATATATAAACGTACAGAATCATCATTATGCTCATAGAATGAAATATGACCATCGGCATCTTCAAAGGTGCCGGTATAAATTTCAGTTGTTTGACCACCGATACCATCTTCTGTTTGAGACAAGTCGGTTGTACGTTCCCAGTTTGGGTTAGCATCGGTTGTGTTCATTACACCAGCTACTTCACCATACATTAAACCCTCTGTTGCTAGCGTAGAGTCAAAAGGTGCAGCAATCGCCATTCCCATCGGTAACCCTAATGCCGCAGCAAGTGCTCGCTTCTTTAATTTAAATTTTCTCATATACCACCTGTTAATTATTTTTATTAAACCCGCTAACAACATGTCTTTATTTTTAGAGTTGATGAGTAAATTGACATGACGAAAACTTATTCAATCACTAATTTTTTTATGCCTCTCGTATTAACGGGTAAATGAGGAATGACACCTCTAAATTATTTTTATACTTTTAAATAACTACCGATCAAACTATGAATTTAATCGTATTCAGCATATTCACTATTAAAATTTTCAGTTTGAATATAAAAACTGACTGAAAATCAATTTCAATTAGCGGCTGCTTACCTTCAAAACTACAACAAAAAATCAATAAAAAGAAGAAAGTCCCTAGACGGAATTGACATATGTTTATTAAAGATTGTTAACAAAAGATATATGAACTAAGAAAACAAACAAAAAGTAGAAAGGTCATATAAAACGCGGGACATAGCCGTGTAAAATATCATGACAATTCAAAATTGTGCTAAAAAAAATTCAATATAACCAGTGAATGGTTCAATATATTGTGATTTAAATTCAAGATAATACTAGTGATTAATCTGGGGGATTTATATTCTTTTGAAGACGCCTTAATAATATGTAAGTATTAACATCAAATATTAAGAACTTTAAAATACTGAACAAACTTGAGTTATAAAAAACAAGCATATTTTATAATAAAAATATGGATACAAAATAAGGAAATACTAACTAGTTTGAAATTGGTAATACTAATAATAAAAACATTAGATAAATAAGCAGACAATATGAGTGAGTATTTTTATCACCTTCATCATGAAAATAACGCTATTTATCAATGAGAATAAGAAAAACAAAGTAGTTTTAATAAAGAGTAAGTTAATTAATGTTTTTACTGCCATTTGATACCCTAGTTTTTTATATCATCCCATTAATTGCAGGCCAGTTATTATTATTGGCGTTAGGCTATGCCGCTTTTTTTAGGCGCCAATTAGTCGACGAATTTCCTTTACACGCTGTATTTGTTATTTGTTTTATTATTTTTTTATTGGGGCGTGGAATACAATTCTATGGTGGTATTATCGTTGCGCACAAAATAATGTATCTGCGTACCTTTATATTTCTTGCTATTGGAATCCCCTCTTTATTAATCGCCAATATGCGTCACTGTAATCTTTCGATGACCCCCCTTAGCTATATTGCACCTTATGTTTTGGGGCTATTAGGTGCATCAATATGGTTTATCATTCGCGATGGTTCTAGTTATCAAATATTTTTCGGAGAAGCCTACGGTTACATCCTAACCCTATATATAAGTAACGCTACATATGATGATGTAGTTATCGTAATGACATTAGCACTTATAATTATTCCAAATTGCTATATGCTCTATCGGCATCATCAAAAGAATGTTTCCCAAAGTACGGTATTATTTCTAATCAGTACTCTATTGTTAGGGCTAGTGTATATAGCAGGTTTATACAGCCAAAAATATTGGCTTATTTATGCCGGTTCAGTGATCATCGCGTCAAGCTGGTGTTGGGCGGTTTATAAAGATATTAAAACGATGAAGGTTCAAGCAAACAGCTTACATGACTCAATACAAAAAATTATTGATAATGATGACCTTGCTATTCAACCAGAAGTGGCGGTTTTATTAAACGAATTAGACGCTGAAGCAAGTAATAGCCTAGAAAATTACAAGTTCAAAGTTAATAAAATGCTTAATTTATTAACAGAAACTACTATCGCCGAAGGTGGTGATAGTGAGGCTTTGTTATTTCGTCAGAGTCAAAAACAAGACGCTATAGAACGCAGTACTAATCGTAAGGATGTTGAAAAAATTGCTACAAATGAAGCCATAGAGTTATCCCAAAGAATGACGATAATACCAACGAAAAAAAATAAAGAACTTGTTGATAAGGCCATATTATTTATCAAAATAAATTATTTCAAAGAGCTTGATTTAACAGAATTAGCCAATCAAATGGAAGTAAGTGATTCATACTTAATCAGAACATTTAAAAAGGTGATGAACGAAACACCAAACCATTACATTACTAACTATCGCGTTCAACAAGCTAAGTTGTTATTAAAAAACCATTCAGTACAAGAAACCTCAAAAGCCGTAGGATTTAATAGCTCAAGTTATTTTGGCCGTGTATTTAAAACACAAACAGGTTTGTCACCCATGCAATTTCAAAAGCAGCTATTATCACCTAATCATTAACAAGCCAAAAAATAATCATATTAAAATTAGTACTCAAGAGGTTAATGACGCTGGATGAAATTTAAATAAAAAAATATTATTTAGAAAGGATTTCGTCCGTTAATACGCACAAAGTGAACATCCTACGAGCATTTATTAACGACAACTTTAGCTCATAGCAGCTGTTAACTACTACAGTTAAGTTATCTTTGCATAAAGCGCTGCCACCTTGTTACGAATATATTGATAACGTTGCTGTTCGCATAAAGCAAAGCCACTAAGTTGTTTCACTTTATTGCGGCCAAATAACGGTACACTTAAACCCGCGAGAAAACGGCAATGCGTATCAATTGATAACATTTCACGCTTGACCTTATGTTTAGCCATATGCTCAGTAAATTCTTGTAACGCTCCTAATAACACGTTGTCATCAACGGCTGCTAACATACCTTGCGCATACTCAGTTGAATAGCTAAGCTTTGCCACTTGCCCACGACAAACACTGCAATGGCCACACTGCGGCGGTACTTGGTTATCATCAAAATAACGCGCAAGGTTTGAACTTAAACAGCGATCGAGTTCAAAAAAACGTACTAACGCGGCAATCCGTTTAATTTCTTTTTCTTCTTTATCAAGAAAATAGTCCGTTAACCAGGCGGCTAAATCAGGCTCGTTAAGCTTATTCACATCAACAGTAAACACTTCAGTAATTTTTTTCGTTTCTAAGCTTATCAACTGCTGTTCTTGTAAATATTCAAGTGCCGCCACAACGCGATTACGTTCACATTGATAGTGATGAAACAAAGCGTCAAAATCGGGTTCGGCCCATACTTTTTTCATCTGGCTATATTTGAAGACAGCCGCAAGAAAATCACCGCGTTCCCCTGGAAATTTAGCGAGGATTGTTTCTTGGTCAACCAAGAACTTATATTTAAAGTCGGCAAAATAGGAAAATTGCGGCTGGATCACTCCTAAAAGTTCGAGTTGTACCAATAAAGTTTTTAACGGCAATTGCTTAATATTACTTTCGTTCGACAAGGTTAAACCTTGCAATTCCCAGCGACCATTTTGACTGTTTTTCTTAATGTCGTTAACCACAACTTCAATACCTGCGAGTTCGGGTGTGTCACCAAACACGAAATTTTCCACGGTATTTAAACCGTCTAAATTTGCTAGGGTGATACAGTTTGAAGCATAACCATCACGCCCTGCCCGGCCAATTTCTTGACTGTAGTTTTCAATCGATTTTGGTAAGTCATAATGAATAACAAATCGAATATCAGATTTATCAATCCCCATACCAAAAGCAATAGTCGCGACAATAACATCAGAGCGGCCTTGCATAAAATCGTCTTGTATTTGTTGGCGCTGCTCGTCAGGAAAACCAGCATGGTATGCTTTCGCTTGGATATTTTGGCTACGTAAATATTCAGCCACTTGCTCGGCAGTTTGCTGTAAAGTGACATAAACAATACCAGCACCTGACTGCTTATTGATAGTGTGTAGTAACTGCTGATTTTTCTCCGCCGTGGTGACCGCAAGTACAGATAAGTCTAAATTGGCGCGATAAAAGCCCGTTTGCACAATGTTTTCAGGTAAAATGGCAAACTTGGTCGCCATATCATTTTTAACTTTTCTAGTCGCTGTTGCTGTTAATAACAACACCCGTGGCGCTTGTGTTTGAGAGCCTGCCATTTGCTGTAAATAGTGCGGAAGTTTTAAATAATCAGGACGAAAGTTATGGCCCCACTCTGAAATACAATGGGCTTCATCTACCACCAACATAGATACTGGCACAGATTCAATTAACTGACGAAAACGTTCATTTTTAAAACGCTCAACCGACACCATTAATATTTTAATATTGCCAGCGCGAACATCAGCCACCACCTGTTTGTTTTCATCAGGCGTTAAGGTTGAATCAATACTCGCGGCAGCTATGCCTTTGCTTTTTAAAAACGCTAATTGATCTTTCATTAACGCCAGTAACGGTGAAACGACTAAGGTTAAGTTTGGTAATTGCGTAGCGGTAAACTGATAACAAAGTGATTTACCAGAGCCGGTCGGAAATATCGCTAAAGAAGAATGCCCCGCTAATAATTGTTGAATGGTTTGCTCTTGGCCAAGACGAAATTCATTAAAACCAAAAAGCTGTTGGAGCGTATTATTGAGCGGCGGTAACATAAAAATTAACCTAATAAATAAAGAAGAAGAGAGAAAATCGGCGTACGATTATAACAAGCACCATTATATACGGCGGATTATTATAGTGCTTGGCTATTACTAAATTGTTCCATATAAAACGCAGGCTTGCAGTCCCAGCTAAAAATTCAACAGTTTAGCGTTGGTAGCTGTTATCGCTCATTATTATTTTAATTCAGTCTCAATCAAAATAACTTCGGTTTCACCAACGTTTTTCACATTATGGTGAGAGTTTGGTAGATACATCGCTTGACCGCTTTTTACTGTGATGGTTTTACTCGGTTCATTGTCAGCAGAGATCAAGGTTAGCCTTCCCCCAGCAACAACATAAATAGAGCGATAAGAAAATTGATGACTATGCATACCCGATTCAGTATTGGGCGGGTACACTAAACGCACCATCTGAATTTTTTCATTATCTAACAACACTTCTTTTGACCCTAGTGTGATATCACTGGCATTAGCCGAACAAATCGATAGCATTAGGGTTAAAGCAACTGAAAACATGGTTATTTTTATATGATAAGTTTCCATACATTTTTTCATATCCTTATTTATCTCCTAGCCATAAATATTATTTGAGCAGTGTAAACTTTTTATCTAATAGAAAAACTAAAATTTTTAATTTTTGTGGTTGACTTAAATTTCAACAGCCGCCATGATGGAAATTCATCAATTAGGATTTAAAAATGTTTAACTTTTTACCTCTCACAGTCAATAAACCGAGCAATGTGCTATGGCGAATTCGAAATGCCAATGTACGTCGTACGTTATTCTGTGGACAGGAAAATAATAGTTAATATTTAACCCCCGTAGCCGCAGAGATTCAGTTCTGTGGCTCGATAAAAACCTCTCTTTATCTTTGTTTCGCTCTGCTTCTCTTGGCTCTTTATTAAAAAGGAGTACAAGAAATGTCGTTAGTTATTGCATATTTAGCTGTAATATTAATTTGGTCAACAACACCACTTGGTATTGTTTGGAGTTCAACATCAGTTAGCCCGTCATTGGCACTGTTGTTACGAATGATGATCGCATTAATGCTTGGTTTAGTATGGTTGAAACTAACTAACGTCCGATTTCCTTGGCATAAACAAGCAATAAAATTTTACAGTTTTTCAGCCCTAGGAATTGCTGGTGGTATGTATTTTACTTACCTATCGGCACGCTCAATTCCTTCTGGTTTAATTTCGCTGATCTTTGGCATATCGCCAATATTATCGGGAGTTTTTGCGCAAAAAATATTAAAAGAACAGCCGTTCACTGTTTTTAGAAAGTTAGCCTTAATATTGTCATTTTCTGGCTTATTGATTGTTTGTTTTGATAAGATTTCCCTCGCCAATAACAACGCAATCGGCATATTTTATGTGTTAATCGCAGTCACGTTATTTTCGATTAGCGGTGTATTGGTTAAAAGCGTAAAAATTAATATTCACCCCTTGGCGAGTACCGTTGGCACTTTAACCATTGCGATGCCATTTTTTATTATTAGTTGGTTCATCTTTGACGGTCAATTTGTTATACCTGCTTTTGAGAAAAAAGCCTTCTGGAGTATTATTTATTTAGGTGTGTTTGGTTCATTAATTGGCTTTATGGCTTATTTTTATGTGCTGAAAAGAATGTCTGCAAGTACCGTTTCATTAGTTACTTTAATGACGCCAATTATTGCTATTACCTTAGGCAATCAATTGAATAATGAAAGCATCAGCCCAAGTTTAATTCTTGGTTCAGCCTTTGTTATGTTTGGCTTGTTTTTGTACTTTTTTGGTCATCGCGCCGTATTTAATTATCCGGTCAACACCCTTAAATAGTGCGCTAACCAGCTTAAATTAAGCTTCTAAATTACTAGCATAAAAAAGGATAACCGCTTGTTATCCTTTTTTATTGCCCGCTAATGGTGATTATTACTACTTAGCTTGTTTACATTTATCTCCAACTCAAACACTTCTGCCCTGCTGGTTTAGCTAAAAAAACACTGGATACTACATATTCGGATAATTAGGGCCGCCAGTGCCTTCAGGAGCAGTCCAAGTAATATTCTGGCTGGGATCCTTTATGTCACAGGTTTTACAGTGAATACAGTTTTGTGCATTAATAACAAAGCTTTGTTTACCCGCTATTTCTTCAATTTCATAAACGCCTGCGGGGCAATACCGCACTGCCGGCTCGGCAAACTTTTCTAAGTTAACAATGATCGGAATGTTCGCTTCTCGTAATTTTAAATGACATGGCTGATTTTCTTCATGATTAGTGTTCGATAAAAACACTGATGATAAACGGTCAAAGCTGAGTTTATTATCAGGTTTGGGGTAAGTGATTTTTTCCGATAAATTCGCGAGCATCAATTTTTCATGATCCGCTTTTTGCTCGCTATGAGTGATCGGTAATTTATTATTAAAAAAATTAGTGTTGATAGTATTAACAACACCACCGAAAAAAGTACCAAACTTATGCATGATCGGGGTGAAATTTCGATGTTGGTAAAGCTCTTGATATAACCACGAATTTTTAAAGTTCACTTCGTAATTAATTAAATCACTGCCACCATTATCGCCATTAGCTAAGGCCGCAACTATCGTTTCTGCCGCTAACATGCCAGACTTCATTGCAGTATGATTTCCCTTTATTTTGGCCGAACTTAAAGTGCCAGCGTCGCAGCCAATTAACAGTGCCCCTGGCATACTTTGCTTAGGTAAGGAATAATATCCCCCTTTGGTGATAGCTCTAGCGCCATAAGCAATACGTTTACCACCCGATAAAAATTTAGCTATTTGCGAATGCTGTTTAAAACGTTGAAATTCTTGAAACGGATCAAGATAAGGATTTTGATAATTCAAATCAATAATTAAACCGACCGATACTTGTTGATTTTCAGCGTGATAAAGATAGCCTCCACCACCGGTATTATTTTCTAATGGCCAACCAGCACTGTGTATCACTAAACCTTGCTGATAATTTTCTTTTGGTACTTCCCAAATTTCTTTAAAACCTAGGGCATAATGCTGAACCGCTTTATCTTTTGCTAACTGATATTTTTCTAATAATTGTTTACCAAGGTGGCCACGACAACCCTCTGCAAAAATAGTATATTTAGCTCGTAACTCCATGCCTGCCATAAACGAATCTTTTGGTTTTCCTTCGCTATCAAGTCCCATATCTCCGGTGATAATACCGGCAACTTTATCATCTTGATAAATAATTTCTTGCGCCGCAAAACCGGCAAATACTTCAACACCTAGGCTTTCGGCTTGCTCAGCTAACCAGCGGCACACGTTACTCATACTAACAATATAATTACCATGGTTATGTAGTGTTTTAGGAACCGCAAAATTTGGGATTTTTCGCGCACTGCTAACATGAGAAAAATAATAGGTTTCGTCGTTTTTAACCGCAATATTAATCGGCGCATTACGTTCACGCCAGTCAGGAAACAGTTCATCAAGTGCACGTGTTTCAAAGACGGCACCCGACATGATATGAGCGCCAATCTCAGAGCCTTTATCTAAAACACAAACAGATAAAGGCGAGTTTTGTTCCTTAGCAAGTTGCATAATTCGACAAGCTGAAGACAAACCTGCTGGGCCGCCACCGACAATAACAACATCAAACGCCATCGATTCTCTTTCCATTGTCACCCTCTTTTTTACTGTTATAAACTGTATTGATAATTAAGGTACTAACTGCCCTATAAGCTACTTTATGCGAGCATTAAAATCCCTTAACAATGACAAAATTTAAGCTAACATTTAAGACAATTAAAACACTTGTTTGAATTTCGAACAAGCGTTTGATAATATCAAGTATAGGTTGTTTATTAAAACTTTGAACTGCCAAGATAAATTTCCAAACGTTTGGTTAAAAAGCCGCTAAGCTATTTATAACTAAAGTTATCAAATAAGTAGTTTTTAAACCTTAACCATCAATTCGAGGTGCTAATGAAAATACTCGTCGCTGTTAAACGCGTTATTGATTACAACGTCAAAATTCGTGTGCAAGAAGACAATTCGAATGTCGATTTAACTAATGTAAAAATGGCGATGAATCCATTTTGTGAAATTGCGGTTGAAGAAGCTATTCGATTAAAAGAATCCGGTGTAGCAAGCGAAGTGGTCGTTGTTACTATCGGTAATAAATTAGCGCAAGAGCAATTACGTTCGGCACTAGCATTAGGCGCTGATCGGGCAATTCATATTGAAACCGAGCTGCAATTAGACTCCTTAAACATCGCTAAACTTTTACATACGGTGGTGAAGGAAGAATTACCTGAGCTGATTATTGTAGGTAAACAGGCGATTGATTCAGATAATAATCAAACCGGTCAAATGTTAGCGGCACTGGCTGATTTACCACAAGCAACTTTTGCTTCAAAATTAGTAATAGAAAACAAGCAAGCAATAGTGACCAGAGAAGTTGACGGCGGACTGCAAACTTTAGCACTTAACTTACCTGCTTTGGTAACCACTGATCTAAGACTAAACGTTCCCAGATACGCGAAATTACCCGACATTATGAAAGCAAAGAGAAAACCCCTAACGGTGATCGCTGCTGATGAGTTAGGTATTAACTTAAGCCCCAGAACTGAGTTATTGGCTGTTAATATGCCGAAACAACGAACTGCAGGGATCACAGTTGCATCGGTAGATGAATTAATTGATAAACTGAAAAATGAAGCGAAGGTGATTTTATGAGTACTTTAGTTATCGCCGAGCATAACAACCAAACACTGTCAGCGGCAACACTTAAAACAGTTAGTGCTGCGCATCAACTTGGTACTAATGTCGATATACTTATTGCCGGTTATGAATGTAACTCGGTAGTAGAAACCGCGCGCCAAATTGAAAATGTTAATAAGGTATTAGTGTGCGACAGCAGCTGTTTAGCACATCAACTAGCTGAAAATATCACGCCGATAATTTTAGCCCTTGCTGATGATTATAGTCATATAATTGCTAGCGCTACTACCACAGGTAAAAACTTAATGCCGCGTGTTGCAGCCTTGCTTGATGTTACGCAAATATCAGATATCACTGCGATAGAAAGTCCGGAAATTTTTTATCGTCCTATCTATGCCGGCAACGCAGTCGCGAAAGTAAAAAGCTTAGACAACAAAAAAATAATCACCGTCCGTACTACCGCATTTGAACCAGCGGAGTTAACCGGCAATGCCACAGTAAGTAAACTGGCTGAGCCAAACGCTAGCCCGAACATCTCCCATGTTGAAGATCAGTTATCAGTGTCAAAGCGTCCAGAGTTAACCGCGGCACCAGTAGTTATATCAGGCGGTCGAGGCATGCAAAATGGGAAAAACTTTAGTCTCCTAGAAGCTATTGCAGATAAACTCGGCGGCGCAGTTGGTGCATCACGGGCTGCTGTTGATGCTGGTTTTGTCCCTAACGATTTACAAGTTGGGCAAACAGGAAAGATAGTCGCGCCGAATTTATATATTGCTGTTGGGCTCTCGGGAGCAATTCAACATTTAGCGGGAATGAAAGAGTCAAAAGTTATTGTCGCTATTAACAAAGATCCTGATGCGCCTATCTTTCAAGTAGCGGATTATGGTTTAGTTGCAGATTTGTTTGACGTCTTACCTGAGCTTACTAGTAAATTATAAATACCCACTCAAGTAACAAAACTTTAAAACCAGTTTAATGCTGGTTTTTTTATCGCCCTTGATTCTATATAATTATCGCAAACCATTTAAAAAGTATTAATTTATGTCTTGGCAAGATCAACTTTCGAATCTCGTATATTCCACCGATGGCGGTAGAGTCAAAGAAGAAAAGTCGAATACCAAAGTAACGCCTAGCGATGGCTTTGCAAAAGTCAGACGTGAAACCAAAGGCCGTAAAGGTAAAGGGGTTATGGTGATTTCGGGTTTAGGTCTTGATGCCAAAGCATTGAAAGATTTAGCCAGTAAACTCAAGAAAACTTGTGGCTGTGGTGGCAGCGTTGTTGAACAGACGATAGAAATACAAGGTGATAAGCGCGAGCAAATAAAACAAGTGCTTGAGCAAAATGGTTTTAAAGTAAAATTTACTGGTGGGTAAGTTAAGCTTAAATTCAAAGCTAAGCGTTAACCAAGTTTTAGCATATGCGTTAATACGAACACTAAACCAAGCACAAGCAGCTGAATTATAATTATTTATATCAGATACTTGCGCTTTTGATTATCTATTCACTGGCTTGCAGGAATAACAATTTTTACTATTTCTCAGTCGCTATAATTTCTTCAATCAAAGGCAGAATTTTAGCTTTGATCTTAGTGATCTCTTCAAGTGAATAAGCAATCGGCGGTTTAAATCCCCAAACCGGCGCAGGCCAAGCAATATCATTTTTATAGCGAATGATATGATGAACATGAAGCTGAGGACAAACGTTTCCAATCGCTGCTACATTCATTTTATCACCATTAAATATATTCATTAACAGCTCAGACAACAGGCTAGATTCATTTAGCAGCTGCAGCTGATCTTGCCAATCTAATTGATAGGTGTCTTGAATATTAGCGATTCGTGGTACCAAAATAAACCACGGATATTGTTTATCGTCACTAAGCAATAAAGTACTTAATGGCAACTGTGCTAGTTCAATTGTGCTCTCGACCAATAGCGGATGTAATGAAAATTCGTTTGCCATTTATCTACCTTTTTTCGGTTTGTTTTTACGACCGCGACCGCGCGCTAATTTTTTAGCTTCACGCTCTGCTATTTTGGCTGCTTCTTTATCAGCAAAATATTTATTTTCAGCTTCAATTATATCAGGTGTTTCTAGGGTAATTTCACCTAAGGTTTTATCTCGAATTTCATTGATCAAAATTTCTGAAGCTTTATGAAAATCAATATGGCCGCCACTTTTTACACAGCCTCTTTTTTTGCCAATAGCTTCGATTAACTCAACTTCATGCTCAGGTAATTCGTCAAGCTGGTATCTTTCTTTTAATCTTTCTGGGTAGGCTTTTAATAAGAACTCAGCCGCAACACAGGCAATTTCTTCATGATCAAAAGCGGTATCTTTAACCGCACTGGTTATTGCTAAACGATAACCACTATTTTCATTGATAATTTTTGGCCACAGCATTCCTGGCGTATCATATAAATAAAGACCATCGTCTAAGCGAATTCTTTGTTGGCCTTTAGTTACTGCTGGTTCATTACCTACTTTCGCTTTTGCTTTACCGACTAAAGTATTTAGCAAAGTCGATTTACCAACATTTGGGATCCCCATGATCACAGCATTTATCTGCTTACCTTCTTCATCTTTATTCGGTACTAAACTACGAATAAGATTGGGTAATTGTCTAGCAACCGCTGGATTTTCGGTGGTTAAAGCTATTGCCTTAACATTATGTTGTGACTCTAAATAAGCTAACCAAACTTCGGTCAATTTACTATCAGCCAAATCTGCTTTATTTAAGATTTTAATTAACGGTTTGTCGCCGCGTATTTCAGTGATCATCGGATTTTCACTGCTAAAGGGTAATCTAGCATCACAAACTTCAATCACCACATCAATTTGCGGTAAGATCTCTTTAATCTCTCTCTGGGCTTTATGCATATGCCCAGGAAACCAATTTATAGCCATAATATCTATCTTATAAAAACGTTAGGTGAATTCTATCAAGTTTGTTAACTGATAGCTGACTTTTATCGCTATCTTTTCTTATGACTCAGTTTACGGTTTAACAACGCAAAATCGTCGGCGATAGCAATAGTATCAAAAGTAATATCAAAAGTTTTTTCTGCAACTATGCTGTTTTGATATTCGATGATAATTCGCCATGGCCCTACTTTATTTTCCACCGGCTCCCAAATAGTATCACCGATGAAAAAGTCCCAATCATTATTACTGACATAAACTTCCTCGGTGAAAGGCGGCATCACCTCACCCGTCTTATCAGGGATGTCCGGATGAAAGATGGTGAAATTCAATTTAATGCCTTTACCCTTTTTGACCTTGAGAATATAACCGAACTCAATATCTAACTCAGCCGGTATATCAGTGGTAAATTCTTTTATTTTAGGTAAGTCTTTCGCTTGTGCATCCCATTGGCTATAAATGCCAAAACTCTCAATGCTAAACGTAGGTTTAACTTTTGCCATAGTACTGTGATTTCTCCTAAACAATGCCCGCTATTCTAATTTGATTAATGGCAATTAAAAAGACTTTTGAAATATTTAAGTAAATGACCTAACCTTAACTACGAAAGAATTAGTAAGAAAAACATTACTATTGAGAAATAAAAATACAAACAAAAAAAATCGGGGATTATTATGACAACAAAAAGAAGATCAGTAATAGATAAAGACAGTGAAGTAGATATGACACCTATGTTGGATATTGTCTTCATCTTATTAATATTTTTTATCGTGACAACATCATTCGTGAAAGAATTAGCTATAGAGATCAGTAAACCTAAAGCCAGTACTAACAGCAGCCCAGACAAGCCTAGTATGGTGATTAATGTTTCTGAAGACGGCTTAATACGTTTTAATAATCAACTGGTTGATATTGAGCGTGTAGTATCTCGTATTGAACACTTTTTAGTAGATAACGATAGTAATACGGTGTTACTGATCCCATCAAAAGAAGCGACATATGATTTAATCGTAGCGGTGATGGATAAAATTAAATCTCATTCCAATTTAACGATAGCCATTGGAAAATAACAATTTATCAAACACCAGAAAACAAAAAAGCCTGCTAAATTAGCAGGCTTTTTAATAATGGTGGAGGGAGGTGGATTCGAACCACCGAAGGCGGAGCCGTCAGATTTACAGTCTGATCCCTTTGGCCACTCGGGAACCCCTCCAAAAGGGAAAAGCCCAGCATCTAACTGAGCTTTATAATTAGAAGCCTAGCGATGACCTACTCTCACATGGGAACTCCCACACTACCATCGGCGCAATTGCGTTTCACTTCT
>JBPOFN010000025.1:0-64659 GCA_051251725.1 Thalassotalea sp. | reverse complement strand
GCAAACAACGGTAACGGTTCCGTCAAATAAAATGACCCTTGATGGTGAAACCGGTTATTTGTTTAAAGTGAGTATTCGCCCAGTTGGCGGCGACTGGACAACCAATTTAGCAACAGCAAACCAAGTCAATATTAATGTAGCAGGCGTTACCCCGCCAACGGCGTATACGCCACTGATGTTTAAAAGTAGCGCTAAATGTATAGATGTGACCGCGGGCAGCACGGCTAATGGCGTAAAACTTCAGCAATATACTTGTTTTGCCAATAACACTAATCAATCATTCTTATTTGAAAACCGAGGTGATGGTTATTGGGGCATTAAAAATTCGACCTCTGGCAAATGTATTGATAAAACAGGATCTGTTGCTGACGGCGCATTAGTTCATCAATGGACGTGTTCGACCACCAACGACAACCAAGCGTTTAAATTAATTGATAAAGGCGCCGGTTATTTTCAATTACAAAATAAACACAGTGGTAAGTGTTTAGATATTGTTGGTGGCGCAGCGGGTACGGTAAATAGCACACAAATCACCCAAACGACTTGTGGCAATAGTGAGTCACAACAGTTGAAATTTTAAGCTTAAACTAAACAACTAGGGTCTGTTGATCTTTGTATTATTTTTATGCAATAGGCTATTTGAGACATTAACAAAGCAGAATGAGTGTCGTTTAGTTGTTCTAAATAAACGAATTCTAATGCCGTTAAGGGTTAAAATAGTCATTGCCCTTCGGGCTGAGGCTAAAATTGTCTTATACCGCGTTAGAAATAACTTATTTAGATGACTAAATCTCATTATTTCTGCCTTGTCTAAGACAATTTTATCTCTCAGCAAAAATTATAAACAAAGATCAACTGACCCTAGCTAAAAATTTAAAAGGGCTGCTTATTGTAATAAGCAGCCCTTTTTTATGGCAATGTCAAAGCTTTAAATTGTTTAGTTAACCTGAGATCTGGATAAAAAGTGTTGTTTAATTTTTTATAAATAATTAAAAGGCTTATTAAAAACCAGCAAGAGTTGCCATTCACCACTGTCTAACGTACTTTTCTCGCCGGCGCTATAACGATTTTTGACATCAAAGTAGCGGATCAGCGGATAGTTGCTGTCTTTAATTTCTGCGAGATGATTATTGACCTGCCATGTTAATTTCCATTCCATATTTGACTGGCCTGAAGCTAGCCAAACATCGCCGAAATAAACGTCTTTAATAACGTTTTCATCCTTGCCTGTTTTAACGGTCAGAGTATAAGGCCCACCGGCTTTTATTGGGGGGAGGCTGAACGAAAAGTTACCTTGTTTATCGGTGCGGGTTTGAATGGTTTGTGTGGCAATGGTCAGGGTTATTGTGTGCTGAGCTGCGGCATGTCCGGTGACGTTAATTTCAGTATTTCTTTGTAAAACCATATGATCACTAAACAGCGGTGCTAAGGTGATTTTGGCAAAAGAGGCAAAAGAGGCAAAAGAGGCAAAAGAAAAAAAACAAAATAAGAGGGCAGAGGCAGCGACAAATAGTGGATATTTTCGCATCAAGTTATTCCTAATAAAAAAAATGTGAGCCGGCTATTTATTGAAAAATAGCCAACCCACATTTTGGGGACTTAGTACACTTTGGGTGTTAGTACATTACAAAAGTACTAGTGAGTAATTTTAAGTACTACCGCGTGTTTAGTTGGCGCACCTGCAGGTAAGGTAACCACTAAAGCGTCAGCGCTTTGTTTAAAGCTTAACTCACCATCATAACCCGCTAAGGTAACGCTCTTAACTTTGTTACTGTAGTTTTTCGCGTTAACTTGGCGCATGCTTACTTTTGCATTATCACCCGGCCATGCTAAAACGGTAGCGTATAAGGTTTCGCCATTGACAGTGTAACGAATATCGCTGCTGTTAAAGTCTTTACGATTTTTTTCTGCATCGTTAGAGTTTTTACCGTCTGGCACGTAAGTTTCGCCTTCACCGTAAACAACCCACGGGCGAGTATTGTAAACAGCGTCGCCGTTAACTTTTAACCAGTCGCCAATTTCTTTTAATAAAGCAACTTCAGGTGCTGGAATAGTACCGTCTGGTTTAGGGCCAATATTTAATAATAAAGACCCATTTTTAGAAATAATATCCATTAAGTCATCAACTAACGAGTTAGCATTACGGTATCTGTGGTTAGTTACATAACCCCAAGATGATAATGAAACCGAAGTATCAGTTTGCCAAAAATGTGGGTGAATATCAGTCATACCACCGCGTTCAATATCAAGAACGGCAGAGCCTGGTGGAAATGAACGCATATGTTCATGTTCTTTATAGTTCAGCGCTGGCATGTTTTCCCAGCTAACACCTTTATTATAGTAATAACTTGTGAACTTTTGAACATGCTCGTGGAATGGTTCAGAAGCCATCCACCAATCAAACCAAATTAACTCAGGCTCGTATTTATCAACAATTTCAACGGTACGTAATAACCAGTCATCCATAAATTCTTTTGAAGGAGGAGTTAAACCGTCTTCAGAACTTTTTCTGTCAACTGCCGGGCCGTATAAATCACGGAACTCGTCGTTTTGTACGTCAGAAGGGGCAGTACGACCACCGTCGAAGAACCACCAGTTTTCAGCGCGATGGCTTGATAAACCAAAATGCACGTCAGTTTTAGCTGTAGCATCTTTTAATTCTTGGATCACGTCACGTTTTGGCCCCATTTCAACTGAATCCCAACGTGAGTATGAATTGTCATACATAGAAAAACCGTCGTGATGTTCAGCTACGGGCACAATGTATTTAGCGCCTGAATCGGAGATGATTTTTAACCACTCATCAGCGTTAAATTTTTCGGCTTTAAATTGTGGAATAAAATCTTTGTAACCAAATTCAGTTTGGTCACCATATTTTTCTTTATGGTGAGTATATTCTTCATATTCTGGGTTATACATTTTACGTGGGTACCATTCACCGTTGTGAGCAGGTACAGAATAAACACCCCAATGAATGAAAATACCGAACTTAGCATCTTGATACCAATCAGGAATTTTATAATCAGTTAATGATTTCCAATTAGCTTTGAAAGGCCCTTGGTTGGCAACTTTTTCAATTTCAGCTAATTTTTCAGCATTGCTGATTTTTGCTGAAGCTGCTGGTTTAACTGCTTTAGTGTCTTGCTCGGCAGCATTATCGTTACAAGCCGATAAGCCAAGTCCTAAAGCTACTGCTAGCGCGCATTTTGCGGTAGTAAATAGTTTGTGGTTCATAGTAATTTTCATCTATTTAGCTGAATTAATTTTATGTAGACCTAACTATAAAATTAAATGCGGTGTAATTGCAACATATTTTTACAGGTGAAATATCTATTTTATATATTTGTTTTTGTCTGTGGAAATGTTTTTTATCATGTAAAAGCAATACATGCAGGCAATAAATTTTACGCGCTTAATTCCTCGTGATTACCTATTTATATAGCGAAAAACCTTATTTTATGCAATTTTTTTAATGATAAAAATTGAATGCTGCTGATAATTTATTTTTAGTTATTTATAGCGAAGGGCAGATCTTTTTATATTGAGTTAAGTGTAAATCATATATAAAGATTAACAGGTATCTATAAAACATGTATTATGTCTGCTATATAAAGTAAGGTAAATATTAGCTTATGCTTGTGTATTTTGTGTTAAAGCTGACAAGGCTAAAACTAGCAGTACAAAATCAGTACTACTTAGTACCAAGTAGAACCTAAGTGTAGAACTAAAGTTGTGGTAATCAGGCTTAAAACTAAAACTAAAACTAAAACTATAAAGAGAACGAGGATCGTAATGAAATTATTAAATTTATTACTTGTCGCGCTAATCGCGTTATCCCAGTCGGTATTTGCTAGCGCAGTATCAGAGAATAATACTGCAGCGGTAACAAAAACATCATCAGTAGCAAAGTGGGAAGTGGTTGATGTTCATCATGGCAGCACTGAAAATATCAAACAACCCTTTACCGCCAATGTTACCGCAACCTTTATTCATAGTTCAGGCAAGAAGCAAATTGTCCCGTTAGTTTATGATGGTGCTAAGCAATGGTTATTACGTTTCTCGGCGGCGGAATTGGGGCAATGGCATTATGAAATTACTAGCGCTATTACCTCTTTATCAGGACAAACCGGAACCATTACTGTAACTGAAAATAATGATGTTAGTAATCACGGCGCTATGGTTGTCTCTAAAACTAATACGCAAACTTTTGAATATGAAGATGGCAGCCCTTACTTTTTATTAGGTTATGAGCTTGATTGGTTATTTGCTTTAGATTACGACAATCAAGAGTCGATGCCAAAATCTGAGCATTTATTGTCGTTAATAAAAGACAATGGCTTTAACCATATTGTGATGAACGTTTATGCGCATGATGTTAACTGGACTAAAGATAAAAAATTAGCGAGTCACCCTGAGCATGAATTTGGCGGCAGACAAGATATATTTCCATTTCTAGGCAGTAATGACAACCCTGATTTTTCTGCACTAAATGTTGAGTTCTTTCAAAAATTAGATCGCACTATTTCAATGTTACATGACAAACGTATGGTTTCGCATTTAATGATCTATGTTTGGAATAAAATGGTTAGTTGGCCGGCAATGAATTCAGCCGCCGATAACATGTATTTTGATTATGTTGTTAAACGTTATTCAGCTTATCCGAATATTGTTTGGGATATTTCCAAGGAAGCGCTGTTTTACGGCCGGGCTGACGCTGCTTATATCAAAGGGCGAATTGATCGCTTACGTAATATTAATTATTTTGATCGTTTAGTGACGGTGCACGATTTTGGTTATTGTGCCAAATATCCAGAGCAAGTGGATTTTATTTCGACCCAAGATTGGGGCCACGATATTTATAACCGTATGTTAAATGTGCGTAAACGCTTTAAAGACAAGCCTATTTATAATATTGAACATGGCGGTTATGAAGAATCCCCTTATTTAGTCTTTCCAGGTGATTACACAGATCCAGAAGTGGCTGTGCGTCGTAACTGGATGACATTATTTGCTGGCGTTTATAGCACCTATTATTGGCAAGCCAATTCATGGAACGTGATTATTTATAATCCGTTTGAGCAACCACAAGACTTTATTAAACCACGCTTTGATTATTTTAAAAGTATGACGGCACTTTTTAATGAATATGATTTTGCCAGCTTTAAACCGAATCCAGGAAAAAATGGTTCGGGCTATACCTTAAGTAACGAACAAGAAACGTATTTGATTTATGTCTCAAAAGACAATTACCAAATGTCGCGTGCCGACTGGTATTTACAGAATGTTAAAGATGGCGTTGAGTTTGAAAATAAAACGCATCGTACTTATCGCTGGTTTAATACCTTAACGGGAGAATTTACTAAAGCGCAGCCGATCAAAAAAGGCATGCAATTTATTTCTCCGTGGCGCGGTAAAGCTGATGCCATCATTATCAGCGAATTGGTGAATTAAGTACTTTGCTTATTGATACCGTTTATCGTTTTAGCGTAACGATTTAGTTTTAGATTTAGTTAAATAATTAATTTTAGATTTAGTATATTTTATTTTTAGGAGATTTACTGTGCAGCAGTTATCAAATGACATCTTACCAACCCTTAAAGCGCAAGGGGCGAATATCCCTGAGTACCGTCTATTAGAAAACCCACCTAAGATTGGCATAGTGCATATCGGGCCAGGTGCTTTCTTTCGCGGTCATCAAGCATGGTACACCCACAAAGCACTTGCTATGCAAGGTGGCAACTGGGGAATTTCAGCGGTTTCAATGCGCTCACCTGGTGTTAGTGAAGCGTTAACACCACAAAACGGCTTATATGCTTTAGCCGAATTAGACGCTGAAACGTCATACCAAATTATTGGCGCTATTCAAGAAGTATTAATTGCTGGCTCTGAGTTTGAGCAAGTGCTTGCGCGTTTATCAAATGCCGATACTAAATTTGTCACCTTAACGATCACCGAAAAAGGTTACTGTTTAAATACTGAAGGTAAGTTAGATTTCAATAATGCTGAAATTCAGCAAGACTTAACCGGTCAAAAACAGCCTAATACTGCAGTGGGCATGTTATCGCTGGCGTTAGCAAATCGTAAAGCGGCGGGACTTGCGCCATTAACGATTTTAAGCTGTGACAACATTACTGATAATGGCCATAAACTTCGTGCGGCGATCATCGAATTCACTAAACAGTCAGACACAGAATTAAGTACATGGCTTGAGCAAAACTTAGTTTGTCCTTGTACTATGGTTGATAGTATTACCCCAGCTACTGATGACGCATTGCGTGAATTAGTTGCCGGCGAGCTAAGCATAAAAGATAACTGGCCAATTAAACGTGAGTCGTTTGTACAATGGGTTATTGAAGATACCTTACCGGCTGATTGCCCAGCTTGGCAAGCTGCGGGTGCAACGTTAACATCAGACGTACGCGGTTTTGAAAATGCAAAATTACGTTTATTAAATTGCCCACATTCAACCTTAGCTTATTTAGGTGTGCTGTTAGGTCTTGAAACCGTTCATGATGCCATGCAAAACGATAAAATTGTTACCTTAATTCAACAAATGATTGATGAAGAAATTATTCCGTCATTTACTGCGCCAAAAGAGTTAAACGTAAAAGCATACAGCCAAGATATTTTAGCGCGTTTTAGAAACCCAGCTATTCGTCATTTAGTGGCGCAAATTGCTTGGGATGGTTCGCAAAAATTGCCGATGCGTATTTTACCTATCATTGAGCAAAACCTTGCTGACCAGCGTTCAATTAAAATATTAAGTACTGCTGTTGTTGCTTGGTTTGTATTTTTAAGAAAACGTCAGCAAGAAAATGTTGAATTAGTTGACCCGTTAGCTGCAAAGTTATTAGCCGTAGCCGCAGCCTGTAACAATGAATCGCAACACGATATTGACTTATTATTATCAATTGATGACGTATTCTCGAAAGCTTTAGTAGCTAATACGACTTTTAAAGCAAATTTACAGTCAGCTTATGCACAACTTTTACCGTTATTGAATGGTGGCAATTTATAACTATTAACTGCCTTTTTACCAGCAGCAATCAGTAATAAAGCTGCTGTAAAAATTTCAATTAAAAAGTTAATAGTAAAATTGAAAATAAAAGTAGCCTAAATATTGGTTGCTTTTTGTTGCGAAAAAAAAGTTAGCTTAGTTCTCTTATACCAATTCAATTAAATTAGCTCCTAAAGGGCGATTTTAAAAGGCTTATAGTCAGCGTTATTGATTTAGTTAAGATTATTACATGGATGTAATAAATTAGGGTAAAACAGGAGCAGTTACCAATAATAACCATTATCTTCAATCAACCCTTGACTCCAAGCCTTTAATTCTCGCGGAGTGGGAAGAAACTTATTTGATTTGGTATTAGTCCAGTGGTAATGAATAGTCGATATGCTTTTACTCTTTTTTAGCAAAATTCGAAATTGCTTGGTCAATGCAAGGTGAACACTTTGGTGGAATATTTGAAGGTATCAACCCAATGATCGCGGTTTTAGCACCGCCTATCAGTACGGTCTTCATCTGTGAGATATTCTGGAAACTTGACTGGAATGAAGTCAGCAAAGTTGAAGAAAAACCTGATTGGTTTCAAGATGCCAAATTAGGCATTTATACCCATTGGGGGCCAACATCAACAGCGAATATTGGTATGAAGTGGGCGGCAGGTTGGTACGGTTTAGATATGTACATGGACGAAGTATATGACTGGAAAACTGGCGAAGTTAGACTGTCAGGACCAGATAAAAAACCTAAACCATCCTATGCCTATCAGCATCATTTAGAAACGCATGGTAACCTTGCACAATTTGGCTTTAAAGATATTATCAAACAATTTAAACCTGATAAATTTAATGCTGAACAATGGGCCGAACTATTCTTAAAGTCAGGCGCTAAATTTGCCGGTCCTGTTGCTATGCATCACGACAATTTTGCTATGTGGGACAGCAAAGTAACACGCTGGAATGTTAAAAACTTTGGTGGCGTTGATGTCATGAAAGAGCTAAAAGTAGCGTTAGAAAAACGTGATATGAAGTTTTTAACCTCATTTCACCATGCCTTTACATGGGTCTATTATGCGAATGCCTATAAATTTGATGCCACAGCAGAAACCGCTGATTTATACACTGATCAGCATGATTTAACCGACTTTAAACCAACTAAACGCTTTCACGACGAGTGGTTAGCAAAGCTAAAAGAAGTAATTGATAATTATCAGCCCGACGTTATTTGGTTTGACTGGTGGGTCGAATTTCTTGATGAAGAATACCGCAAAGAATTTGTTGAGTATTATTATGCTAAAGGTAAAGAATGGAATAAAGACGTTGTAATAAATTATAAAAATACCTCGTTCCCAAGTGAAACTGGCGTTTTAGATTATGAACGCGGTCGCCCAAATAAAACCAAAGACGAATTATGGATGACAGACACATCGCCTGGTGCTTGGTTTTATTATGAAAATGCTAAGTTTGTTAACCCGAATGAAATTGTCGATATCTTAATAGATATAGTAGCTAAAAACGGCGTTATGCTATTGAACGTGCCCCCGAATCCTGATGGCGAAATTCCACAAGAAATGCAAGATATGCTGATTAACTTAGGCAGTTGGTTAAAAGTTAATGGCGAAGGTATCTATGAAACACGCCCATGGACAGTCTTTGGTGAAGGACCAACACGTATCAGCCGCGGCGGTCATAAAATTGAAAAACAAAAAATCAATTACACCGATACTGATATTAGGTTTACTAAAAAAGGTGACAACACTTTATTCGCTATTGTCATGGACGTTCCTAAAAGCGATATTGTTATTAAAACCTTAAGTACTGAACTCGCTGTACTCGAGGGAAAAATTAAAAGTATTGAGTTATTAGGCAGTGATGGTCCAGTAAAATGGCAACTAAATCGCTCTGGTTTAGTGATCATTAAACCTAAACATATCCCAAGTAATTATGCGATCACTTACAAAATCAATCTGTTTCATGAAGGTGAAGTGGGGATTGGTGGTGAAGATCCAGGCACAAACGGTGGATAATTCATAATTACTGTGTGATTTGGTATTTAAGGCGTAAAGCGTTAATACCAAATCATGTTGTTCTTAATGTTATGTACCGCTAGCCATATGCAGGGCTTATACTTACTTACATAGGACTGCTGTTTTCGAACCGACCAGAGCAGCCTAACATTAAACTTATCTTGTCTATCCTTCATACGTTATTCACCATGTACTCTTCTACCAGAAGTCTCCTACATAATAAAGCTTGCTGTGTTATCCATTCGTAAGCTTGAGCTGAAATGATTATCGGTAGCGCTTATTTATCGGATTAATAATATTGTTAAAAGTTATTCCTTATTGAATCAATATATTATTAAGCATACTGGGAAAATACAAACTAGAATAATACGTACTAATTTCTCATATTTTATCTCTGTAATTGGTTACAGCTAAAAAAATTGCATCCAATGTTAACTATCAACCGTTTGGCTTAATGTACTAAAGATAATGATTTTTACTGTAAACCACTTACGGTAAAAATTTGTAAGTGGTTTACGTGTATTATCTTAGTCAGCTTATTAAAGGGCATAATCAATGGAACATGAAGAACACTTAAAATTATTAAGAGCAACAGCCGCAGGGCAACAACAAGCATTTTCGCAGTTATACGAAGCAACGGCTTCTCAGCTTTATGCGGTCAGTTTTAAAATGTTAAAACATAAAGAATTAGCAGAAGAAGCGGTGCAAGAAGCTTATGTGCGTATTTGGCATAATGCGAGTGAATATCAGTTAGGTAAAGGTACGGTATTAACATGGATGATAAGTATTGTTCGTTACCGAGTGATTGATTTAATTCGTTACCACAAAGTGCGTAATGAGCTGAGTTTACAAGATCAAGATACTGAAATTGATCATTTAGCGCTAGTTAGTAATGATACCGTGCCGAAAAAATTAGATGAATGTATGGACGAGCTGGATTCAGAGCAAAAACAAGCAATTCACTTTGCTTATTTTAATGGTTTGAGTCATCAGGAAGTCAGTTCTAGTATGAATTCACCGCTTGGGTCGGTTAAAAGTTGGATTCGACGGGGGCTACAAAGTTTACAGAGGTGTTTAGCGATATGAATTATTTAATTGAAGAAAGACGAAATGCCTTAGCGGCTGAGTTTGTTTTAGGCACAATGCGTGGCGGCGCTCGACGTCGTTATCAACAGTTAATGATGCAGCATCAACTTATTCGAGAAACCACCTGGATTTGGGAGCAATATATTAATGTCTTGGGACATAAACTCAAACCAATAGCGCCGAGCGCTGAAGTTTGGCAAAAGGTTAGTCAACGTTTAGGTTTTCAAGATAAAAACACGGTTAATGTTGAGCCAGAGCAGAATAAACCAAGTGAATCTAAAGATAAATCTGCTGACAATGTGACTCAGTTGCCGGTTAAGTCGACACGTTTTTGGCAAAGCTTAGCTGGCTTAGCAACGGCGGCCTCGATTATTCTAGCTGTTGCTTTAGTTAGCTTTGAAAACGCTGATATAACACCAGTACAGTATGCGGTCGTACAAAGTGAAAAAGCTGAGGCACTGTGGTTAATTGAAGTGAGTGACACTAATATAAAAGTGAAAGCGACTAATAAATTAACGCAGCAAAACCAAAATGATTATGAGTTATGGTTTGTTGCCGCCGACGGACGGGCGCCAATATCACTTGGTTTGTTACCGCAAAATGGTGAGCTAAACTTGGTGAAATCAGATCTCTTTGGACGTGTTGAGTTGGCGGCCTTAGCGGTAAGTTTAGAGCCTGTCGGTGGTTCGCCTAATGGTGCGCCAACAACCGTACTTTATACCACTGAGCTAGTGACTTTATAGCCTAAGAGAAACCTAAAAATAATAATCTAAGCTGAATAGCTTATTAACAGCCCAGCACACGCTGGGCTTTTTTATGCTTAGGAGAGCGAGTATTTAAAGTGTTTAGGCGCAGTTACCTTTCGCGGTATAGAGTTTTTGGCTTTCTAAAGATAATAAAACGCTTTTAGTCGAATTATTTTGACAACGTTTGTTGACGATTTTTACCACTATAATTACAACCTGCCTATTCGGATGTGAGGTAGCTTTGTAAGAACATAAAACCTTTATCGTCTTTTGATGTGGACTAACTTGATGACAAAGCCCCTGTCTTGGACCACTACCTTGAACTTCTCCTTTGTACTAATACCCAATAATTAGCTGCAAAAATCAGCTCAAATAATCATCAGACGCTAGTGCTTTTCTTTTAACAGTTGCAAGCGTTTATTAACTAATTAACTTTTATTTGATTTTATTTAGTTAATAATTTATCCGTAAAATTCATTTTAATTAATTGATTTTTATGTGATTAATTTATTAGTGATAATTATTTTAAAATAAATTAGCTAAATAATTAAAAAAGCTGCATCCGATATTTCATCTCGCCCGTTTAACTTAATGACATCACTCAACAATATAGGAATTTGTCATGAATACTAAACTTAATACTATTTCAGCCATCCTCGCGGCTTGTTTGTTAAGTCCTGCAGCAA
Organism: Thalassotalea sp.; assembly: GCA_051251725.1. GTDB lineage: Bacteria > Pseudomonadota > Gammaproteobacteria > Enterobacterales > Alteromonadaceae > JALZUE01. The sequence goes on along the minus strand of JBPOFN010000025.1, from coordinate 53,109 downwards.
CGGCTTCTAGCCATAGAGAAGCGCCAAATGTTACGCGTACTCCGGCATTAGATTCTACCGATTTTTATGCTTTTAATAGTTATGAGTCGGGGCGTGAAAATTTCGTGACCTTAATCGCCAATTATATTCCTTTGCAAGACGCTTATGGTGGACCAAATTATTTCACTATGGATCCGGCAGCTGTTTATAGCATTCACATTGATAACGATGGTGATGCGGTTGAGGATTTAACCTTTCAATTTAGATTTAAACAATCATTACCAGGTGAAACCGGCGTGGCATTAGAAGTAGGTGCTGACGGCGCTAAAAAATCTATCGCGGTACCACTTAAAAATGTTGGTGGTATCAGCGCGATGGATCAAGCCAGTGCTAATTTTATCGAGTCTTATTCATTATCATTAGTTACCGGTCCACAAAGCACGGGTACAGCTGCGATGTTAACCAATACCAGTGATAGCTCAACCATGTTCCATAAGCCACTTGATTATATTGGAAACAAAACGTTTACCGATATGGCGGGTTATGAAGCCTATGCTGATTCTTTTGTGGCTAGTTTTAATCTTCCTGGTTGTAACCAAGCAGGCCAAGTATTTGTTGGTCAGAGAAAAGACGCCTTTGTTGTTAACTTAGGTAAAACATTCGATTTAGTTAATTATGTTCCGGTTGAAGGTGATAGCTCGCCTGGTGCTGGTGATGCAGGCGGTTTTCCAGGTGGTATTACCCAATCTGCTGACAATGACGATTTAGCCGATAAAAACGTTACTTCCTTAGCGATAGAAATACCTAAAGCTTGTCTTACTGGTTCGGGTAATGGTGTGGTCGGGGCGTGGACAACAGCAAGTTTGCCACAAGCGCGTATTTTAAATCCTAATGCAAGTTTTAATAATACCGAAATAAACGGCGGGGCATTAACACAAGTTTCTCGTTTAGGTAGTCCACTGGTTAATGAATTAGTGATAGGTTTAAAAGATAAAGACAAATTCTCAAGCGCTCATCCACAAAACGATGGTCAATTTGCTGATTATGTTACCCATCCAAGCTTGCCTGAGTTGTTAAATATTTTATTTAAAGACGCAGTAAATACTACTTTAGGGGCTGAGTTAGAAACACTTGCACCAACGAATTTTCCACGAGCTGATTTAGTTGCTGCCTTTTTAACCGGTTTTCCAGGGGTTAACCAACAAGCCATGGTAACCGCCTCTGAAATGTTACGTTTAAATACGGCTATTGCAGCAAAACCGGTTGAGCAACAATCTGCTTTTGGGGTTGCCGGTGATGACTTAGCGGGTTTCCCTAATGGTCGTCGTCCAGGTGATGATGTTGTTGATATTGCCTTGCGCGTCGTGATGGGACGTTTATGTTACCCGATCCCCGTTAATGGAACCGATACCGCACTGGGTTTATGTCAAGAAAGTGATGCCAATGTTGGTAACGTGCCATTTACCGATGGTGCACCGGTTGATGCGTCTATGATGATGAGCGTATTTCCGTATTTAGCTACCCCAATTGCGGGTTCAAAATAAGGAGTAGATCATGAACAGTCAATTAATAAAAATAGCCATCAGCTCAGCGGTTATCTTCGCCTTAGCAGCTTGTAATCATAATGACAGTGCTAAAAAAGAGCAGCCAAAAATGAACATAGCACCGGTGGCACAAACGCTGTCGGTTACCACTCAAACTGACACCTCGGTGATGGATCAGCTAATGGCAACAGACGCTGATGGCGATAATTTAACCTTTATGTTGGTAACAGAGCCAAGCCAAGGTGTACTTGAGTTAGCTGCAAACGGTAGCTTCACTTATACCCCAAATAGTGAAGTTACCGGTGTTGATAGCTTTCAATATTTGGTCAGTGACGGTGTTAATGGTGCTGTTACCGCGATGGTAAATATTGATATTGAGGTGTTAGAAGTGATGTTTTCTAGCTTTAGCCGCGCTGCTTTCAATCAAATGGCAGCTGATAAACCGTTGGCGGTTAACGGGCGTGAGTTTATTCAAGATGTAAGTTCAACATCGGCTTATGATGATTTATTAGAACCATAAAAAAATAGAATAAATCAAAGCAATAAATCCACGTAATAAAACACGGAAGTAAATTTGAGCTCGCCAAGGATGGCGGCTATCAGCTTAGTGCTGATAAGTGATAGTTAATAAAGACTGTAAATTATTACAAAGTTAATAAATAATAAATTACTAGGTTAATAAACTAAACGTGAATAAGCGAAATTTTGATAAATAAGCGTTAATAACCAAGCCAAACTTAGCTTGTTTTTAAACTTTAAAACAGCAGTACGAGTCGTTAAACGACAAAGGAAAACACCATGAACAGCCACCATCAGAAACATAATGCTGCAAGGTCATTACCGCTAGTTTTGGTAGGTATTAGCCTACTTTTTTTGGTCGTGGTAGGTTTTACCCCGTTAACTTGGGCGCAACCTTTCACCCCTAAAAGTGGTGATTATATTGTTGCTAAATGGCAAGTGAAGCCAACGCAGCAAAAGTCATCAGCGAGTTTAGACTATATCGAATGGTTAATTGACCAAGGCCAATATGCCGGTAAAAGTGCTTATAATTTTGGTCGCGCTAATGCCTTATTAGCCCCTCACTTAACTAAGCCGTCGGTTGCGCCGCAAGCTTGGTATTTATCGGCGCGCATTTTACAGCATCAACATCAATTTAAACCGGCATTAACAGCATTAGATAACGTATTAAGCCTTGCCCCAGAAATGCTTAATGCTCGATTATTAAAAGCTAATATTCATTTAGTTTTGTCCGAATACTCGCTGGCGCGTCAAACTTGTTTAACCTTATTAGGCCAAGCTGATATGTTAACCATTGCTGCTTGCAGTTTGGAAGTAGAAAGTTATCAAGGCAAACTGCTCGCAAGTTATCAGCAATTAGCACAATTATTAGTACGTTACCCATTACCGGAAGATGAGACTGGCGTGTGGTTACTGCAATTAGTAGCGGATATGGCTTATCGCCAAGGTGAATTTCAAAGTGCATTAAACTGGTTAAATAAATATCCAAAGGTAAATAAACCATTGAGTTTTATCGTGCAGTGGGCTGATATTCATTTAGCGCTAAATCAAGCAGAACCCGTGCTGGCAGAGTTAACCGACATTGTTAACGGCGCCGAATTTAAAGACGACGCCTTATTGTTACGTTTAGCACTGGCTGAAAAACAATTAACGGGTCAAAATTTTTGGGCGCAGCAAATGGCGGAGCGCGTGAATTTACGAGTGCAAAGACAAGACCAGTTTCATGCCGCTGAGCTGGCACGTTATTACCTTGAAATAAACCCAGATCCAGTTAAGGCCTTGTATTGGGCTGATATTAATTGGCAAAGCGCAAAGCTTGCAGCGGATAAATATTTATTGGACCAAGCGACATTAATGCAAGTTCAACAAGCAGATACCACTTCACTACAGCCTGTCGGGTTAACGTTATCTGATGAATAAAGGTGCTGTCTTGATATTTGCAATTTTTAACATTAAAAAATTAGAGGTCACCATGAAGCAATTCATGCTTGTTATTTTTCTATTAGCGTCTATTCAGTCGGCAGCTGCACATCAGTTAAGTACCGCCTATTTAACCGGCGAGCTAAACCAGCAAGGTTTATTAACGGGGCAGTGGCAACTGCGTGGTTTTGATTTAGATTTAGCGCTGGCGTTAGATCAAGATAATAACGGCGAATTAACTTGGAACGAGCTGCAAAGCCAAAGTGACGTTATTAATGGCTATTTGACCGAACATTTAACTATTGCTCGCGGCGAATTTAATTGCCAATTAAAAATAGCACCGGAATTTCAAGCAGATAGCCATTTTAATCAAGGCTACTTAGTCGCTAATTTTCAAGCCCAATGTCCACTTGACGGCGCATTAACGCTTCAATACCGTGCTTTATTTTCACAAGACTCAGACCATAAAGCGTTAGTGAATATCAGCAGCGCTGAGCAACAATTTAGCCGCGTGATCGCGCAAGATAATCAGGATATTACGCTCGCTGTGACTGCTGGCCACTTGTTAAATACGATTATTGAATATAGCTACCAAGGCATTATCCATATTTGGAAGGGCACAGATCATATTTTATTTTTATTGGTGTTGTTGTTAACGAGTGTGCTTTATCGCGAGCAAGGACAATGGCTAGCGAAACAAAATAAGCGCGCAATTATTACAACGACCGCATGGATAGTGACCGCATTTACCTTAGCTCATTCTATCACCCTAACGGCAACGGCAATGAATTGGCTAACGGTTAATAGTCGCTGGGTCGAAATAGGCATTGCGGTGTCGGTGCTGTTAGCGGCGGTGAATAATGTTTTTCCGGTGGTATTGCGTTTAGCTTGGCTTACTTTTGCTTTTGGTTTATTGCACGGCATGGGCTTTGCTGGCGTATTGGCAGAGCTTGGCTTACCCAAAGATCAAAAATTCTGGTCGGTATTGTCATTTAATGTCGGGGTTGAGATTGGCCAGTTATGCATTTTAGCCTTGCTGTTACCGTTATTAATTTGGCTAAGAAAGTTTAGCGAGTATCGACACTATGGCGTGCAACTTACTTCGTTAGTTATTGCGGTGGTCGCGTTACAGTGGACGTTTGAGCGCTTTTAATAAATGAAATTACAGCGGTTTTTATCGAATTATCAATGCAAATAACTGCATTTAACTGAAGTTATTTGTATTACAGAAAAGCAAACAAAACCAAATATTACAAAGTAAAATTAATTAAGAATAAGAACAGCAAAAACGCAAATAAGTCTGCATAAGCAGAATCAATAAAACGCCTGTTTTAGCAGGCGCTTTATTTAACTCTAGGTAGGTTAAATTTTGCTAATAACTATAACCATAACCATAACCATCACTTAGCGTTTTAATACCACACGGTAATGTGCTTTACCTGCTCGTAATCTTGCAATCGCCTCATTAACTTGTTCAAAACTAAAGTACTCAGTTACTGGTTCAATCTGATGTAAAGCAGCAAAATCTAACATTTCTTTCATTACGGCAGGGCTACCAACGGGCGATCCTGAAATTGAGCGCTGTCCGCCAATCAAAGGAAACACGGCAATATCAAGCGGCTCTAATGTGGCGCCAACAAAATGTAATCGGCCTTTTGGCGCTAAGGTTGCTACGTAAGCATTCCAGTCGAGTTTTACATTGACGGTTGAAATGATAAAGTCGAATGCACCTTCGGCGGCAGCTAATTCTTCAGCATTATTAGAATTTAAAACTTTGTGCGCGCCCATAGTTAATGCTTCAGTTTGCTTAGCTTCATTGGATGTGAAGGCGGTTACTTCACAGCCCCAAGCATTAAGAAACTGCAAGGCAATATGACCTAAGCCGCCAATACCAATAACCGCGACTTTTGAGGTTGGTTTAATGTCAAATTGAACAAGCGGATTAAAAACAGTAACGCCACCGCAAAATAATGGTCCAGCTGAATCCGGATTAACACCTTCAGGTAATGCCACAACTGCTGTTGCCTGCGCTCTTACTTTGTCAGCAAAACCGCCATGCCGGCCAGCAATTGTTGGTTGCGCACTGGCACATAAATTATGATCACCTGAATTACAGGTATGGCAAGCGTTACAATAAGCTGAATGCCAACCTAAACCGACACGCTGGCCAACTTTTAGTGAACTGACATTAGCGCCAACTGACGCAATGGTACCAACAACTTCATGACCTGGCACAAACGGATATTGAGTAAACCCCCAGTCGTTATCTAACATACTTAAATCACTATGACAGATGCCGCATGACTCAATGTCAATTTCTACATCGTCTTTGGCCAAAGCGCCAACTTCATATTCGAACGCAGTTAATAGGCTGCCTGCTTCTTTTGCTGCATATGCTTTTATTGTTGTGCTTTGAGATTCTTGTTGGGTGTGCTCTGACATCTAACTCTCCAATAGGTTATTGCGTTGTCGGGTTTTACTGATCATCAGCGGCGGTTACTGACTAAAAGTGCTACTGATGACGAATAAAAAATAATATAAATAAAAAGTGAAGAACAAAAGTATCGTGCTTTAGTAACAAAGAAACAATATGATAAAAAGAAATCTATTGTTTCACTTTTGGAAACGATAGCGTAAATAACCATAATTCAAGCTAACTTAGAGACAGGAAATAAATTGCTATGATGGAATTAAAGGCGCTGCGTTATTTTGTTGTCACTGCCGACACGCTTAATTTTACCAAGGCGGCAACGCAGTTAGAGATCCCTAAATCAGCTTTGAGTAAAGCAATTTCAAAACTAGAGCATAACTTAGGTATTAAATTATTTGAGCGTTCATCTCGCGTGGTGTTGTTAACAGAAGCGGGAGAAATATTATACGCTAGGGCGCAATCGTTACTCGACGAAGCAAAACATATAGTTGCAGACATGCAAACATTGCAACCAACAGTAAACGGACAATTACGCATTGCCGCGCCGCCTACGTTAGGGCGGTATATTTCAACCGAGATTATTCCAGCTTTTTTAGCCAAATGGCCAGAAGTGTCAGTCACGCTTAAATTGTCGTATGACTATGAAGACTTGTTCAAACAAGGACTCGATTTAGCATTTCGCATGGGAAAAAACCGTGATCAATCGCTTATTGAAAAACCCTTAGGTTTAGCTAATCGCGTGGTTGTCGCGGCGCCGTCGTATATAAAAAATGCCGGCGCGATTAATAAGCCCGAGGATTTAACCGGCCATCGATGTGCACAAATATTTTCTACCACAGTGGTGCATTGGCAACTAAAAAAAGATCAGCAAGTTTATAACTTACCCATGCCAACAACTTTTCAATGTAGTGATATGGAAGCTTTAAAAAATGCGGTAATTGGCGGTGTAGGTGTTGCGCAAATGCCCTGGCTTTCGGTCAGAGGTGACATTCAATCGGGTAAACTTTGTCATGTTTTACCGCATTGGATAAACGATGATTTGCCTATTTCTGTGGTTTATCGTATTGGTTTAAATAAGCCGCCGAAATTGGCCGCATTTTTAGCCTTAGTTGAAGAGAAAAAACAGATATTTGATTTAAAATCACCAGCCTAAAACCGACTCTAATATTAACTTATCTGACCTCAAAAATTCCATCGGATATTGCCGGAGGTGAAGTAAGAAAAGTGAGAAAGGGGAAAGTCAATTAACCGGGCGGTTAATTGACTTTAACGCTGGTTGACTCTCGTTTTACTAACCTTGGAATATATTTATAACCATCGACTTTGTCTACCGCTTCATTATTTAAAAGGTTAAGCGAAAGCTTAGTTGCTTGCTCAGCCATTTCTTCTATTGGGTAATGCAGTGTGGTTAACTTAGGTCTTGAGTAGCGCGAAAGTAAAACATCATCAAAACCAATAATAGAAATATTATTCGGCACATCAAAACCATTATCTTCTAAGGTTGAAATCGCGCCAATGGCCATGGCATCGTTATAAACAAAAATGGCGGAAAAGGGCTGTTTTGACGCTAATAACTTTTGCGTGGCAATTTCACCGCCTTGTAAGCTGGGTTCGGCGTATTCAATTAATTGTTTATCAAGCGTAATGCCTGATTTTTGCAGTTCATCGCGAAAACCATCTAAGCGTAAAATAGGATCTTCAATGGTGTAATTACTGCTGATACAGGCGACATTTTTATGGGACATTGCGATTAAATGCCGAGCCGCAATTTTTCCGCCTTCATGGTTATCAATCCAAACACACTTGTGTTTAATTTCTTCAATCACTCGGTCGATAATCACTAAGCCTGGAATTTTATTACAAAGAGCAATGAGCTCGGCATCGGGTAACTTTTTACTATGAATAATAATCGATTGGCAGCGGCGCTCAATTAATAAATTAATCGCTTGGCGCTCTGATTCTGCGGTCAAAAGGGCAGTACTTAATAACAGTTGCATATTTTGTGCTCTTGCTATTTTTTCAACGCCACTGGCCAGTGAAGCAAAAAAGGGATCGGTCAGCGCAGGCACTACCACACCTATGGTGGTACTTTTTTGTGTTACTAAAGCTCGAGCATTAGCATTTGGCGAATAACCTAAGTCATTCATCACTTTAGTGACTTTATCTCGGGTCTTAGTGCTAACTTTCGGGCCGTTATTGATCACGCGTGAAACGGTGGCAATTGAAACCCCCGAAACTCTAGCGATATCTTTAATAGTAGACATATGTAAACGTTATTATTTTTAGTGGTTGCCATCATAGCTATATTTACTATGATTGTTAATAGCTTAATTAATATTCGCAAATAATACTTGCAAGAAAAAATGTAAACGTTTACACTTTTTGCATTGTTAACCATTATTGGACTAGTTATGGACACTGTATTTGATCCCACTGAACATCCGCATCGCCGATTTAACCCATTAATTAATGAATGGGTATTGGTTTCTCCGCACCGTGCCAAACGTCCTTGGCAAGGCCAAGTGGAAACACTTGACGAAGAAGTAAGACCGGCGCACGACGAAAGCTGTTTTTTATGTTCAGGCAATACCCGCATTAATGGCGAAGTAAATCCTAAATATACCGAAACTTTCGTGTTCAAAAATGATTTTGCTGCACTTCGTGAAGACACGCCAATAGCTTCGTCTGACGATCCATTATTTAAAATGGCCACCGAGCAGGGCGAAAGCCGTGTTATTTGTTTCTCGCCAGATCACAGCAAAACGTTACCTGAATTGTCAGCGCCAGAGATTGTCAAAATAGTTGAAACTTGGCAGCAGCAATGTAACGAATTATCAGGTCAATATAACTGGATCCAAGTTTTTGAAAATAAAGGCGCGGTAATGGGGTGTTCAAACCCGCATCCGCACGGGCAAATTTGGGCTCAAAACCAATTACCAACATTAGTAGCGAAAAAACAAGTGGCGTTAACTGAGTATCAAAATACTCATGGCAGCACTTTATTATTAGATTATGTTGCTCGTGAAATGGAAAGCGGCGAACGTGTTGTTGTTAGCAACGACGATTGGGCAGTAGTGGTTCCTTATTGGGCAGCATGGCCATTTGAAACCTTATTATTACCAAGATTTGCAGCACAACGCATTACTGATTTAAATGCAGAGCAAGCGGCGAGTTTAGCGGATATTTTAAAACAAATTACCACTAAATATGACAACTTGTTTAATAGTTCTTTTCCTTATTCAATGGGCTGGCATGGCGCACCTTATGACGGTGAAGATCATTCAGAGTGGACATTACACGCAAGTTTTTTCCCGCCATTATTACGTTCGGCAACGGTACGTAAATTTATGGTTGGTTATGAAATGATGGCAGAAGCACAACGTGATTTAACAGCTGAGCAAGCCGCTGAGCGTTTACGTGCGGTCTCAGATGTTCATTACAAAGCTGAAAAGTAAGCCAATAGTACAGTTCAAAAATAAAGCTAAACAAGCACTAAAAATCATCCACGACCATTGGCAGAGTTATTAATTGCCAATGGTTAGGTTAAACAGTTAGAAGAGTAGATTATCATGTCGGCAGATTTAATTAATAAAGTACAAAATGCTTTTTCACAAGTGTTAGGTTATTCGCCAAGTCACATTATTCAAGCGCCAGGACGCGTTAACTTAATTGGTGAACATACTGATTATAACGACGGTTTTGTATTACCTAGTGCAATCAATTACCAAGCAGTAGTCGCGGCTAAGCCACGGTCAGACAAGCAAGTGAACGTGATCTCTGTTGATTATGACAATGCGCAAGATAGCTTCTCAATTGCTGAGCCTATTGTGGCTACCGAGCAAGACTGGGCAAATTATATTCGCGGCGTGGTAAAACATTTACAACTACGTGGTTATGAATTTAACGGCGCAGATATTGCGGTAAGCGGTAACGTGCCACAAGGCGCTGGCTTAAGTTCATCAGCAGCATTAGAAGTTGTTATTGGTCAAACGTTTAAAGAATTATATAACTTAGACATTAGCCAACAAGACATTGCTTTAAATGGTCAAGAAGCAGAAAACCAGTTTGTTGGTTGTAACTGCGGCATTATGGACCAATTAATTTCTGCTGAAGCGAAAAAAGATCATGCGTTATTAATTGATTGTCGTAGCTTAGAAACTACGCCGGTTTCATTACCTAAAGGTATGAGCATTGTTATTGTTAATTCAAACAAAAAACGCGGTTTAGTCGACAGCGAATACAATACTCGTCGTGAGCAATGTGAAGCAGCTGCCAAATTTTTTGGTGTTAAAGCTTTACGTGATGTTTCGATTGAAACATTTAAAGCGCGTGAAAGTGAACTTGATGAAATGACAGCTAAACGTGCTCGCCATGTTATTACTGAAAATGATCGCACAGTCGCTGCAGCAACGGCAATGCAAAATAACGACATTACTACTTTACAACAGCTAATGGCTGAGTCTCATGCGTCGATGCGTGATGATTTTGAAATTACCGTACCTGAAATCGACAGCTTAGTGGAAATCATTAAAAACGTTATTGGTATTCAGGGCGGCGTACGTATGACTGGCGGCGGTTTTGGCGGCTGTGTTGTTTCAATTGTACCTGATGCTATGGTTGAGCAAGTTATTGCGACTGTTGAACGTGAATACCCTGCAAAATCAGGTTTACAACCAAGTGTATTTGTTTGTTCAGCTGAAGAAGGCGCAAGCTTAGTTTCTGTTAGCTAATCACTTTCATTACTTACTCTCATCATTTATTGAGGGAATTAAAAAAGCCAGCAACAATTGCTGGCTTTTTATTAACTTGCATTTACTCACTTGGCTTTAGTTACTATTTTTTAGTTCATTATTCTTGAGTTCATCAATTCCCATTTGTATTCGACTTTGTTTGCTATTGCCTAAGCCTTTAGAAAAATAGATCTCAGCATCAAGAAAATATTCCGTATCTTTCATAAAACGCTCATGTTTATCTTGATGTAATTCACAATCAAATCTTGCTAAAATGCTGTGTCGTTGCGAACGAGTTCCTTGATGAGCAAAGTGAGATATGCCCCATAAAATTCCTTTACCGTTTTTAGTATCAGTAAAAGCATCAGGAATATAAGGGCCAGCAGCAACCGGCATCATCGAAACATTGGTTTCGACATGGAAATTGACGCCATCAGGGGCATATTGAATTGTATTGTGCTCGTTACCATGCCTGATCACTAATGCGGCAATACCTTCTTTCCATGGAAATAAAGTAGTTTCGTGACCAGAGTTAAGTACCGGATTTAATGGGCTTTTGGTAAAGGGTCCAAGCGGATCATCAGCAGTTGCGACACCTTGCATGCGGATCAAATCGCGATTAGTGCCAAAATCTGATTTGTAATAAAGATAGATTTTTCCGTTATGAACGAGTGGGTAAGGGTCGTGAATCGACTTACTGTCCCAAGCGCCTTCTGGACCATTAGGTATAACAATTTTATTCGTTGCTTTCCATGGGCCATTGGGTGAGTCGGCAACTGACACAGTAACAGGACAATCATCACCGCGTTTACCGGACATTTCTAAAAAGCCTTGGTAGTACAAATAATATTTGCCTTTCCAAACTAGAATATCAGGGGTTGAAACTGAGCGCCAGCCCACATTGGGTTTTTCAGGTCGCTCAATAGCCACGCCTTGCTCTTGCCAATTAAAACCGTCTTTACTGGTTGCATACCAAATTTCTGATAAATCCCAATCGCTTGATGGAATAACATCGGTGCCTAACTTTGCGCCTCTGGGCGGCGTTTCGGTATCGCGTCGGGTGTACCACACATAATACTGGCCGTTGGCTTTAATCACTTTAGTAGGATCGCGGCGGCTAATCGTGCCGTTGCCATTACGGTAATCAAAACCATTGAGGCGGGTATATCGAAATTGGCTAAAAAGCTCATTAGTGCGATAGGTAGGCGCGTCATATTGCTCATATAAACGATTAATAGCTTCGCTAAGTGGCTGCTGAGGTTTTGTCTTGGGCAGCTCAAAAGGAAAAGGCTGATGTTCTTGTGCTGAATTTTGAGTACTAAACAGCAGAAAGAATAAAAATAAGATCAAATGGATGGACTGGGTTAATGGTTTCATAGCTTAGCGCCGGAAAAATTAGGATAAATCATTATTTCAGAATTATAGCTAATTGCATATAGTTAACAATGTAAAGCTGGGTAAATTTGTCAGCAGATAAAGATTAACTGAAATAATAAGGTGAAGCGTTGGCTTCATGTTTTAAAGCTGAATTAGGCGAGTAAATAAAGCTTGGGTGTTCAACGCGATATTAATATCAGGGCCTTAACATCTAATAGATAGATTTTATTTACTGATTTTATTGGAAAAATATTCAACTAGGGTACATGCTTATTGATAAATAATTTAACAGCATCTTGTTGAGGGAATAAACTATGACATGTAACTTTTTGACCGTAGACGTATTTACAGCAACGGCATTTAATGGCGCGCAAATAGCTGTGGTACCTGATGCGAAAGCATTATCTGCGCAGCAAATGCAAAATATTGCCGGCGAGTTTAATTTATGGCGAACGGTTTTTATTACCAATGCGCCAAGTGCAAACCAAGCCTGTAATATTCGAATATTTAACGCGAAAAAAGAATTTGATTTTGGCGGTCACGCAACTATTGGCGCCATTCATGCCATTGCAAAGTTAGGTTTGTTACAGTTCAGTGAAGGTAGCAATGACTTTGTTATTAAAGAAAATTACGGTGATGTCGCTTGTAATGTTGAAATCAAAGCAGGTGAGCCGATTTTTCAACAATTTACCAGCCAAGCTAAGGTAGAAATAGACAGGTTTACGCCAACACTTGAAGAGCTTAGTGAATTTTTATCAACCGAATCTTATCACTTTATTAGCAATGATTTTCATCCTTTGTTAGTTGCCAGCCATTTACCGTATTTGTTTATTCCCGTTGATAATTGCGCGTCATTAAGTAGTATTCATTTTGATTATAAAGCATGGGCGACATCTAGTGCGCCAGCGACTTTTGCCAGTGCGATCTTTTTATTTTCGATGAGTGAAGAAAGGGGGCAAAAGCATTTTCATTGTCGTTTAGTTGGGCCTAATTTTGGTTTACATGAAGATCCACCAATCGGTGCGGCGATGCCTGCTTTTGCGGCGTATTTAAATCAGTTTGCTGTTGGTCAAAGCTTACCCTTTAATTTCATTGCTCAGCGCGGCGTTTATGCCGGTAGAAAAAGTGAATTACATGTTGAGATCCTTGCCGCGCAAGAGCAACAAGTCAGTGTGAAAATTGGCGGCGAAGCAGTATTAGTCAGTAACGGTGAAATGTTTTTATAGCGCTTTTAACCGTTTTAAATAAAATAAAGTAAAGTAAAGTAAAGTAAAGCTTAGTCAGTGTAAATAACACTGGCTATGCTCTAAGTAGTCAAATTAAAACTCGATTTTTCACATGAACTTACACTCGACTTTGCACTATCCCCTTATTATCATGTTTAGGGTTATATCAAACATGGGGGTCTTATACCAATTCCATTAAGTTTGTTCCCAACTCGGAGCTGCATTAGCGAGCTAAAACAAGGAAAATTATTTAAACATAGTTATTTTCGACTTTATCTCCTGAGCCGCTCTACCTCCACCATCCATAGTTTCGTCTTCAATCAATGCCTTGCCTCTAAGTCTGTTAATACTCGCTGAGTGGGAAAAAACTTAATGGACACTTGGTATTACTTATCGGTTTTGTCTTATATAGCCTTGGTTTCGCTTAAGTTTAAGCTCAAGGTTACAGTGCGAAAGTGCCTGATATTAGCGCAGCTATAAGCATAACGTTAGCTGTCAGTTTGGACTTGATGAATTATTTTCATAACCCTAACCCTAACCAAAAAAACAACCACAATAAAACATAAGCACCAGCTGAACGCAGTGGCGTAACTTTGTTATTTTAGTGTCTGTGTGTGGCGTAAAGTTGCTTTAATTCGTTAAAGCGCGTGATGTTCTTTGTCAATATCGAGCATTACCGCTTTACTGAACTTGCTTTCAGGGCGAATAAAATTGGCAACATTAACTAACGCACCATTACTTAAGGTGTCGCTCACTAACGATTTACTTAGATATACTGGTGGAATATGGGTGGTGAGTAAACCTGCGAAGTTACTTTCATTAAAGCTAATTAAATCAAATGACTTAGGTGACAATACCGCGAGAATTTTATCGGCCAGTGTAATTAAATTAATATTTGACTCAAACGAAATATAGCTGCTGTCTGCTTGCGGGGTAACATGAATAATTAAGTGCTGCTGATCTTTTATCGCATTGAGAGAATAGCCATAAGGATCAAAAACATAATCGTCAATTAGAAAGCCAGGTAATAATTCATCAAGGCATAAAAACTGGCGAATTTCTTGCGCAGACAAGTTAGGTTTAGTTAATTTTTCGGATGCTGCGGCGCTGATTTGATAGGCCAAAAACTCGTAAGATTTATCTTTGCTATCAGCAACGTAGCCATTGTCACTATGAAATATATAATTGTGGTGGCTGTCCATTTCGCCAAAGCGGTAAGCTTTACCGTTAAAGTACTTAGCTAAGCATTTGATGTCGTCGCCAAAACAACTAGGCTGCGCTTGCGCAAAGTATTCGTTTTTACGCTGATAGGTTAATTGTTTTATTTTTTCGCTGCCATAATGCTGTAAAAAATATTCTATCGACTTGGTTAGCTGGGTAACACCGCAAGTTAATATTAACAGCCGATCTTGCCAAATCAGTAAACTCGACTCAGATAATAAAAAAGCTTTGCAGTGCTCGTTTTGCATCGACGATAAAATTCGCGCATGGCAGCAATCAACTAAGGCGGCCCAAAAGTCGTCTTTAATATCGGTTAATAAATTCAGTTGTGTGCTATCAACTAATATTTCAGCTTTTTTTTCCGAACCTTCAAAAAACAAATGCAAGACCTCAACAACAATTCCCCGAAATAGGGGATGACATTTTACAAACAAATGGTGACTTTACAATGATATAAATTGGTCAATAGTAAGGTAATTTTAACCCGCGGTGAAAGATCGAGTCTTTAAACGGATATTTAGGTGGTAAAGTTAAATAAATTTAGTAAAGAAAAAACTATACTTTGTCGCGAATATTTGCATAATTGCCGAAATTTTATTACCTGAACTAGTCGCGTGTTATGTTTACGTAATTTTTATGAAAATATTTATATAAAATAGCCATAAAAATTTAAATGTTTATTGCTATAAATAGCTAAACAAACAGCGCAACCAAACGCCTAAAAGAATGCTTATAAAAATGCTTAAACAATGTGATGTTAATTTAAAACCAGCCCCGATGCCATTTGAATGGTCAGCGAGTGCTGTTGGGATTTATCAAAACACAGCTCATATTATTGGTTTTGAGTTTGACGGTACCGCTTGCTTTCGTAAAGGCACTAAAGCCGGTCCTAACGCGATCAGAGCAATATCGGGTGATATCGAGTCATATTCACCATATTTAAATGCAGATCTTGAAGATTATACTTTTGTTGATCTTGGTAATTTACCGATTGATTTATCGCTGAATGAAGACAGCGATGCTGAATATATTGAACAGCAGTTCCATCAGGCTAATCAAGTATTTGAACAGCAGTTTGCTGATGTTTCACTGCGAAGCGATAACGTGAAAATAATGACTTTGGGCGGCGAGCATTCAATTTCTTATGCGCCAATTAAACGTTATTTACAAGAATTCCCTGAGCTGGTGTTAATTCACCTTGATGCACATGCGGATTTACGGGATGGTTATCTAGGCTACTATTATTCTCACGCCTCGATTATACGAAGAGTCACGGATTTATTTACTGACCAGAACAGCCTCATTCAATATGGTATTCGCTCAGGTACACGGGAAGAATATCAATGGATGAAAAAGCACAATACCATCATGCAAAGTCGCGCTGAATTTTTACAAGCAATTGAGCAGATAGTAGCAGACCGACCTGTGTATTTAACTTTAGATTTAGATTATTTTGATCCAAGTTTTTTCCCCGGTACGGGGACTCCAGAACCAGGCGGCGAAGATTTTCATTCGTTTGTTAGTTTATGTAAAATATTAAAACAGAAAAATTTTGTTGGTTGTGACGTTGTGGAGTTATCTCCGCGCATTGATAGCACAGGTAACAGTGATGTATTTGCCGCGAAAGTGGTACGGGAATTATTGCTCTGCTTAAATAGCTAAAATTAGCGGATGCTGTAGGTAAATAAAGGCATTTATCTAAGCAGTAAAATAGAGTAATTATTATTAATAAAACGAACACGTTTTTAGAAGATCAAATAACAATGAACAAACAAGCAGAGCAAAATACCGAGTGGACCATTGAAGACGCGGAAAAAACCTATCGCGTAAATCGCTGGGGTGATGGTTATTTTTCAATTGGTGAGCATGGCAATATTGATGTTACGCCGCGTTATGACCAACCAGATGTAAAAATTAACTTTCGTGAAGTTATTGAAGAAATGGAAGCGGAAGGTATTGAGTTTCCAGCGGTTATTCGTTTTCACGATATTCTACGTTCGCAAGTTGAACGATTAAATCGCACTTTTAGAAGCACTATTGAAGAGGCTAAATATGAAGGCCGCTACATGGGCGTGTTTCCGGTAAAAGTGAACCAAATGCGCGAAGTAATTGAAGAGATTGTCGATGCTGGTTCGCGTTTTGATTATGGTTTAGAGGCCGGTTCAAAGCCTGAACTGATTGCTGCGCTTGCCTATAACACCAATAAAAATTCACTAACGATCTTAAATGGTTATAAAGATGAAGAGTACCTTCGTTTAGCGTTATTGGGTTTAAAGATTGAACGTAATATTGTCATCGTTATTGAAAAATTTAGTGAATTAACTAAATTGATTGAGCTATCAAAAGCCTTAGATATTAAGCCGGTTATTGGCTTACGAGTAAAAATGATGGTGAAAGGCCGCGGTAAGTGGGAAAGCTCAAGCGGTGAACGCGCTAAATTTGGTTTAAGTATTGCTGAAATTTTAAATGCCATCAGCTTGTTAGAAAAAGAAGGTTTGTCAGATTGCGTTAAGCTTTTACATTTTCATATTGGTAGCCAATTAACCGATATTCGCTCGATAAAAGAAGCAGTACAAGAAGCGTCTTTAGTGTATTCGCGCTTAGTTAAAAATGGTGTACCACTTGAATACGTTGATGTTGGTGGCGGTTTAGCGGTTGATTATGATGGTTCGCAATCAACGAATGATTCATCTTGTAACTACAGCCTTGATGAATACATTGCTGATATTGTTTATGGCTTTAAGCAAAACTGTGATTTAGAAGGAGTGGTTCACCCGCATATTGTTAGTGAAAGTGGTCGGGCGATGACGGCGCATCACTCTTGTGTGATCACCAAAGTCATTGGTGAAATTCACCCGCGCGGTACTAAATACAATACCCGCAAAGCTACCGGTGAGCACATTATTGTGACCAATATCCGTGATATTGAATCAAACCTAGATCATGAAAATTATCAAGAAGCTTACAATGATGTTGCGCAATTAAAAGAACAAGCAATGAATGCATTTAAGCTGAGCATTTTATCGCTAGAAGAAATGGCAAAAATTGAAACCTTATATTGGCGAATTCTTGAAAAGGTCGATCATTTAGCAAGCTCAGAAGCGTTTGTCCCGGAAGAGTTACAAGAAATTCCTGAAATGTTGTCGTCTCAATATTTAGCTAATTTCTCTATTTTCCAATCGGCGGCTGATTCTTGGGCGATAGATCAAGTATTACCGATAGTGCCAATTTCAAGGTTAGATCAACGACCGGACAAGCTTTGTAGTTTGGTTGATATTACCTGTGACAGTGACGGTAAAATTGATAAGTTTATTGGTGAAGACGGTATTTGCAGCAATATTCCGATGCATCATTTAAATAAAGGTGAAGATTATTATATTGGTATTTTCTTAACCGGCGCTTATCAAGATGTGATGGGCGACATGCATAATTTATTTGGCCGTTTAAATGAAGTGCATATTGTTAGCTACGATGAAGATCCAAAAGACTTTTATATTGAAGAAGTGGTAAAAGGTTCATCGGTAAATAATGTGCTTTCTACTATGCAATATACGCCAGAGATCATGGCTCAGGCGATTAAGAAAAAAATTGATAAGCAAATTCAACGTGGCAAAATTAAACCGCGGGAAGGTGTGCAGTGGATTGATTTTTATGAAGATTGCTTAGAAGGTTATACTTATTTGAAGTAGTGACTGATTTTAAGTTATTACTGATGATAAATAAGTGCTGATTATTAAAAAGCAGTACTGATTATAAAAATGATTGCGAGTTAAGCTAAGCCAATATAGGGTTAGTTTAACTCGTTTTTTTATTGCTGAGCCTGAGAATTTAAGCTTAAAGCCTAAAGCCTAATGCTTAAAGCCTGAAACGCGTTTACAAGCCGTTATGGTATTGCACGTTGGTTGACTCAGGTACTAAGTCATTCAAGGCGTTCTGTACGGTTAACAGCTCGCTTAACTCACTGCTCCTTTCCTGCTCGCTCTTCGCACTTAGTAATATTTCAAATTGCTCAATCAACACTGATTTTTCTGGTGACACTTTATCACCAGCGCCAATATTGGTTAAATCAATCATAAAGCCGTCAAACATTTGTGCTAAATCGTTGATCACTTCGAGGTTTAAAAACTGATCTTTATTATAAATACTTGGATAACCAGCTTTTTGCTTATCAATCGCAAACGAAACACCTTTAAGGTTAGTAATGCTGGTTGACTTATCACACGAGAGCATACAGCCGTTATCAATACGCGGCTTTTCACAGCCAACACTTTGCTGGAAGAAACACTGTCTGCTGGTCATTAATAAAATGGGGTGATAAACACTGTAGAACAATTTAAAGTTTTCAGGTCGAGCAATGGTTTTCATTTGCGAGTAGTTAATTTCATTTGAAATAAACGCACCTTCACAGTCAAATTCTTCTTTCATCGCTAATAAGGCATATGAATTGGTGGTGTTTAAAAATGGTCCGGCAATCCATTTAATGCCTAATTCAAATGCTCGGTTAGCAATACCGGTATTATTAGTGACAATTAACGGCGGTTTAACTTGTTCTAAAATATTTAAGGCGGCGTCATAATCTTTACCAATTAACACCGACGGGAACCAAGGAATAAGCGTAGGGTTTTGTTTGAAAAAATCTACATACTTGGTACAGCCGCGTTTGTAAGCGTCGGGTAATTTGAAATAAATATCTGCATCGGTAACATTAGTTAAATTAACATCGCTTTCATCGCAAATTAATATCGATAATTTTGCTTTGCTGGCCGACTCGCCGTGTGCTTGACTCGTTTTTTCATGGCGTTCGAGTTTCGGTAAAATCACTTCGGGCAATACTGGCGTATCATCATTGAGAATGGCGGCGATTTCGTTTTTAAGCGTGGTTAAATCGCGAAACGGAATACTCACATTTTCAGCTAGCAGGTCGGTAGTTAAGGCAATTAAATTAAATTCTGCATTGTTAAAACCTTTAAAGCGTTTTTCGATTGCGGCTTTATCAATAGGACTTTTTTCACTGGCAATTAATAAACTGTCAGAATGAACCACAACCGTTTTAGTTTCTGTTGTGGTTTTACCGGCAGCAAAGTCTTCAGTGGTAAGCGTAACCGTTAATGGCTGACCTACTTCACCAGAGAAGGATAATGTTAGCGGACGTTTTTCTATGCTTAAGTGCTTAATTTTATCAAACACGCTGGTGTTAATTTCATCTTTTTCAGCGCTCAGTGTTTCTTCAACTTCTTGAATTTGTACAACTGAAATAGCGTTGCTTTTGTCTATCGCGCGGTATTTTGAATTATCACGCGGATTTTCAATAAACATCGATTGATTTAGATCGCCGCGTAAAAAGGCATTAGAAAAATCACGGTTAAATACTTTATATAAACGTTCGCCGTCTTCTAATAATTCACCGGTTGCGACAAAACCGTCTATTTGTTTGCGGAAACTATCAATAACCGTATGAACATAACTCGCGCCTTTAATTCGACCTTCTACTTTAAATGAATGCACACCCGCTTCAATTAAGGCCGGAATGTCGAAAAAAGCAGAGTTGTCTTTAATATTTAACGGAAACTTATTACCCGATTCAGTCGGTTGGTATTCTTCACGGCACGCTTGGCTACAACGGCCGCGGTTACCTGAATTACCAACACTGGCAGAGGTTGAATAACATAAACCTGAAAACGCGACACATAATGAGCCATGAACAAATACTTCGGTTAATACTTCAAGTTGGCGGCCTACTTCGGCAATAGCGGTTATTTCTCGTAAATTTAATTCTCTTGATAAGTTTACGCGAGAAGCGCCTAACTTTTTCAAAAATGGCATTTGGCCAACATTATGCGTTGTTAATTGTGTCGAAGCATGAATATCAAGGGTAGGGAAGTGCTTTTTAAGAATATACAGTAGCCCAATATCTTGCACAATAACGCCATCAAGCGTGGTATTTACCAACTTACTTAACAATTTAGCGAGTGATTTAAATTCACGTTCTAAAATAATAATATTTAAGGTTAAAAATATTTGGCAGTCGTATTGATGTGCTAAACGAATAATGCCGACTAGTTCATCAAAAGAAATATTAGCTGCGCGATTACGGGCATTAAAAGTATCAAGGCCACAATAAACGGCGTCGGCACCGGCAATAATGGCTGCTTTTATTGCGTCTACATCGCCACCGGGCGCTAATAATTCTATTTTAGGACTCATTTTTACTACCTGTTTTTACAGCGTTGACCAAACATTTAAGCTGTTAAATTTTAAAGGCGCGATTTTATACCAAATTGGCTAAATAATCGATTAACTTAGCATCTCATTCAAATAGTGTTTCGGTAAAACCAACTTGGGAAGGTTTTTTTATACGATTGTGGTAATTAATCATTGATTTTTTATTGGTGCGAGTGAAGAAGTCTTGCCAGCAGTTTGTCCATAAACTTGCTGCCAAGCTAGATACATTAAGCCATAAGTTTATGCATACTAACTTTGATTCGAGTTATTTAAGAAATAGTATTAAATTTCGTATTTTAATAAAAACTCAGTCTAATGAGTAAGCTTTACTGCAACTATACTGTTTTTGTTATCACAACTTATTTTTAAGACACAGCCCAATCTTAAGTTACCCCAGTAATTCTCTAATAGGGTTTTATAGTTGTATGGTTATTAAATTTGCGAACAAAAAATGATGGAAATAACTTTGTCAGGCTTGCATGTTAAAAACAGCAACTGATTAGCTATCTGGAGACGAAATATGAAAAGCCTGAAATTAAGCGTTTTATTATTGCTGACGAGTTTTTTTCTTTCGCAGCAGGTCTGTGCGGGAGCTATCTATTCTGCTGAATCAACAGCAAGTATTAGTTTAAACTCATCTTCCCCTGGTGATTTATCTTTTGTTAATGTCATCGGTAATTATAGTGCCTTGGCGACAGCATTTGATGATGGTACTTTGGCGATAGATAGTGAAGCGACATCATTTGGCCGAAGTGAAAGTTATGATACCTTGGCTGAACTATTGTCTGCCTATACTTCGGTTTTTCCTTCTCCATTTGGTAGTGTAAACGCTGTGATTGGAGGAGCGTCAAGTGGGGTTCGTAATGAAGCTTTTAGTTCGGCTAATGTCGCTCGGTTTCAAGTTGAAGCATTTGGGAAAACGACCGACCCTGTTGAATTAGCTTATGCTAGAGGGCGTTGGGATGTATTAATTGCCTTTGAAAATACGTCATCAAATAACATGTCTTTTAGCTGGGATCTAAATTATTTATTTGAAAATTTTGCAGAAACTGATGCAAATGGTACTGCTTTCTCAACGTCACGGGTAAGAGCTCGACAAGGAACGTTCGTAAATGGTGAACGCAATAATAACCCTAAAATTTATGAAGCGGTTACCGGCGTGTGCGGCAGCACCACAGAGTGCTTACCAGGAAGTAATGACGGCGTAATCTTTTCTTTTGACTATAATCTTGGCGCTGGCGACATCGGCTTTTTAAATTTTGATGTAGTAGCAGAAGGTAGTGCCTTGACGGTCTCTGAACCCGTAATAACTTGGTTCTTTGGAACTGCACTGATCATGTCGGTAGGATTGATTAATCGCAGGAAATGCTTGGCATTAAATTCATTTAATTAACAAATCGTGAACGTGATTGTTGCCTTTTTATCTGTTAGTGAATTGCTTGATTTAGCTTTGAATATATATTTTATCTTGAAATGTCGTTACAGTACTTAGCTTAATTTTCGTTAACTTAACACGTGTACTTGTTCCTATATATGAATTTATCTTGAACATGTATCCTTAGCTGCCTTTCAATGAACTCAATTAAAACTCAATCTCTCCCTATTCTTTATTCATTAAGAAATTGTCCGTATGCGATGCGTGCGCGTATTGCTATTTTTAAATCACAACAGCCAGTATTATTGCGTGATTTAGTGTTATCGAATAAACCGCAAGAAATGCTTGACGCTTCTCCTAAAGGTACGGTGCCGGTTGTGGTTTTGGCTAATGGTCAGGTGATCGAAGAAA
This sequence comes from Thalassotalea sp., assembly GCA_051251725.1. Classification (GTDB taxonomy): domain Bacteria; phylum Pseudomonadota; class Gammaproteobacteria; order Enterobacterales; family Alteromonadaceae; genus JALZUE01. Next base: position 30,655 of record JBPOFN010000025.1, on the reverse strand, counting down.
GTTTAGAGGTGATGTTGTGGGCGCTCAGCGTTAGTGATCCTAATGATTTGTTAGCAGCCAATTCTCAGCTCTTACTTGACGATATGCTAGCGTTAATTGAGCAATTTGATACTGAGTTTAAAACTAGCTTAGAGCAATATAAATGCGCCAAACGTTATAAAGAATCGAATGTGGACGAGTGCCGTGCAAAGTGCGAGCAGTATATTGAAAATTTAGAGCAGCGCTTAAATCAACATCAATTTTTAATCTCAGAGCAAGAAAGCCTTGCCGATATTGCCTTATTACCTTTTATTCGCCAATTTGCGCGAGTAGAGCGCCAATGGTATTTGCAATCACCTTATCCGGCGGTTAAAAAATGGCTGAATCATTATTTACAAAGTCCAATGTTTACTAAGGTGATGGCCAAACATCCATTATGGCTTGATCATCATCAAGAGGTATTATTTAGTGGTAAGGGGAAATAACAATAGCGGATAATGTTTATTTAAATATCGTAATTTAATGTTTTTTTTATAATAATCAGACTATTATAAAATATTAGTCTAATATTTAACTAACCATGACTATTTCAAAAAACAGTCATTTAACTGCCGTCTAAAATTGGCAATTAAAGATAAATAAGACCTAATAAGTGCAGGCTAATAATTAATGCAGAATGAACATATCGATCACAATGGTAAATTAAGCGGCTTATTATCTACCCCCAAAGTTTTATATTTTATTCTATTTATTAGTTATTTAGTCAGTGGCATTTTACTGTCAAAAATATCTTTTCAATCGCAAATTGTGCCGGTGTGGATCCCTGCAGGTATCGCACTTATCGGTTGTTATATCTGGTGGTGGCGATTTTTTCCTGCGGTATTTATTGCTTCATTTATTTTTAATTGCTCGGTAGTTCCTAATTTTCAATTAACCGACATTCTCTCTAATATTGGTTTGCAAAATAGTATTATTGCTACTGGCGCAGTATTACAAGCTGCGGTTGGCGCTGCATTGCTGCGGTATTGGTTGGGTAACCCACTTAATGAATGGAACAATAAAAACACGGTTTATTTTGTTTTTATTGTTGGTGTTTTTACTAACCTTATCTCGGCCAATATTGGCGTTTATGCCTTAGCTGCTTTTAATCCGGCTTATGGTGCTGAGTCTTACTGGGTTAATGTGGTTTATTGGTGGTTTGGTGATTCACTTGGAGTACTGTTAACCGCTCCTTTTTTATTGAGTTTATTTAATTATCAAAATTTGACAACACAACAGAAAAAGGCACGTATTATTATTGTCTATTCTGTCGCCGTGCTTTTTATTATCGTAACCTTGATGACCTGGTTTTTTGTCTCGACTACCAATATTGATAGCGAAAAACTGGTTAAAAAAGAAGTCGAAGTAATTGAAAATGGCGTTTATCGTCAGCTCAACAATAGCATTCATCAGCTCCAAGCCTTAGCGGAGTATATTCAGAATAACCCTGATTTATCACGTGATAATTTTGAGCAATATGTTAGTGATCAAATTGAACTAAGCCGCAGTTTACGCGCGATGTCTTGGAACCCGATGATTGAAAGTGATGAGAAAACTCGACATGAAACGAGCTTAACCAAAATATACGAACAACCTATGGTGATTAAAGGCGAGTCGCTTCAAGCGAATGATCCGATTGTTTATGTTAAATTAATTTCGCCGGAGCAAAAAAATCAAAAAGCGATTGGCTTTAATGTTTTTTCTAAACTCGAAAGTAAACAAACACTGTCAGCTGCATTATTGAACTATCAACCGAAAGCAACGCCTATTCTTCAGTTAGTGCAATCAGAGCACCCCGAACCGGCATTCTTAATGTTTTTTCCTGTTTTTCAATCCACTCAGCTAGATGATAACGAACAAGTAAAGCGACTCAAAGGTTTTGCTACCGGTGTGTTTTTAGCTAATAATATTTTGTCGTTGGCGATTAGTGAACAGCAAAGAAAACTGTTTTTCTTTGAATTTTTAGAACTAGGAGGAAATAGCAGTTTTTCATCAAATACCGGCACCAGTAAACTGACATTGCAAGATAATCCAGCCTATGCTTCACAAAACATTCGATTTGCTGGCCAAACATGGCTGATCAATTTATTGGCGAATGAAAAATTTATTGTCGAACAAAAAAATCGCTCGTTCTTAACTTTATTTTTGTTACAAGTGTCAATTGTGATGACGATTATGATGTTATTGCTGATGATGAATAATCAACATCGTACACTTGATAGTTTAGTCAGAAAGCGTACTCAGTCCTTAAAAAAAGCCATGTTTGAAGCCAATAAAGCCAATAAAGCTAAAAGTCAGTTTTTAGCCAATATGAGCCATGAAATTCGTACTCCAATGAATTCGGTCATCGGCTTTGCGCAATTAGCGACTCAGTCAGACGATATCGACGAAATTAAATCGTACCTTGGCCGCATTAATGTTTCCTCAGATTTGTTATTGCATATCGTCAATGACATTCTTGATATCTCGAAAATAGAATCGCAAAAGCTTGAGTTAAACTGTGAAGCTTTTGATGTTCATCAATCACTTGAACGTATTACAACGGTTTTTGAAAATACGGCACACAATAAAAAATTGAATTGGAAAACGTTAGATACGATTCCTGAAAACTTATATTTTAACGGCGATCAAACCCGCTTTGAGCAAGTGTTAATGAACCTTTGTAGCAACGCAATTAAATTTACCCCAAAGGGCGTAATTTCATTAACCGCAGCCTTAGTTGAGCAAAACAACCAAGTGGCTAAGTTAAGCTTTATTATTAAAGATACCGGTGTTGGTATTGCACCAGATAATATCAATAAAATATTTCACGCCTTTACCCAAGAAGACGTTTCTACTTCTCGTCATTTTGGCGGCACAGGGTTAGGCTTAACGATATCGAAAAAGCTTAGTAAGTTAATGCAAGGCGACATTCAAGTAACGAGTGAAGTCGGTAATGGATCAATTTTTACTTTTACTTGTTGCTTAAATATTGCCGATGAAAAACCTAAAAGTGTGCATGCTACGGCGGAAAAAGCCGATAAGCCACAAAGCATTGAACATTTAAGTGTCTTGGTGGCGGAAGATAATCGCGTCAATCAAAAATTGATTGCTGCGATATTACAAAAACTTGGGATTAAAGCGGATATTGTTGAAAATGGCGAGTTAGCGGTAGCGCAAGTACAAGTCAAAAAGTATGACGTTATTTTAATGGACTGCCAAATGCCGGTTCTTGATGGTTATGAAGCCACCAAAAAAATTCGAGCGATGCCGGAATATGCCGAGTTACCAATTTTTGCGCTGACTGCCGATGTTGATACGCGCAGTAAAGCGAGAGCGGCGGCAGTTGGCTTTACCAAACATTTGTCAAAACCGATCAATATCGACTTATTAATCGAGAGCTTTTACGAGCTTTAATAGCTTTTTCAGCGCCAATGCTAGTTAAAGTTCACAACAACGCATATTTTTCCAGACTATTACTTGTATTTGAACCTAGAAAAAACCGATAATTAGCGCCATATAAGTTAAATTCGCCTAGGCAGTTATTCACGCTTGAAGTAAAGCTTCAAAATTTTGGGTCTAAATAATCCATCTTGCCGCGCACCTATTGGAAATTGTTCAATGGAAATCAAAGTAAATTTTCTCGACAACCTGAGACTTGAAGCCAAGTTTGACGACTTTACGGTTATTGCTGATCAGCCTATTCGCTACAAAGGTGACGGCTCTGCGCCTGGTCCTTTTGATTATTTTCTCGCATCATCTGCTTTATGTGCGGCTTATTTTGTCAAGGTATACTGTAACTCGCGTGATATTCCAACGGAAAATATTCGTTTATCACAAAACAATATTGTTGACCCTGAAGACAGATACAACCAAATTTTTCAAATTCAGGTGGAATTGCCTGAAAGTATTTCAGAAAAAGACCGAAAAGGTATTTTACGTTCAATTGAGCGTTGTACCGTGAAAAAAGTGATTCAAACTGGGCCAGAATTTAAAGTTGATGTCGTTGAAAGCTTAGAAGAAGATGCACAAGCCATGTTAATGGCGGCACCTGATGCTGACGCTAGTACCTATATTTTAGGTAAAGACTTACCGCTTGAAGAAACGATTAAAAATATGTCGGGGCTTTTGGCTGATCTGGGCATGAAAATCGAAATCGCGTCATGGCGTAATATTGTGCCTAATGTTTGGTCGTTACATATTCGCGATGCTGCTTCTCCTATGTGTTTTACCAATGGTAAAGGCGCAACGAAAGAAAGCGCGCTATGTTCAGCGCTGGGTGAATTTATTGAACGCCTGAACTGTAACTTTTTCTACAATGACCAATTTTTTGGTGATGAAATTGCTAACAGTGAATTTGTTCATTACCCGAATGAAAAATGGTTTGCACTCGAAGATACCGATGATTTACCGGCAGGTATTTTAGACGACTACTGTTTAGACATTTATAACCCTGACGATGAATTATGTGGTTCACACTTAATTGATACTAACTCAGGCAATGTTGAGCGCGGTATTTGTACAATTCCTTATCAGCGTTTATCTGATGGTGAAACGGTTTATTTCCCGTCAAACTTAATAGAAAACTTATTTTTAAGTAACGGTATGAGCGCGGGTAATAACTTAGCTGAAGCGCAAGTACAGTGTTTGTCGGAGATATTTGAACGCGCGGTTAAAAAAGAAATTATCGCAAAAGAAATTATCTTACCTGACGTTCCTGCCGCAGTGCTAGCCAAATACCCAAGTATACTTGAAGGTATTAAAGGCTTAGAAGAACAAGGCTTTCCTGTTGTTGTTAAAGACGCTTCATTAGGTGGTCAATTCCCTGTGATGTGTGTCACCTTAATGAATCCAAGAACGGGTGGTGTTTTTGCCTCTTTTGGCGCGCATCCAAGTTTAGAAGTCGCGTTAGAACGTAGCTTAACCGAGCTTTTACAAGGCCGTAGCTTTGAAGGTTTAAACGATGTTCCTAAACCAACTTTTAATTCGATGGCAGTAACTGAACCAGAAAACTTTGTTGATCACTTTATCGACTCAACCGGCGTTATCTCTTGGAAGTTTTTTAGTGCTAAGCATGATTATGCCTTTGTTGAATGGGATTTTTCTGGCACCAATGAAGAAGAAAACGCCAGCTTAATGGCGATTTTAGCCGACCTTGGTAAAGAGTCTTATATGGCAGTATTTGACCAATTAGGGGCGACGGCTTGTCGAATATTGGTACCGGATTATTCTGAAGTGTATCCAGTGGAAGATCTTATTTGGGACAATACCAATAAAGCAATTGCTTATCGCGCTGATATTTTAAATCTTCATAGTTTAACCGAAGATGAATTAGTGAGCTTGGTTGAAAGGTTAGAAGATAGCCAGCTAGATAACTATATTGATATCAGAACCCTTATCGGCATTGAGTTCGATGAAAATACCGTTTGGGGACAGTTGACCATTCTTGAGCTGAAAATTTTAATATATCTTGCCCTTGGCGCATTAGAAGAAGCGCAAGAAGCAGTGGGTGAATTTTTACAATATAACGACAATACGGTTGAACGCGGCTTATTTTACCAAGCGGTTCATGCGGTACTTGAAGTAGCGCTAGATGAAGCATTAGAGCTTGAAGATTATATTGATAATTTTAACCGGATGTTTGGTGAGCAAAACATGGAAAATGTGGTTGGCTCAGTAACCGGCGAGGTGCTGTTTTATGGCTTAACTAAAACTAGCATGAAATTAGAAGGGCTAGACAAACACCTGCGTTTGATTGAAAGCTATAAAAAACTGCACGCAGCACGAGCAACGGTCGCCAATAACTAGTTTATTTGCGCTTATAGTAGCGAGCTAAATTTATTTTTAAACGGCTTATTTAGGTCATAAATAAAAAGCCAATTCTTTCATTAGAATCGGCTTTTTTGTTTGTCATCATATTGATTTAATTATTTGGCGGCAGTATCGATTCAGGTTTTGCTTATAAAGCGCTAAGTCACTTTATATCCGGTTAAGAAAGATAATTATTAGCTTGTTTAATGCTGGCAAGATCGTTAAAACGAACGCCGTGCTTTTTCATGCTTTGTTGTACTTCTTTACAAATTATTTGGCGGATATAAAAAGGTTGATTAGGGACAAAATGATGAATGCTGTGGGTATTCCCAAAATTAAAACAAAACCATTGAAAGGGCATAAACAGCCAATGGTTTAAAACTTGGGTTTGCTGCAATAAATTATTAACGCCACCATAATAATGCATCGATGACGTAATAAAGTTTAGACTGATGGCTCGTATCCAGTTAGGTAATATCCAAACTACCATTATAAAGTTAAGCAAAGGCACAAGAGTCAATATCTGAGAAGAAATAACCTCATCAGCAAGGGAAAAATAGTTCAGGGAATGGAAAATAACCCAGCTGTAAAAAAGAGTGTAATAAATGATCGTGATCGGAAAACCGGCGTTAAAGACGCGTAAAAAATTAAAATCGGTTATTTCTTTATTAAAGCGCACTCGGTTAATGATTAAGCCCAGTAAACCATCACAGATCACTAAAATGCGTAATAATGGTTGTTTGGTACCATTGCCCACTAATCGCTCTTCTAAGTCTTGCTGGGTGCCTGATACTTTATGATGATTTAAATGAATTTTACGTCGATACCAAGGGTTAATGGTATTTGGCCGCATCAACCAAACCGTTAACAGCATAAAATTATGAAGCAATGGCGTTTTATTAAAATATTGGCGGTGGATCAAGTCATGCTCAAGTTCATGGGCAATGGAAGTAATGACAGCGATCACAATAATAGTAAACCAAGCGGGTATAACATTAGAATAATATAAATTCGAAACATAAATAAAACTGATTAACGATATGATAAAAATACTTAAGCCCAATAAGTTTTGATAAGCGAGTATGGCGTACTTATTTTTTAGCTTTATTTCTTCTTTTTTAATCACTTGTACTATGGCTTGGATATTCTCATTAGCCGTTAATGTTCTCATATTATCTTGTTGCCTAGTTTTTTATGGGGCTTGTTTTTACTGTGTTCGCCACGATTATGGTTGTTGTTATTTTTGAATGCTTAATTCGGTATTGAACCGATACCGTGCGCCACGTATTATGTCTTCTTTTTTCGAACAATGCTTTATATGCGCCATTTAAAAACCAGTTATCATCAGGCTACGCCAAAAGAATTTGTTTCAGCACAGCAAGCGGCTATGTATACACGTTTAGCCACTCGCGCAATTGTGCTGCGTGGTAACGACATATTAATGCTTTATACCAAACGTTATCATGATTATTCTTTGCCTGGTGGTGGTGTTGATGAAAATGAACCGTTAACCGATGCGTTTATTCGTGAATTACAGGAAGAAACTGGCGCGCAAGCAATTAAAAATATTCAAGCTTTTGGTATTTATGAAGAATATCGGCCGTGGACTCGTGATGGTTACCAAGTCATGAAAATGGTTTCTTATTGTTATACCTGTGAGATTGCCTTAACACTGGGTGATACCCAATTTGAAGCACATGAAATTAATAATGGCATGATGCCAGTGTGGATGAATATCGACCAAGCGATTGCGCATAACCTTGAAATTATTGCAAACAGTGATAAAAAAGGTTTGTCGGTTGAGCGTGAAACGTTTCTGCTAAAATTAATAAAAACCGAACTTGTTGGGCAAGCGACTCTTGAGCCGCAGCTTTGTGCGGCGCAATAATTTCAAGTTCCATGTTCTATGTTCCATGGTAATGGTAATTTTAACTGTAATGTAAGTTTTTAATGCGCTGAGGTGATGCTTGTCTACGACTCCTGAATCTATCAACCCCAATTTATGTCCGATATGTCAGCAAGATAACCGTTGTGGTAATTTAGCTGCTTGTTCAAGTGATGAAAGTTGCTGGTGTACGGCACCCGACATTAGCTTTTCTGAACAGCTTTTGCAGCTGGTACCAAGTGCGGGTAAAAATAAAGCCTGTATCTGTAAGGCTTGTGCTTTAGCGAATATCCACTCACTTTAATTAGAATTAACATTTATTAAGCGCTAAAATTAGTGATTAGTGATTAGCTAATTCTCCAGCCTGAACTTTTGTTTTAAAGATAGTATTTGTGAACGGTTAAAAATATTGCTTGCTGGTTAATTGATTGCTAGTAACTTTTTAGGAAAGTGATTTGAGCAGAAGACAATTCCGCTCAAATCTAAACTAACATCCTGTAGCAAAGTGCCGTTAAGAGTAGGCTAACTGTTAGAAAAGGTTTGAGCTAATGCTGAGGTTTAGTCTACGTACTTTTCAAGACCTTCTTCCAAAGGTTTTTCTGTAAATACCGGGGTATTCTTTTGTTTGCGTTTTACTTTACGAATTAACGCTTCTTTTGCTCGCGCTAATGACTTATTTACTGCTGAAGTAACATTGGTTTGGCTGTCTGAAACTACAATGTCAGGCAAGCCTTTTGATTGAATTACGATGCGACAACTTTTATCTTTACCGCCTTTAGGGCCGTTAATATCAGTTATTGTTACTTTAACTGTGTTTACGCTGTCACAAATTTTGCTTAGCATGTTTTGAGCTTTTTCTCGAATACTTGATATGCTTTCAGTAGAAAGGCCTACATTTAAATCTGTAATCGTTAATTCCATAAAATACCTCTTAATGTTTAATAAAATAAAAAGCGACAATTTAGTGTTAATTCCCCAATGGTAAAATCGGTTGTTTAAATTGTATTTAATGCTTCTTATATTCGCTATCCGTTAATTGACTAATTTATTGATTGAATTTTCAATGTTCGATACACGTGTATTTATCGTATTCATTGTGGAGCGTAATAGTGATTTTGTCTCTTCACTTCTTAAGTCCCTGTAATTAACATACGTCCTCATTACATGCTTTTCAAGTGCTGAGTAAGTATTTTTTTACTTAGTCGTACTTTATTGGCATTTAGTGCGCGTTAAAAATTTAGTTAGTAAAATCATTATCGTACGTTTATTGTCCGCACTTATGGCTATCGATAAAAAGCCAGCAGGTCAAATTTAGCGTGTTTTGTTTTAACACTGGCAGTGAAGCTTTTAGCCAAACGACTGTTTTGTACTGTCTTGTAAATTATCGCTAAAATCATTATTAGATTTATCAGTAGCTCCTAATTGATGATAACGACGCGGCTTATCGGATCAAGCCGCAGTCATTGAACGCTATTTTAACCACTGCAATATTTTATCTCGTATTGTTTCAATGTTTATCGGTTTGCTGATGTAGTCATCCATCCCATGTAGCAGACACTTTTCTCGGTCGCCTTTCATCGCATTGGCGGTCATGGCGATAATCGGTAAACTGCTATTTTGTTCACTGGCTAAGCCTGCGCGGATTTGTTCTGTTGCCTGATAACCATCTAAAATTGGCATTTGACAGTCCATAAAAATCAACTCAAATGCCGTCTGGCTGCTCTTTAAAATATCAATTGCGGCTTGACCATTGTCTGCAATAGTCACCTCAATGCCCAATTCTAATAAGATTTTTTTGGCAACTAACTGGTTGATTCGATTATCTTCTACTAATAAAATTTTAGCTTTTTCTGTTGTTTGATTAGTTGTTTTTTTACTGTCGTCAACAATCGCTAACTTAGCGACAGGGCTTATATTGAATACTTCACTAAGGACAAACTTTAAGGTTTCAGCGGTGGCAGGTTTTGAAAAAAATGAGCGAAACCCGGCTGCGCGAATAAAGTCTTGGTCTTGATTTTCATTAACACTGGTCATCAAGATAAAAGCTATTTGGCTTTTATCCTGAGTGCTCAATTGCTCGACTAAATCAATGGCGCAACTTTTATCATTATTACTATCTTCGCCGTTAGTATAAGCGCTGTCGATAAAGACAATCGTGAAGTTACCATTGTTCATTTGCTCACTGCCGTTAGCTTTATTGTCTGCAATAACAACCTTGGCGCCCCATTGGGTTAATTGATTTTTAAGGTTGTTAGCGCTTAGTGTTGCTTGATCTAAGATCAATATATTATGCTCAGTCAGGGTGAATGCTAAGCTGTTTTCTACTTTTGTTATGGCGCTGCTTTTTTTAGGCAGGCCTAATTGGATATTAAAACTAAAACAACTGCCTACACCTTCTTCGCTGGTCACACTGACGGCGCCATTCATTAACTGGCAAAGTTTTGAGGTAATTGCTAAGCCTAAACCTGTGCCGCCATAAAGGCGTGTCGTTGAGGAGTCGGCTTGGGTAAATGAGTCAAAAACGTGCGCTAATCTGTTTTGAGCAATGCCAATGCCGGTATCTGAAACTTGACAGTCCAAGCTGACAAAGTACTCATTATAAGGCTGTATTTGGGCGCTAATGGTGACGTTACCTTGGACGGTAAATTTTAGTGCGTTACTGATCAAGTTATTTAATACTTGTCGTAGTCGGCTAGAGTCGCCAGTAACTATAGATGTTTCAATGGCACAAGTGTCTAAAATAAGTTCTACATTTTGGTTGTGAGCTTGTTGTGCGTGTGCTTTTACGACATGACTAAATAATGAGTTTAGATCAAAAGCGGCGTTTTCGAACTCAAGTTTCCCTGACTCTATTTTAGAAAAATCGAGTATGTCATTAATTATTGTTAATAATGAGTGGGCGCTATCTTTGGCTATTTCTGCGTTGTGATGCTGCTCATAAGTAAGCTTGCTCATCAAGAGCAGATCAAGCATGCCAATAACACCATTCATCGGCGTTCTGATCTCATGACTCATACTAGCTAAAAATTCAGATTTTAGTTTGGTAGACTCTTCTGCTTTTTGTTTCGCTAAAGTTAAATATTTAGCTGCAGCTTCCCGTTCGGTAACATCGAGTTGGATCCCTAGGAAATGAGTAACAACGCCATGTTCGTTGGTGATCGGGTTAATGGTTAATTCATTTTGAAATTCGCTACCGTCTTTTCTGTAGTTTGTTAGAGTAGCTGTAAGTGCTTCTTGTTTGGTTATTGCGGTTTTAATTTTAGCAATATCTTCAGGCTTGGTATTTTTGCCTTGTAATAATCGACAATTTTGCCCCATGACTTCATGAAGGGCATAACCGGTGAGTTTAGAAAAAGCTTTATTAGCATAAATAATGGGTAGTTCATTTTGCTCGGCATCCGTGATGATAATCGAAGTTTCTGCGCTATCAATGGCTTGATTTTTTATTAATAGTTCTACTTCAAGTTTTTTCGCCAATGAAATATCTTTACCGACAAAAATTCTCCCTAAAACATCACCTTTATCATCGATATAATCACTAGCGCTCCATTGTACGGCAATAGCTTCACCACCATTATTTTGTATGTGTTGTGAGTACGACATCTCAACGTTTACATTGTGCCCTTGAGAGTTGAAACGACTTTGATTAGGTAAAATATTGCTGATATCTTGTGGTATTGATATGCCAATATGGTGACAAAAGACGGTAAATGAATCGTTATTGAGGATGATGTTTTGCTGCTCGTCGAGCACCAATAAGATTTCATCTAATGAATTAATCACGCTGGTGAACTTTTGCACCGAAATGGTTTGTTTAAATAAATGGCTTAATACCGTCTCAAACTCGCTGCGAATGGCAATAAACTCAATGGGTTCATTATCGTTTTCGGTGATAACCACACTTTGCCCTTGTTTAGTGATCGCAGCTGCGAGGGTTTTTTGCAGTTCTTGCATGGAGTGCGAGGCATATTTAGCGGTGCTTTTAACGTTTGTCATTACGGCTAAAAAGATAAAAATGAGTGAGACAATAATAATGGTAGCTAACCACAAAATATTTCCATAAGCATGTAACGGCGGTTCAAGGGAAATTATATTACCAGATAAATAAGGTTGGGAGTTTTTAGACCAAAACAGTAAGTTTTTTTCCTGAAAAATGCTGCCATTCGCAATTAAGTGGCTATTAGAGGAATAAAGTACTTTATTGTTTTTATTAATATAAATAAGGGTTAAATTACTTTCGGCGACAGGAATTAAGTCCTGTAAATCAGCAATGTAAGAGACAATAGCGCCTTCAGGAGAGGTCGATAATAATACTGGCGCGGCAGCAAAAATGCCAACCTCTGAATATTCAAAATAAGGTAAACCGTTCGTTAGTACTTGTTCTTGCCAATTAAAATGTTTGCCATATTCGTAGTGCAATGCCGGATTTTTCCCAGTGATGATCTCGCCGGTGTAATCGGTAAAAACAATACTGGTATTTAGGCTGTTGTTTAATTTTAGTGAGCGAAAGAAAATAGGTAAGTAGTTATCACGATTCGTATCGTCAACAATGCTGTTGATGATTAAATCATTTTTAGCTAGATTTTCTACTTGTTGTTGAAAGTTTGACAAGGTGTTGTCAAGTTTTTCGGTTAAATGCGCTATGCTTTCTTGATGCGAATTTTCATTTTCGTACACGACATAAAAAACGGATGCAAAAAAAAGTATCACAAAAACAACTATTACACCCGGTAGTGAATTCTTTAAGGTGTTTTTACTAATTAACGTTTCTAAATTAACACTAGAATTTGGCACTATTACTCCTGTATTGGCACTAAATTTCCCCGATGATCAAATGCTGACATAATATAATCATCGTTTAATAGTGCGTCATGTTGTGCTTTAGTAAAGGCGGGGTTGTAGTTTTTAACTAAACCATTATAAGCCGGCAACTGTTCTAATTCATTTCTTATTTTTGCTCGTTCTGTTGTCTTAGCGGCTGTAATAGCATTTGCTAATAAATAAACTAAATCATAAGCATGGGCAGTTCCTGTGGCACCAGGTATGGCACTGGCTGTGATATCTTTGCCGTATTTTTCTTGGTAACGTTTTAGTATAGCCGCATTTAATTTAATATTATGTGGCTTGGCAAAACTATAGGTTTGTAATACCGAAATATCTAATTTTTGTAGTGATGACAGTCCGACTTGTTCGACAAAGTTACCACTAGCAATACCCCAATGAGAAATAATTGGCAGTTTCACATTTTGCTTTAACATAGTTTCAACAATCGTCACTCCTTCAGGGACATTCGCAACGAGTATAATTGCTTGAGCGCCTTTTTTTGTGAGGATATTAATTTCTTTATCGACGTTTTTTTGCCCCCAGTTGAACCAAGCGATATCTGCTATTTCTACTTGATGCTCAAGGGCTGCAGCGGAAAGGGATTTTTCATTCGAGCGGCCCCAACCTGTACGTTCTAATAATAGACCAACACGCGTTATCCCTTTTTGCTTAGCATGGGGGATCATAATTTTTGCTGCTTCTTCATCTCGTACTGACACTCGAAAGACAAAATTTGGCTGATAGCCATTATCAACAATAGGGGTGCCTGCGGCCCAAGGGTCTAAATAAATAATCTCTTTTTCATGAACAATAGGCAGTTCTTTCAATGCCACCGGCGTATGTACACCACCAATAACGGCAACTAAATCTGTTAAAGTACTAAGTTGCTTGATGTTGTTAACGCCACGGGCAGGATTACCTCGATGGTTTTTAATAATGAGTTTAAGCGGCCGATTTAATACGCCGCCTGCTTCGTTGATTTCTTCAATGGCAATGGTTGCGCCACGCTGTATCGCAATTCCCCCCTCTTTAGCAACGGCCGATAGGTCGGCATTTAACCCGATTAAAATGGGTTCTTGCGCTGAGCAGATAAAACTAAAGCCTAACAATAATATTGTTAATATGGTTTTCATAGGTAGTTAAAATCTTTAGTTTTTATCATTATTAATTAGATTAGTCCTTTAAATGGAACTCGTCTAGTATCAGCAAATAAAAAACATTCGCTGAACCGCGGCTAACTTGGCGTTTTAGAAGGAATTTAATCACCACACGATGAGCTTGAAATAACAACAAAACAAAGCCATTCACCCGCAACTAAGATTCCTGTATAATCCCGCACATTAAACGGCAGTTTAAGTACTCATTCTAGGTGATCCGCTAAGTTATTTTTGATTCTTAGCGATTATTGAGTTTACTAACTGTGAAATTATTAATTATGACGCTGCTCTTATGAGTAAAAGCACCGGTATTACCATAAAAGCAAGTTGAGACACCAATGACTGTAGAACAATTCGACCCACAAACAGCTATACAAAGTAGTAATTCGGCAGCAAGCCAAACCACTACTTTAGAAATTCCCGCTAAGATGATTGAAGCGCAAAGCCAAGTAAATGTTACTGAAACTAAAGCGGCAAAAATTGGTTTTGTAAGCCTTGGCTGTCCAAAAAACTTGGTCGACTCAGAGCGTATTCTGACTCAGCTTCGTACCGAAGGTTATGATGTGGTTAACTCGTATGCTGATGCTGAAATGGTGATTGTAAATACCTGTGGTTTTATTGACAGCGCCGTGCAAGAGTCACTTGATACCATTGGTGAAGCGTTAGCTGAAAACGGTAAAGTATTGGTAACGGGCTGTTTAGGTGCGAAAAAAGACGAAATTATTGAGCTGCACCCTAATGTTTTAGGCGTTACAGGTCCACATGCTTACGATGAAGTGTTAACACAAGTTCATCAGCACGTAGCGAAACCAAAGCATAATCCGTTTATTGATTTAGTACCGCCGCAGGGCGTTAAATTAACCCCTAAACATTATGCCTATTTGAAAATATCTGAAGGTTGTAACCACCGTTGTACTTTCTGCATTATCCCATCAATGCGTGGTGATTTAGACTCACGGCCAATTGGCGATGTATTAGGTGAAGCACAGCGTTTAGTGAAAGCTGGCGTAAAAGAATTATTGGTTATTTCGCAAGACACCTCAGCTTACGGTGTTGATGTTAAACACAAAACTGATTTTTGGGACGGCATGCCGGTTAAAACCCATATGCAACAGCTTTGTGAAGAATTATCAAAGCAGGGCGTTTGGGTGCGTTTACATTATGTTTACCCATATCCGCATGTTGACCATATCATTCCGTTAATGCGCGATGGTAAAATTTTGCCGTATTTAGATATTCCGTTTCAGCATGCTAACAAACGTATTTTGAAATTAATGAAGCGCCCTGGTAGTTCAGACCGGGTTTTAGAGCGGATCAAAAAGTGGCGAGAAATTTGTCCTGAGTTAGTGATCCGTTCAACCTTTATTGTCGGTTTTCCTGGCGAAACCGAAGAAGAGTTTGAAGAGCTATTAGACTTTTTAGAAGCAGCGCAGTTAGACCGTGTTGGCTGTTTTAAATATTCGCCGGTTGAAGGCGCTACGGCTAATGCCTTACCTGATCATGTATCTCCCGAAGTAATGGAAGAGCGTTTACAGCGTTTTATGGCGGTACAAGCGAAAATAAGCAGTGAAAAATTACAAGCACGCATTGGCCAAGAGTATTTAATTCTGGTTGATGAAGTGAATGATCTTGGTATTGTTGGCCGTTCATATATGGATGCACCAGAAGTTGATGGTAAAGTGTATTTGTCTGATGATTTTGATGCTGAGCCGGGCGATCAAATTTGGGTACAAATTATTCATGCAGATGAACATGATGTTTGGGGCGTGAGAGTAGAGGATTAGTTTTTTTCTCTTTTAATTGTTCTCTAGCTCCTCAAGCAGCTTTAGCAAATAAAAACCAACTTACCTTAAGTTGGTTTTTTTGTGGCCTGAAAATATTAAGCGATTCTGATTTTAAGGCAGGCTTAAACAAACATCTGGGTCAATATAGGCTCTTGCCGCTGTTGTGTTCAGTAAATCGCAAAAGCGTGAGTTCAACTAGCCGCTTTGGTCTTGTCAAAGCGGCATGGTAATGATTCATTTCCTAGTGCTTTTTATCTATATAACCATCACACAAGTTATATATTTATGCCTTTGCCAATTAACTTTTTGAATTTCTCTGGACTGCCGTTCTCGTCACCGGTCAATAAAAAGTAAACCATACCGGCATCAGAAAAGTCAGCTACGCCTTTAGGGTGTTTTTTCATGCGATCGTAAATCCAGCCAATACTTTTATCGCTATGATCTTTCATCCACTGCCATACCGACCAATCATGTTTAGAATGCCAAAGTAGTGTCGGATCCCAATCACCATTTTGATCTTTTATTCGCTTGTAATTAATTTTATTGCCACTTAATTCAAGTGCTTGCTTTAATGTATGATGTGTTAAATGTTCAGGTACCGGCATTTTATCAAATTTGGTATCGCCTCTTCTAAGGTGGGCGTCGTTATAGCCACTATGTGAAATAACATAAAGGTGAGCAAGACTTGCTTTTTTACCTCGTTTTATGACAAATTCAACTGCCCGATAAAAAAATTCAGATGGCCCCATATGAATAAAATAAAGTGGGTTTTCTTTAGTTGATACTTCAATAACTTCGACTAAGTGATTGAGTGATATTTGATAATTTGCACTGACATCAAAAAATTTAGACGGCTTATAATGCCAATGATTAATTGCGCCTTGTATGCCAATATCCATTTCATTGGTAGCTGAATAATGAGGTGGTGAATTGATGAAGTTGTTATATGAAAAATGTACGAGATTCTTTTGTTGTTTCAATTTTGCAATAATGGCTAATGATGCCGGTGTTGCGCCCCAATCGTCAGGATCGGCGGTCTGCCAGAAATGGTAAATATCAGGCTCATTATTACCATCAGCGCTGATAGCAATACGATTATTTTTGAAATTCCAGCCGGACGAGTTGGCTTGAGCGAATGACGATAATAGAACGAAGCTGGTCACTATAAATAAAGTTATTTTCATGAATTAACTGCCTTGAGCATTGAGTAAATTAATTAATCACTAATCTACAATTGTCACTAGCTGTAGGTCTACGTAGAATGTGAAAAATCGAGTGATGAAACGGTTAATCGATATTTGTTACTTTTATTTGTAACATTACTTTAACGTATGTAACACTGATGAAAATAGGGTTAAAAGTATAATAATGAAAAGTTTTATAACAGAGGAATACTTACTTTCACAACTTCTAAAGATAAAAGAAGCTAGTTCGATTGGTCGTTCATCTAACCTGATAAAATTATTAGCGTACCTAGTATCAAAAGAAATTAATAATATTGATAGCAGTAACGTTCTTTATCCGAAAGAGCTTGAAATTGCGATGAATGTATTTGGTAAAACGGCTGAATTTAATTCTTCGGAAGATGCTTCGGTGCGTGTTCATATCTCGCGATTGAGAAAAAAACTGGCAGAGTATTATCTCAATGAAGGAAAAAACGAAACACATTATATTGAGATACCAGTAGGTGAATATCGGTTGGAAGTGATTAAAAATGAATCGGGAATTGAGCCGCACCTTGCTAGCCTGACAGAGCCGCACTTAAAGCCTAATATACAGCCTCATACAGCAGAGACTATTAACAATATCGCGCCTAAAAACGCCATTAATAGCTTATTAAATCATTACCCTATAATTGCCATTGGTTTTTGCTTGTTAACTTTAGCGCTACATTTTTTTATGTTAAGTGATGGTAAACTCAAACGACCACTATCAGCTCAGGTCACTAACTCTCCAATTTGGGATGAATATATAAAACCAAACCACAAAAACATTATTGTATTAGGCGATAACGTTGAAGATTTCGTCAATGACAACAGTACACAAGGTATTAAGAATGATAGCAACAATGGGATAAGTAAAAGCTTAACGTTAGCGTTAAAAAATATTTTATCTCTTTCAGATAATTTTCGTTTTACGCCGGTAATTTTTGCTTCTGAGCTGACAATTAATGATATTAAACAAGCCAATATAATCTATATTGGTCACTTCAATAACATGGGAATATTAAGTAATTATTTTAAGGCATCAAAATTTGATTACGCGGCTGATAAGCAATACTTAGCAGTAAAAAATAGTAACATTTTATACCCCGCACCTGAGAATATTCAAAATAAATATAATGATTATGGTCTGTTTGCCAAAGTTGATGGCCCGAGAAAAAATAAGATTTACATTATCGCCGGATATACTGACTCTTCACTTTTATGGTTAAGCTGGTTCCTAACTAGTGATAACAAATCGTCGAATAACGAATTTGAACAT
Organism: Thalassotalea sp.; assembly: GCA_051251725.1. GTDB lineage: Bacteria > Pseudomonadota > Gammaproteobacteria > Enterobacterales > Alteromonadaceae > JALZUE01. The sequence goes on along the minus strand of JBPOFN010000025.1, from coordinate 12,713 downwards.
TCCATTAATAGTTATCCGATAAACAATAGTGACAATGTCGAGTTGTTATTTAAAATATCGAGTATAAATGGCGAAGACATCGGCCATAAACTAATTTCATCATCGCCGATAAAAAGTAAAATTATTTGGAATAGCCCTTAATTATTGCTCAATACCAGTTTAGCTGTAATAAATAACTTCACTTTATTGGGGGTTAAATTAACAGGCTATCAGCGACGAGATTAGCGTTAATCTTAACGAGTAAAGAGTGTCATTAACCTTGTTAAATGGCTAAATTAGCGTTCGTTCGTTAAGTTTATAGTTTCAGAGATAGACATTATTTTTGGCTTATCATCGAAAAAATGAGCAAAAGTTCAGCAAAATCACAAAAATCACCTTATATCCATCGAAAGATTTTAATTTGATATATCATCCGACGCAGATCTAAGGTATAACGACGCAATGAAAATCCCTAAACGTATACAACCCTTGGTCGACGACGGTCTCGTTGATGAAGTGATCTGCCAGTTAATGAGCGGTAAAGAAGCTACTGTATTTATGGTCCGCTGTGGCGACGAAATTCGTTGTGCAAAAGTCTATAAAGAAGCGAACAAACGCAGCTTTAAAAAAGCAGCACAATACCAAGAAGGTAGAAAAAGCCGTAATAGCCGCCGTGCCCGAGCCATGGAAAAAGGCTCTAAATATGGTCGTAATCAACAAGAAGAAGCTTGGCAAAATGCTGAGGTCGATGCGCTTTGCACGCTTGCTGCGGCAGGTGTTCGTGTACCGCATCCTTTTGGCTGTTTTGATGGCGTCTTGTTGATGGAATTGATCACAGATCAAGAGGGCGATGTCGCACCGCGTCTTAATGATGTCATGATGTCAGCAGAGCAAGCGATAGAAGATCACGAAGTAGTGATGGTTTATATTATGCGGATGTTATGCGCTGGTATTATTCATGGTGATTTATCTGAGTTTAATGTGTTGGTTGATCAATATGGTCCAGTGATCATCGATTTACCGCAAGCCGTTGACGCTTCAGCCAATAATAATGCGAAAAGCATGCTTGCTCGTGATGTGCAAAATATGACTAATTATTACAGCCAATTTGCGCCAGAATTAAAAAGCAGCAAATATGCGCAAGAAATGTGGTCTTTGTATGAACAAGCGGAATTAACGCCAGAGACTGAACTAACCGGCTTATTTGAAGAAAGTACCGATGCTGCTGATGTTGATACTGTTTTAGAAGAAATTAAAGCCGCTTTTCAAGAAGAGCAAGACCGCTTAGATCGTATCAGTGAAGCACAAGAAACTGAGTAAATACCTTATTTTCTCAGTTACCCTCTAATTAATCGCGATTAATTACTCTCACAATCGGGTTCAGTATTGATTATTGGTCATGTGCTTTTTGCTTAAAAACAAAAAGCACATGACCAATAATTTGCTTGGCATTTACTGGGCCAAATTGTTCAATAGGTAAACTGTCGTGGTGTTCACTTCGGCTCCAAATAAAGCCATTTCGATCAATTAAAGCTATTTTCTTTAAAATAATGCCATAAAAGTGATGTTGAATTAACACTAAGCTTTCTAATCTTGTCCAATGTAAATTAAACCAGTGGTTAACTAAAACATAACTGTTTTTGGGAATACTCGGCGCCATTGAATTATCACTAACTTTCCAAATTTTAAATCCGAACATGCTCATTGTGCTCTTGTTGTTTTTGGCTTTGTTCACCGAATAACGTGGGAAACTGCCATTTCTCATCCAAATTTTTAATGAGTTGATAAATCATTTTTTACTCCTTATGTTAATGACTGCGAGCTTTGAGCTGCGCTTGGCGATTTTTTAAAGCATTGAAATCGTTTAATGCTTGGTAGCAATCTTGGCAAAGGGTATATTTTTTTCGATAAGCGACAATAGGTGGATAGGTAATACTTAGCGCTTTAATCGCCATTAGTGTCAGTGCTTCATCGTTATTATCATTAGTACTACTATTGATATTTTGGCTTAATTTCAACATCCGTTTATGAGGAGACAATAAATATTGCAAAGACACATGTCTGTCATCTTGTTGTTCATAAACCGCGGCTAAATTATGATTGGCGCAAATCCACGCCATCAATAACTCGACACTGTTTTTCTGCTCTTGCCAAAGGGTATAGAGTTGTTTTTCAGCGGCTAAATAATAATACTCAGCGTTAAGCCATTGTGCTTTTTGATAACATTCATTTCCGGTTAATAACCATGTTTGCCATTCGTTCATTTCAATCTCCTTAATTATTTTTTATAAAGATAGTATATAAAACGCATAAACACAAATGATAATTGTTATCATTTGTGTTTGTAGCTATTTGTAAGTATTTATCGAATTTAATTTTATATCTTTTGAGTCTTTAATCTTTATGTAAACTGAGAATTAAAAGTTGCAGAGTTGCAGATTAAGTACGGGAACTGAGAATTGAGCGCTAAAAATTAAGCTGGTAATAAACAGCAATAGAGCTTTATTACTCGCTTAATTGAGGACTGAAGTTGCAGGCTTGAGTCAAATCAATGAACTCAAGCCTTATCTGTGCTTAGTTAAAAGTTGAAATTGCAGTTTTAACTTGTGATATAGAGATCACTAAAAGCTACATTGCTGCTTAGCATTTTTATCTTTTAACCAGCGGTGTAATGGCGCGAAATAATCTAAAATCGCCGTAGCATCCATTTTTTCGCTGTTGGTTAATATTTTATACGCTTGCTGCCATGGTTTACTAGCGCCCATGGTTAGCATTTCATTTAATTTATCTCCGGCGGCTTTACTTTGGTAGATAGAACAGCGGTGAATAGGATCGGTATTGCCAGCAATTTCACATAGCGCTTTATGAAATTCAAATTGCTGAATATGCGCTAAAAAGTAGCGTGAATAAGGCGTATTACCTGGAATATGATATTTAGCGCCGGGGTCAAACGCATTATCATTACGTGCGACTGGAGCGCTGATCCCTTGATATTTTTTACGTAATTGCCACCATGCTTGGTTATATTGCTCAGGTTTAACGGCGCCAGAAAACACTTGCCAGCGCCATTGATCCACTAACAAACCGAACGGAATAAAAGCAATTTTTTCCAATGCCATTTTCATTAATAGGCCAATGTCTTTTGATTCATCAGGAATAGTGTCAATCAAGCCGATTTTTTTTAAGTATTTTGGTGTGATGGAAAGTGCGATGGTATCGCCAATTGCTTCATGAATACCGTCATTAGCACTGGTTTGATAAAAAACTGATTGTTCTTTATACGCACGTTGATAAAAGCTATGGCCTAATTCGTGATGTATGGTTGAAAAGTCTTCTGCATTTTTTTCAATACACATTTTTATGCGAATATCGTCTTGTCCGTCCATGCTCCAAGCTGATGCATGACAGACCACATCTCGGTCTTTAGGTTTGGTGAATAGCGAATATTGCCAAAAGGTGTCTGGCAAGGGGTCAAAGCCAATGGAGGTGAAAAATTTCTCGGCGGTTTTCACCATTTTGATTTCGTCATAATTATGTTGTTTTAACTGCGCAGTTAAATCATATCCAGGATCAGCGTCTGCGGGCGCGACCAAGGGATAAATATTGCCCCAAGATTGTGCCCACATATTACCTAATAAATGTGCTGGAATTGTGCCATCACTTGGCATGACTTGCTGACCATATTCTTGGGTTAATTTAGTTTTTACATAACAATGTAAATCATCATATAAAGGTTTTATTTGTAACCATAAGCGGTCCAGTTCTTGGGAAAAATCGTCAGCGGGCATATCGTAATTAGATCGCCACATCGCGCCGACATCTTGATAACCTAATGTTTTGGCACCTTCATTACTTAATGCCACTTGTTGCTGATAGAGCGGTTTCATTTCAATGGCTACTTCACGCCAACCTTGCCATATTTCTAATAGCTCGTCGGCATCACGCGACTGTGCCATTATTTTAGCCATTTCACCAAGGTTTAAGGTTTTTCCTTGCGCGTTGGTGTAGCTGCCTTTGCCGTATAAACTGTTTAACTTAGTTGATATTTCAGCAAGTTTTGCCGATTTAACCGGATCTTGCGGCGCGGGTAACACTATGCTCTGCTTTAAAATATTCAGTTTTCTGCGCTGATCAGCTGTAACAGTTTGTTTATTAAAATCAGCAGCTTGAATGGCAAAATCAACATTAGCATCATTTAATTTTTGCGAAGCTTCAGCTGCAAGTTTTGAAGTGTCGTCAGTAATAAAGTTTTGATTAATCCAAGCAGTGCGCGCTTCGTTAATACCGAGCTTTATTTTTTCGTTTTCTACCTGTTGTAAAAAATCGTCAACAGTTTGTGGCTGTGCCTGCTTAGGTAAGTGCTGCTCATCAGCGTGTTCAGCTGCTTTTTGACAGCCAGAAGTTAATAGAGCAGTGAATATCAATAACAGAGAAGGCTTAATTGCTATGGTCATGAGTGTTTTACATAATCAATTGGTTTTGATCAGTATATTCAATAGCTTGATATTAACAATATCGAATGCTTAAAATTATTGCTATTTGTTGTTCAACTAGCGTTTAAAATTAGCTTGCTCGTTGAGCTTCCGGGGAATTTAACCAAATTAACAAAAAACAGGTAAAAAAAAGCTCATTGAAATCAATGAGCTAAAAATATCAAAAAGACATAAGGGAGTATAACAAATAGTTTTTGAGGGGTTCTCATTAACTAATAAACACTATACTACTATAGCTTTTATAAATCAAATATAAACACAGTTAATTGTTAATGATTTAATAATTTATTTGTTTGTATGGTTAGCTATTCTAGGTTTTATATAGGTTTTATCGCTTCCTATAATGCTTGGTAGCTGTTGTGTTACAAAGTTTTTGATATGAAAAGATTGATATTTATCTACTGTTATTTGTATTTAAACCACTTGGCTGAAATATAAACAGTTTAATTGTTTAACTACACTGTTATCGAACTCGAACTCGAACTCGAACTCGAAATAAAAATTTATTTTATAGTGTGCGTGAATGCTTGCAGGTCTCAGGTCTTTGAACTTTTTCACTATATAGTAAATCCAATATAATTCGTAACATGAGAAAACAAGATAAGAGAATAAAACATAGTAATAGGGTACAAAAGGGAGCTATTTGTTATTGACTTAAGCTAAGGGGCTTGAAATTAGCCAAAGACAATGTAATAACTAGTTTCCGAATTAAAAGCAGAGCACAGTTATGTCCGCGGTGTCGACAAAACCCATCTTTATTATTGTTATATCAGCAATTTTTCTCCAATTGTTTGGCCATTATTTTGCCACTAAATTATTTGTATATGATAACTTTTTGGCTTTGTGGCCAGTATTACGTGTTGGTTTTCCAGCACTTTTATTATTGTTTTTAGCGATCCCTTTTCGGGTACTAAACTTTAAGTTTCCGGTTTTTGATCGCCTGAGCTTTTATGTCGTTTTGCTATCAGCGCTTGGTTTGGCATTATTAGCCGTATACCTTGGTAATTTTGCCGATGATTACCTTGCTTACTATCGCAAAGGTGCATCAATTGAATATTTAAGGCAAAGTCAGCGCTTTGAACAGTTTATAATTTTTACCTGTTCAACCTTGATTGCTTGGGAAATTTTTCATCGCGGTTTTTTACTGGGTACTCTCAAGCACTGCCTAATGATAAATATGCAGGTTAATGAAAAGTCAGCCAATGCTATTGCGATATTATTTGTCGCGGTTTTTGAGGCGTTATTCCATATTAAAAAACCTATGTATGAGTCAATGCCACTGGCTTTAGCTTCGTTGGTATTGAGTTGGTTAACGCTACGCACGGGCAGTTTGTGGCCGGCTTTAATCATTCATTTAGCGATTGAAGTGATTTTTGGTTATTCGGCTTTTGTTGGCTGGTAATAGGGTAAGTTGAACAAAGCTTTACCGATGTTTTAGCGATAGTGTTAATATATAAAGTTAACATATTTGTAATATATTAAACGCATGTTTAAAATGGTCAATAATACTTGGTGATTAGCCGGTAAGGCAATGACAATAAAAACGATAACAAAGCCCTTAACAAAATCTGCTGCAAAAAATGTCAGTAAAGAAACAACCAAAGCGCGTATTTTAAATGCGGCCGAGAAACTGTTTGCCAATAATGGCTTTAACGGAACTTCGTTACGTGAAATAACTAGAGTTGCGGACGTTAATTTAGCTGCGGTTAATTATCACTTTGGTTCAAAAAAAGAGTTGATCAAAGCGGTAATGTCGCGTTATATGAATGAATTATCGCCAAATTTATCTGCTGCCTTAGCTGAGGTTTGTGCATTCGAACAACCGAGTTTAACTGATGTTTTTGGCGCATTTGTTCAACCTTTAGTATCACTAAACGGTTTTAGAGAAAACGGCGCCGCAATTTTCTTATTATTATTAGGTCGCGGTTATAGTGATAGTCAGGGTTTTTTACGCTGGTTTTTAACTACTCGTTATCCTCAGGTAATAGAATATTTTGTTACTGCGGTTAAAAAGTCATATCCACAATTGAGCCAAGAAGATATGTTTTGGCGTTTACATTTTACCATGGGCACGGTTGTATTTACTATGTCGTCAAGCGAAGCGTTAATTGATATTGCCAATAACGATTACAATAAAAAAGTCGATATTACTCAAATTATTGAAAAAATAATTCCTTTTGTTGCTGCCGGCGTAGCGGCACCAATTACAAAATAATCATCACAAGGATTTTATATTAGTGGGACCTTTAATGGTTGATGTTTTATCAACATCATTAGACGCAGAAGATAAAGAAATTCTGGCGCACCCTTTGGTTGGCGGTTTAATCTTATTTACTCGTAACTATCATTCTCCTGAGCAAATTAATGAGCTAACGGCTCAAATTAGAGCGGCTGCCAAAAAACCGTTATTAATTGCGGTTGATCATGAAGGCGGTCGAGTACAGCGTTTTCGTCAGGGATATTCGGCCATTCCTGCTATGGCTGATATATATCGAGCCAGTAATGAAAATATGAAACACGCCGCTGAATTTGCCAAAAGTGCCGGTTATTTAATGGCGTCTGAAGTGATTGCTAGTGGCATTGATATTAGCTTCGCTCCGGTATTAGATGTTAACGGTATTAGCGAGGTTATTGGAAATCGCGCCTTTCATCAAGAGCCGGAAATAGTCACGCGCTTAGCTAAAAGTTTTATTCATGGTATGAATGAAACAGGAATGAAAGCGACAGGTAAACATTTCCCAGGTCACGGCAGTGTAAAAGAAGACTCTCATATTGCTTTACCAATAGATAAACGTAGCCAAGCGGATATTTATCAAAATGATCTGTTGCCGTTTCAACAGCTAATTAAAGAGCAGTTGTTGTCAGCACTGATGCCAGCTCATATTATTTTCCCTGCCATTGATGACGAAGCGGTTGGCTTTTCAAGAAAGTGGTTACAACAAATATTAAGAGCTGAACTTGGCTTTAATGGCGTTATTTTTAGCGACGATTTATCAATGCAAGGGGCAGCTGTAGTTGGCGGGTATGTTGAGCGGGCAGAAGCGGCGCAGCAAGCGGGTTGTGATATGTTATTAACGTGCAATAATCGCGCAGCGGCAATTGATGTTATTGACAATGCGAATATAGAAATAAAGCGCGATAGCCAACAGCGATTACAAGCCATGTTGTCTCAATCTCGTTTATTAGGCCGGTGGTCACAGCGTACAGCTGATCCGCAGTGGCAATTAGCGAAAAAACAAAACGAAAAAATCCATGAAGCCCTGGCTGTCTAAATCATCCTTTCTATACTTAGCGCCGTTATTGGCGTTAAGCTTTTATGCCTTATTAATTAGTTTCAATGTCCCAGATAAAGCCGCGATCGCAGCGGGTATTACTGCTTTAACGGTTATTTGGTGGGTAAGTGAAGCAATCCCTATTCCGGCCACTTCTTTAGTTCCTTTTGCGCTATTGCCACTGTTTGGTGTTCTTGACCATAAAGCTGTCGCGGCTTCACTAGGAAGCCATGTTATTTTATTGCTGATGGGTGCTTTTATGTTGTCAAAAGCGATTGAACAAAGCAGGGTGCATGAGCGATTAGCCATTTATATGTTAAAGCTTGTCGGCTTAAGTAGCGGTAAACGCTTAGTTTTTGCTTTTATGCTGACATCGGCATTATTAAGTATGTGGATTTCAAATACCGCCACTACGTTAATCATGTTACCCATTGCGTTAGCCTTAATTGAAAAATTAAATAATAGAACCTTAAGTTGCGCGCTTGTCTTAGGGATTGCTTATGCCGCCAGTTTAGGAGGTGTTGCAACCCCAATAGGCACGCCGCCTAATGTAATATTTATGGCTGTTTACCAGGAGTATGTCAGTAGCGAATTTAGTTTTTTACAATGGATGAAAGTTGGCGTCCCCGTCGTTGTGATTTCATTACCGCTAATGGCGCTTTGGTTAACTCGTAATATCAAGGATAAACTCACGTTAACGATACCGGCATTATCGCCTTGGTCAAAAGCTGAAAAGCGAGTTTTATGCATCTTTGGTTTAACGGCATTAGCGTGGATCACTCGTCAAGAGCCCTTTGGCGGTTGGAGGAGTTTATTGGGGTTAACCGAGGTTGGTGATAGTACGATTGCTTTATTGGCTGTGGTTTTGATGTTTATAACCTCTGATGGTCAAAAAGGACGTTTATTAACGTGGGAAAGTGCAAAAACTATTCCGTGGGGGATGTTGTTATTATTTGCCGGCGGTATTGCTATTGCTAAAGGTTTTGTCGCGTCAGGGTTAAGTAATATCCTTGGCGAATGGTTAACATCTATTGCCAGTATGCCGCTTATTTTAATGGTTTTGGTGATTTGTTTAGTGGTCACTTATTTAACAGAAATCACCAGTAATACCGCTACCGCGACACTATTACTGCCAATATTAGCCGCCGCGGCACTCTCAATCGAGCAAGACCCTTTAGTTTTTATGATCCCAGCTACCATTTGTGCAAGTTGTGCTTTTATGTTGCCGGTGGCGACAGCGCCTAATGCTATCGTTTATGGTACTGGTTTAGTTGAAATTAAAGAGATGGTACAAGAAGGTTTTATCTTAAGTTTATTAACTGTCGCGGTAGTAACCGGCGTTAGTTATTTGTTGCTGATATAAATGTTAGCTAAAGAAAAACGCTTAGTAAAAGCAAAGCGGTACCTTGTAAAATATAATATCTTGCAAACACTCAGCTACAACAAATTAGCCTTATTTAGGACAGACAGACAGAAATTAATTCAGTTAGAAAGTTAATACAGTGACAAATTGAATAAGCCAATAAGTGAATAATTCGTCAGCGTTATTATTCACTTATTGGCCACACAAAATCACGCTAAATAGTACTTACTTAGAGAGAATCAAAGTTAAATGTTTTTCACTTTGATTATTCTACTGGCTAAAACGAGACCAAATAAAAGTGTATAAAGGGCATATACTAGGATCATCCATTGTGGCATGGAGTAGCCTAAAAATTGCCAGTTAATATCACCACAATCACCAGTCGCTTCAAAAAGAAAAGGTAACCATTGATGTAAAGGTGCCCAAGTTGGAAAGTTTGGCACTATGTCGCATGTAGCAAATAACGAAAATGCCGCATTTTGCATTTCAACATGCTCTAAAGCTATTATTAAGCCCCAAATTGCCCCAATACCCCACAGCGAAAAAGCCAAACCTCGTGTAATGAAATGCTGTTTACCGTAAGCGCCAATTAAGCCGGCAAGCGCAATCGCGAAAATAGCAAGACGCTGATAGACACACATAATGCATGGCGCTAGGTCCATGAAATATTGAAAAACCAAGGCAGTTAGCTCTAAGGCTATTGCGCTTAAGGCAAGTAATAACCAAGCTTTTTTATTGTTGGCTAATTGGCTGATAACGCTCATAAGTTAAATTCCAAACTCTTATTTATTAAAGGTAATGAAAAGCAGTTATAAATTGCTAACACTTTTATTGCTTTATATTAACGTAAAAAAAAAGCGCCTAATAGGCGCTTTAAATCTTTTGAAACAAATTAATGACCGCTGTTAGGCAAAGCCTCTAATGCTTCTTTAGCTGAATGATGCTGAATTAAACCAGACTCATAAAAGCCATCCGTCATTGATTGTAAGTTACCGCTGTAAATCGCTAACAAGCCAACAATCGTTAAAACGATAGTATATGGGAATGCCATAACCACCATTCGACCATATGATAAACGAATTAACGGTGCTAAAGCTGACGTTAATAAGAATAAGAACGCCGCTTGACCATTTGGCGTGGCAACACTTGGTAAGTTAGTACCCGTATTAATTGCTACCGCTAATAAGTCGAATTGATCGCGGGTAATAGTACCAGCAATTAAGGCATTTTTAACTTCGGTAATATAAACCGTACCAACAAATACATTATCACTGACCATAGATAACAAACCGTTTGCGAGGTAGAACATTACCAGTTGCATGTCACCTTCAAAAGTTAGCACCCAAGTAATTACCGGGGTAAATAATTGCTGATCAATAATAACCGCCACAATCGCAAAGAATACTGCGAGTAAGGCTGTAAAAGGTAATGCTTCTTCAAAGGCATGGCCAATTTGATGTTCTTCAGTAATACCGCTAAAAGAGGTAGCCAAAATTATCACCGTTAAACCAATTAAACCGACAGCGGCAAGATGCATTGCTAAAGCGATAACTAGCCAAAGGCCAACGAGGCCTTGCATGATTAATTTTACTTTATCGCGCTTGGTTCTGTTTTTTGTTTCTTTCTGGTCAAAGTCATTTAAAATAGTACGAACATTGTCCGAAAGTGTAACGCCGTAGCCAAACCATTTTAACTTTTCCAATAAGAAACAAGTCGCTAAACCAGCAATAAAAACAGGAATAGTAACCGGCGACATGCGAATGGCAAATTCAACAAAATCCCAACCGGCTTGTTGGCCAATAATTAAATTCTGCGGCTCACCCACGATGGTACAAACACCACCTAAAGCCGTACCAACACCCGCATGCATCATTAAGTTACGTAAATAACCACGGAAGTGTTCAAGGTCATTACGTGATAATTCAGCTAATTCCTGGTCGGTAGTATGGTCGTGATCATGGTGGAAGTCTTTACCTGAGGCGACTTTGTGATAAACCGAATAAAAACCAATAGCAACACTGATAACTACCGCAATAACGGTTAGGGCGTCTAAGAAGGCCGATAAAAAAGCACCGGCGAAACAGAATAATAAAGACACCATTGCTTTTGATTTAACTTTAGTAATTATTTTTGTGAACAAAAATAACAACAAGTTTTTCATAAAGTAGATACCAGCGACCATAAAAATTAGTAATAGTAGTACTTCAATATTGGCTACGATTTCATGCATCACCTGATCCGGCGATGTCATCCCAATTACCACGGCTTCGATAGCTAAAAGGCCACCTGGCTGCAGCGGATAACATTTTAATGCCATTGCTAAAGTGAAAATAAACTCAATAACTAAAGCCCAACCTGCGACATAAGGGCTGATATAGAAAAACAAGATGGGATTAATAACCAAAAAAGCAATAATAGCAATTTTGTACCATTCAGGAGAATTTCCGAGGAAGTTCTTTGTGAAGGCGGCTATAAATGATTGTTGCATATGTAACCTTAAATCTAAGTAGTTGTTGTTAGAGACCTAATTTACTATTAGGCATTATATTTGATGCAAATAATAGCATAGAAAATCGATTCACTTTAATAGCGAATGTTAAAATATTTAGAAAAAGAAATATTTACTGATTTGTATGGTTATATTCTTCTGGTACAATCAGTTAATCATCCTAATAATAATTTCCTGAGATACTCCCTATGGTAATAAAAGCGCATAGTCCAGCAGGTTTTGCTGAGCAGTATATCGTCGAATCAATTTGGAATGGTCGTTTTGCTCCGGGTACAATTTTACCAGCTGAAAGAGAACTTTCTGAGTTGATTGGGGTAACCCGCACGACATTAAGAGAAGTTTTACAACGTTTAGCACGAGACGGTTGGTTAACGATTCAGCATGGTAAGCCGACAAAAGTGAATAACTTTTGGGAAACATCGAGCCTTAATATTTTAGAAACCTTAGCGCAATTAGATCAAGAAGGTGTACCTGAGTTGGTCGATAATCTGATGTCAGCACGCACCAATATAAGTGCTATTTATATTCGCGGCGCGTTAAAAAATAATCCTGAAAAAGCGGTTGAATTATTAACAGAGTCGCAAGAAATTGAAGATACTGGTGAAGCCTTTGCTGAATTTGATTATCAATTAAATAAAGCCTTAGTGGTGGCTTCGGGTAATCCTATTTATTTGTTGATCTTAAATGGTTTCAAAGGTTTATATTCTCGCATGGGGACGTATTATTTTGCTCACCCAAAAGGGCGTGATATTACCCGTCGTTATTATCAATCTTTAATTGAATTGGCCAAAGAAAATAAATTTAATGAAGCTGTGCTGGCGGTAAGAAATTATGGCATTGAGTCAGGTGAATTATGGGCCGAATTAAAAGATGATATTTTACGAGAAATGGCCGACTAATTTAGCGGTTAACTCGGCAGTTAGTTTCTCCTTTAAAATACATAAAATAAAGCCAAGCTATTCTTGAAATAGCTTGGCTTTTTGTTAGCTGTAATTTAACAATGCCTGCTAGAAGCTAGAAGCTAGAAGCTAGAAGCTAGAAGCTAGAAGCTAGAAGCTAGAAGCTAGAAGCTAGAAGCTAGAAGCTAGAAGCTAGAA
>JBPOFN010000024.1:0-67185 GCA_051251725.1 Thalassotalea sp. | reverse complement strand
AGGCTCCTTTTTTATTGAAAGTGATTTAACTCTAGCCGTTAACTCGATACTATTCATCGCATTAATTGGCAGCGGTAGTGATTGTTGTCACAGACAATTTATAATTGAGAATAAACTATGCTTATCAATAGTATTTTAATTACTGGCTGTTCAACAGGGATCGGTTTAGACACAGCGTTAAAACTCGATACCATGGGCTTTAAAGTATTCGCTACCGCGCGCAAAGATAAAGACGTTGAGATTTTAAGAGAGCTCGGTTTAAATGCCAAAAAGCTCGATTTAGATGACGAAGCCTCCATTGATAATGCGGTCAAATGGGTACTCAATGAAACTGGTGGGCGGTTAGATGCTTTATTTAATAATGGCGCTTATGGTCAGCCGGGCGCAATTGAAGACTTACCCATTCAAGCATTAAGAGCGCAGTTTGAAACGAATTTTTTTGGCTGGCATATACTGACACAAAAAGTACTCAAAATAATGCGCGTTCAAGGATATGGCCGCATTATTCAAAACAGCTCAGTATTAGGTTTTGTTGCTATGCCATTTCGCGGTGCTTATAACGCTTCAAAATTCGCTATAGAAGGTTATACCGATACTTTACGGCTGGAATTAAAAAATACTGATATTCAAGTTAGCTTAATTGAGCCTGGCCCGATCGCAACGCAATTTCGCGCGAATGCCTTAGAAAAAATCAAGCAGAATATTGATGTTGAACACTCACCTTATATTGCGCAATATTTACCGCAAATTGCCCGTTTAGAAAAAGTGGAGTCGAGTACGTCATTTACTTTACCGCCAAGCGCTGTGACCAAAAAAGTGATCCATGCTTTAACAGCGAATAAAGCGAAAGCGCGATATTATGTCACCACGCCGACGTATTTAATGGCAATATTTAAACGCATATTACCGAGCAGCTGGCTTGATAAAATATTAGCTAAAGGCTAGAAGCTTGAGGCTTGAAGCTTGAGGCTAGAAGCTTGAGGCTTGAGGCTTGAGGCTTGAGGCTTGAGGCTTGAGGCTTGAGGCTTGAGGCTTGAAGCTTGAAGCTTGAGGCTAGAAGCTTGAGGCTAGAAGCTTGAGGCTTGAAGCTTGAGGCTTGAGGCTAGAAGCTTGAGGCTAGAAGCTTGAGGCTTGAGGCTTGAGGCTTGAAGTTAGAAGTGGCTTATTAAAGCGTTCGCGCCAAATTCAATAATTGCCATTAGTAATTAACATCAGTAATTCATATTAAAAAGTAATACGAGAAATTATGTCGAATAACAACTTAGAAAAAATTATCGTCGAACCTAAAACACCTGCGACCGCCTGCGTTGTATGGTTACATGGTTTGGGTGACTCAGGCGATGGTTTCGCACCAGTAGTGCCAGTGTTAAATTTACCAGCAAACCATAGTGTTCGTTTTATTTTTCCGCATGCGCCAGTGCAAGCGGTGACTATTAATAATGGTATGGAAATGCGTTCTTGGTACGATATTAAAAGCATGGACCTACATAATCGTGCTGATTTATCGGGTGTTGAAGCCTCTGAAAATTTGGTTCAGCAATTACTTGATGAGCAAGTTGCTGGTGGTATAGACTCAAAAAACATTATCTTGGCAGGTTTTAGTCAAGGTGGGGTGATGAGCTTATTTACCGGCTTAAGATATAACAAACCTTTGGCTGGGATCTTAGCGCTGTCATGTTATTTACCAAAGCCAGATGCATTACCTGCTGATTGCCATAGCGCTAATAAAGCGACGGCGATTATGCAGCAACATGGTCAACACGATGAAGTTGTGCCTTTTGCTGCCGGTAAAATGGCGAATCAAGTATTAAGCGATAATGGCTATCAAATCACGTGGCAAACTTATGCCATGCCGCATACTGTGGTAGCTGAGCAACTTAATGATATTGGCGGCTGGATAAAACAGCAATTAGCCCTTTAATTTAGCTAGGGTCTGTTGACCTTTCGCGGTTCAATTTTGTTAGACTCTTTAAAGATAGTAAACCGTTTTAATCGAGGCTAGCAGTGTTTAGCCTAGTCATTCTTGATCTTTGCTTTTGCATTATCTTAATGACCTATATCCAGGTCGGAATAAGCGAATCCTACGGACCGCGTTTTTTGTTCTATTTTACAGCGTTGCCCCACACGGATCTGGGGTAAGGTGGCTTTGCAGGAGCACAAAGTCTTTATTACCTTTTTATGTGGTGTACCACACAAGAAAGCCTCTGTCTTGCATAAATACCTAATAAACTACTGCAAAAATAAGCTTGAAAGATCAACAGTCTCTAGTGGTTAAATCCAACTTTTGATGCTTGCAGATATAATTTTTTGTTGCTAGGTTTGCTAACGCGCCCTTGACGACAATAATGAGCAAGCATTAAGAGTTTATCGTCGATATAAATAAAAATTAAAGCCGATAAACACAGCCATATTGGCAGATAAACAAATGAAACCAGTAATTGTCCTTGAACCAACCAATTAACGAATATCGGTGTGCTAATAATTAATACCGCGAGTATTCTATAGAGGCTGATGGCGATAAACGTTTTCATTTTTGATTCCTTTTGCAAAGCTAAGGCAATATTAACGATTGCACTTGGTGATGACAAAAGGAATGTGCTCATCAACTAGATGAGTTTAGCTCATCTATATTTATCTGTATTTTATCGCTATTTAGTTTTTTACCTACGTTAAACTTCCATCTACGAAGTTTTCCTCATTTTATATCATCTCGTGACTTTTTCTTAAGTTTTACTTTTTAACTTTGCATTTGCTCTAAGCGACGAGAAGCTAACAGCTAAGCAAGGTCAGCTAAGTTAGGTGAGAGTAGCAGCCAATCAAGAAAGCACTGAATTTCATGGCGGTTTTTATCTTCATGACGATAAACCGCATATAACGCATGATGAAAATTTATTGTTTCTGCAAAGGGTTGTATCAATAATTCTTTCTCGATTAATGAACGTTCAATTGGCAGCATAGCCAACACTAACCCAAGCCCTTGGCAGGCCGCTTGAATCGCTGATTCATAACTATTAAAGGTGAGTTTATGTTCGCTGTTAATTTTAGCTAAACCGAGCTCTTGTGACCAAGTTTTCCAAATATGATCCATATTAGATAAATCGATTAAAGGTACGTCATTAATTTTCGAGATATGATTTAGTTGATGTTTTTCGGCAAAACTTGGTGAACATAAAGCAGCGATACGAATATCGAGTAACTTGGTTTTACCGACATCGGGCCATTGTCCTTGGCCTAAACGTAGCGCTAAATCAATATCGTCGTGGTTAAAATCAGTGAGATTAAGCCCTGTTTCAATTCGTATATCGATATCAGGGTGTGCCGTTTGAAAAAGCCCTAGCTGCGGAATGATAACGTTCGCGGCCATGGTTGGAAACGTTGATATTTTTAAACTCGGCGCTGAAAATTTTCGTATTGTCGCTTGGGTACCTTGATCCAGTATTTTCATACTTTGCTGGGTGTAGCCAAATAACAGTTTACCCGCACTATTAAGGGTGACCCGTCTATTCTTACGAATAAAAAGTGGAAAACCAAAATAAGCTTCTAAGGCTTTTATTTGGTGACTAACTGCAGAAGGCGATAAATACAGTACTTCACTTGCTGCTTTAAAGCTTTCTAAACGCGCCGCCGCTTCAAAAATGGATAACAAATGTAAAGGAGGTAATTTTCTTGCCATTGTTAATTCTCGCCATAGGCATAGATGATTGAACCAGCATAAGAGTATTTATTAGTTGAATCAAACTAATCTATATTTTGTTTGAAGACTAGTGCTTTAACTTTGTCCGTTAGGGGGAAAGTTAAGTGATAAAGGATAAGTTAGAAAATAAGCGTTAAATCAGCACTTTCATTTTGGTCAATAGCCAAGGGGGAAAAGTTAAAGCGGATAATGTTTATATCACTTTGTTTTCTATTAATAAAAATGTTTATTGTGCGATTAGTTATATAAATATAAGTAAATACCCTAAGAAATAAGGATTGAGTTGTGTTACCTTTTTGTATTATTGGTAATATTGTTTTTTAATTATTGTAAGACACTTTGTGTGGTGATTGTCTTATTATTGCTATTTTCGCCGAGTGATGAGTGTGAT
This sequence comes from Thalassotalea sp., assembly GCA_051251725.1. Taxonomy (GTDB): domain Bacteria; phylum Pseudomonadota; class Gammaproteobacteria; order Enterobacterales; family Alteromonadaceae; genus JALZUE01. Next base: position 63,100 of record JBPOFN010000024.1, on the reverse strand, counting down.
GCGCAGATGACTTTATTATTGGGCTTATTGAGTTTGTTTGATTTGTTAACAGGGATGGGGGGAGAAATGAAAGTTAAGTACAGTTTTATCACGAACGTTATTTGCGCTTTGCTCTCGTTATTTTCATTGTTCAGTGTCGCTAATCAGTTCAATAACAATAATGATACTATTGTTGTTGCCACTCATACCGAGCCGCCATTAGTTTATATTAAAGAGGGTGAGTTTATTGGCCGTAATGTCGAAATAGCCAAGGTTTTAGCGGCTAGTATCGGTAAAAAAGTATCCTTTATTCACTGTCCTTTTGCCCGCTGTTTATCGATGACTAAAGCGGGTAAAGCTGACATGATGGTTGCCATTAATCGCACCGAAGCAAGAATGGCTTACCTCGATTATTTAGCTAAGCCATTCTCCACCGATATAACGCCGGTCAGGTTTTATGTTAAAGCCGACAGTAAGTTAATGATTAATAAATATGAAGATTTAAAAGGCTTAACGGTTGGGGTTTTGCGTGGAGCATTTTATTTTAAAGAGTTTCAAGACGATATAAGTCTTAATAAAGTTGAGATAACAACTCATGGCCAGCTAATTGAAATGTTAATTAAAGGTCGGATAGATATTACTTTAGCGCGCGAGATCTCAATTAAAAGTAGGGTTCCAGCTGACGTATATAACCATAAATTGAAATTGATGCCGTATATTTACAACAAAAAAAATGACTTTTATATTGCGGTATCAAAAAAATCAGCAGCCAAGATTGATGTCCAAAAACTCTCGCACAATTTAGATCAGCTCTTAGCGAATGGCGAGATAGAAAAATTACTAAAACAGTAAATAAGGTAAGTAACCTGAACTAGGTTTACAGGGTTTTGTAACAAATTGATTTATAATAAATAATTTGAATAATTCAGGTGTTTATTTTGTTTTCGCCACCTTCGCTTTTACCTTTAGCTGGTTTATAAGTGACGGCTTATGTTGTTACTTCATCATAAACCGACCACTATTCTCAGCATCCAGCTATTCAGATATTTTGCTATAAACCGGCATCAGGTTTAAATCATCCGCTAATTCTTTTTGTAAAATTAACAGGTCTTTAAACAGCTTGTTTACGGTCGTTTTATATTGCTTGTTGTCAGCTAAATTTAACATTTCATCAGGATCTTCAGTTAAGTTGAAAAGCTTAACTTTATTAACCTCAGGGTAAACAATTAATTTAAAGCCATCTTTTTTGATCATACGTTGATTATCTTTGTAAGAGCCGTAAATTGCTGGATAGTAACTATTAACTGAAGCACCTGTTGCTAAGTTTTTAATGGAATTAAAAAAGATATGTTCAGGCTTTTCTACGCCGGCTAAATCTAGTGCGGTTGCCATAACATCTTGTAAATAGATATTAGCATCAACGGTATTGCCACCATTCATATCTGGGCCCCAAATAATAAACGGCGAGCGAACACTATGATCATACATATTCTGTTTGCCAAATAAACCATGTTCACCAACCGCTAAGCCGTGATCGGCGGTGTAAACTATATAGGTATTGTCCATTTTACCACTGGCTTTCAAGGCCGAGATTATATCGCCAACTTGTGTATCTAAGTGCGAGATCAGCGCGTAATACTCTTTTAAGTGTACTTTTGTTGCATAGGCCGTTCGAGGAAAGGGCGCTAAAGCCGCATCACGTAACGACGGGCCGTTACCAATAAAGTCTTTCTCTGGGTACAGCGGCTGAAAACTTGCTGGTAACGATAGCTGCTCTGCTTGATATAAGTCTTGATAAGCTTGTGGTGCTTGCCTTGGATCATGCGGTGCATTAAAAGCAAGATACATAAAAAATGGCTTTTCTGTTTGGCTCGCTTGCTCAATAAAGGTTAAAGCATTATTTTTAACTACTTCACTCCAATGTGTGCCACCTTGAAAAAAACCGCCATGTTTTGGATCTGTCGGCGACCAACTGTTATCGTCAGGCCCTAGTGGCCGATTATAACCGACCGGCATAAACTCTTGTGCTGAGCTAAATTCACTTGTGCCGTTGGCGAATTTTTTAAAACGTTCAACTTGGGTAAAGTGATCCCAATTATCTTTTGGCATGCCAGGGCGCACTTGTAACGTCGATTGAAATACTTTGTTAGCGGGTGCATGCACATGCCATTTCCCGGTCATATAAGTCTCGTATCCCGCCTTTTCCATTAATTTGCTCCAAGTAAGATCAAACCCCTTACCTTTAGCGTAATTGCTATTCATAGTTTGAGCCTCCCAGACAGAAAGACCTGAATTTAACATGGTACGTGAGGCTAAGCAGACTGCACCTGTCCATGAACCCATATTATGAGCATTTGAAAAGTTAACCCCTTGCTTGGCTAATTCATCCAAGTTGGGTGTGATAATCTCTTTATTACCGTAAGCGCCAAGGGTTTTTGGGGATTGATCGTCAGCAAAAATAAAGACAAAATTAGGTTTAGCTTTGACTGGCGTTAACGCTAATTGCGTTTCTGCTACCGGCTTATTTTCACTACATGAAATTAAGCCGCTTAAGCAGGTAAGTAAGAAAAGTTTTTTAATCATTATCATTCTTTTTTATTGATAGTTATGGCTAATAGTTATGTGTGATCGCTGTTTGTTATTTAGCTATTTTAATTATTATTAATTAGAAAGCGGATTAAACAAGGCAATGTTTGATGGCGCAGGTGTCTCAAGCGCTATTGCCGTGTTTGATAACAAACCTGTGTTGCTATCACGCTTTAAAACATTGATAGAGTTTGAACGCTGATTGGCCACTAAAATATAGTTTTGGCTGTGAGAAAAGTTAAAATCTCTTGGCCAGTCACCTAAACTACTGTGCGACTGAATAAAGCTTAAGTCACCATTATCGGCAATTTTAAAAACCGACAAGGTATTAATACCGCGAATACCGGCATAGAGAAAACGGCCATCAGCAGAAATTCTAATCGCTGATGCTGAGTTTTTACTGGTGATATTTTCCGGGATAGCTGAAATGCGTTGCTGTTGGCTTAGATCGCCACTGTCTGAATTGATGTTATAGCTAACTATGGTGGTTGATAATTCGTTGAGTAAATAAAGTTTTGACTGATTTGGATGAAACGCTAAATGTCGAGGACCATCGCCAGCTTGTAATTTAGCCGCAGTTTCAGGTGCAAAGTCAGTAGCTAGGGCATCAATTTTTTTAATTTCATCAGTACCTAAGTCAACCGCATAAGCGTATTTTCCCGTCGCTTCCCAGTTAATATAATGCATACGCGGTTTTTTATGAATTTTAAGGGTGTCATATGGGCTATTTTTAAAATAACCAGCATCAGCTAATTGGTCAGAATTTTTATCGATTGAATAAAGGTGCAAATCGCCGCTGCCATAATTAGCAATAGCGACTTTTGATTCATCAGGGCTTAAAGCAATATGACAACTGCCTTGGCCTTCAATCGAAATGGTTTGCTCTTTGACAAATAACTGCTGCTGTTCAGACCAAGAAAAGGCCGCGATGCCACTTTTTTTATCGGCTTTAACTGTATATAGCCGAGTGTTATTTTTATTAAGCGCAAGATAAGAAGCTTTAGTTACCTTAGCAACTATGCCCTTGTTAACTAATTTCTCTGTACTTTCATCGAAGGTAATGTGATTAACACCGCCACCGGCTTCATTACTAATATTACCAATTAAAAAACCTTCATTACCAATGTCTTGGTTTTTATCTGACATTTGGCAGCCAAAAAGGTTAAATATTAAAAGGCTTAACGGTATAATGATTAAATAATTCATTTTTAATTTAAATAAGCTTAAGCTACGCATGAGTTTGTTTTCAATGTATTTATCGTTCGTTTGATTTAATCATACTTGATTTTTTTATCAGTAACATGGTTATTTTATATATTTACATATCATTACGTAGATTAGTTAGAAGTAGAGGATATTATCGTGGAATTAGCACAGCGCATTACATCGGCAGCGGCAGAATTAGTGAATAATAGAAAGAATAATCAACAGCTTGACCGTATGGCTGCAAGTCATCGGCCAACGTCACTTGACGAAACCTTTGCCATTCAAACTGAATTTGTTAAGCAAATGAATGATCAAGTTGGTGGCTGGAAATGTTTAACACCGGTATCGGCAGAAAAAGTGATCGCAGCACCAATTTTGGCTAGCACGGTAACTCGCTCGCTTGATTGTGGCATTGTTGCTGATAAAGGTTTTGCCCGTATCGAACCTGAAATCGCTTTTGTTTTAGGGCAAGATTTACCTGCTAAGGCTGATGGTTACTCTGAAAGTGAGATTGATCAAGCGGTTGCTAGTTGCCATATGGCACTTGAGCTAATGCAAACTCGTTTTACTGAAACAAGTGCGGCTGAATTTAATGAAAAATTGTCTGATTGCTTGATGAATCAAGGCCTATTTATTGGTCCTGAGCTTGATAAAGAAAAGGCCTATCAGGCGGCAACTATCGCTATTAAAGTAAGCCAAAACAATGAAGAAAAAGTACATGATGGTATTCACCCAAATGGCTTACCTTACAAACCGCTACACTGGTTAATTGATTATATGAGTAAGCGCGGTGTTAGTTTTACTAAAGGCCAAGCAATTATTACGGGCTCTTATGCGGGCATTATCGATGTTAACTTTGATGATCCTTGTACGATTGAATATCAAGGGCTTGGGCATTACACGATTAGCTTTAAAGCACTGTAAGGCCTTTAAAACTTAATGGACTTGGTATAATAAGGCGTTATTGATTTTTACGGTGATTATTGATAATTTTTTCATGACTTATCATGGTTTCTTTATAAATAATTTCAAATGTTTTTTATGTACTTAAATTAATAAACCTAGACCGATGAATTTTCACCAGCCTAGGTTTATTAAAAATACGATCAGTATTTACTATTAATCAATAGAACGTAATAAGTCGTTAAGACCTGTTTTACCTAAAGTTTTAGCATCTACTTTTTTCACGATCACAGCACAGTATAAGCTGTAAGTACCACATTTTGACGGTAAGTTACCTGATACTACAACCGAACCTGCTGGTACACGGCCATAAAATACTTCGCCAGTTTCACGGTCGAAGATTTTAGTTGATTGGCCAATGTATACGCCCATTGAAATCACACAACCTTTTTCAACAACAACACCTTCAACGATCTCTGAACGTGCGCCAATGAAACAGTCATCTTCAATAATTGTTGGGCCAGCTTGTAATGGTTCTAAAACGCCACCAATGCCAACACCACCAGAAAGGTGAACGTTTTTACCGATTTGTGCACATGAACCAACCGTTGCCCAAGTGTCAACCATAGTTCCTTCGTCAACAAATGCGCCGATATTAACAAATGATGGCATAACCACAACGTTTTTACCGATATAGCTACCAGTACGTACAGAAGCGCCAGGGACAACACGAACACCGTCAGCTTTAAATTCTGCATCGCCGTATTCTGAATATTTCATTGGTACTTTATCGTAGAATTTGCTTTCGCCGCCGTCTAACGTTTCGTTGTCCCAAATGCGGAATGATAATAAAACGGCTTTTTTCAACCATTGGTGAACAACCCATTCACCATCAATTTTTTCTGCAACACGGGCTGAACCGTTATTTAATGCTGCTAAAGCATCTAATACCGCTTTTTTAACGTCAGCTGAAACTGTTGCTGGTGTAATGTTAGCGCGGTCTTCAAACGCTTGTTCAATGATGGTTTGTAATTCACTCATGTTAATTTTCCTAGTGTTAAATTTTGAGACTTTATTTGATTAATCTATTTCTGCGCTTAAGCGCTCAGTAAGCAAGCTTTGTTCTTGCTCTGTTAAATGTTCGTATTGGCTATTTGATATGGTAAATACATCTTCCGCGCGTTCACCAAAGGTGGTGATTTTAGCCGAATGAATATTAATATGACAATCGTTAAAAACCTGACCGATACTGGCTAACAGGCCAGGGCGATCGAGAGATGAAATCTCGAGCGTGGTTCTTTTACTGCTACTAGCTCGACTAAAGTTAATTTGGATTGGCACTTTAAATTGTTTTAAACGTTTGGAAACAGGCTGAACAGCCACCGCTTTTAATTCGTTATGACTAATTGCTTTGGACAAGGCTGCGGCAATATCAAGTGCTCGAGCTTCATCATTGATCGGGTTATCAAACTGATCTAAGACGACAAAAGTATTTAAAGTAAAGCCATTTTTACTGGTAATAATTTTAGCGTCGTGAATTGACAACTTACGTGTGCCAAGAAAGGCGACAGTTGATGAAAATAAGTTAGGTTTGTCTTTAGTGTAAACAAATACTTCGGTTCCACCGCGATACGGTTTAGGACTGATCAGCACCATAGGTTTTTTAATATCAGCAGTTAACATATTGCGGCAATGCCAATCCATTTGCATCGGCGTATGACGAAGGAAATAATCGGCTTTGAAATGTTGCCAGGTTTTATCTATTTGCTCTTGTTCAATGCCGTGACTTAATAATAGTTCAACGGCACTTTGCTTGTTTTCACGAATTTTTGAACGCAAGCCAACAGGTTTTTCTAAGCCGCGACGTAATGCGCGTTTGGTGGCGTAATAAAGCTCTTGTAACAGGTTGGCTTTCCAGCTATTCCATAAACTTTCATTGGTTGCGCGCATATCGGCAACGGTTAAACAATAGAGGTGATCTAACCTGTCTTCATCTCGGACTTTTTCAGCAAAATCTTTAATTACTTTTTCGTCAGAGATATCTTTGCGCTGAGCGGTAACTGACATAGTTAAATGTTCAAGTACCAACCATGACATTAACTTACCGTCGTGATCATTGATGTCATGGGCTTTAGCAAACGTGAGCGCATCTTTAGCACCGAGTTTGGCGTGATCGCCACCGCGACCTTTTGCAATATCATGAAAGATACCGGCTAAATATAAAATTTCTGGTTTACGTAACCGCTGGATAATTTTACTACAAAGTGGATATTCATCGCTGTGTTCTGGTTTACTAAAACGGTAGAGGTTTTTAATTAATCGGTAACTGTGTTCATCAACCGAGTAGGCGTGAAATAAATCAAATTGCATTTGTCCGACAATTTGTCGCCACTCAGGTAAATATGACGCTAAAATACTTTGGCGATGCATCAGCGAGAAAGCTAAACCTAAACCGCGCGGATGCTTGATAATATCCATAAATATTTTACGGCATTGAGTAAATTCGTTTAAACGTGAAACGAGGCGACGACGAGCGTTTCTTAATAGCCGTAATGTACTTACATGAAAACCTTTGATGTCTTCGCGCTGAGCGATGATCAAGAAAACTTCTAATAATTTGGTATGTCTTAAAAATACGCGTTTATTGGTGGTTTTTAATAAGCCGTTACTAATAACAAAGTCATCATCTATTACTATTTCAACCGGCGTTTCTTCCAATAAAATATCCGCTTCAAAATGCTGTAACAGCATGCGGTTTAATTCGTTAACACGTGCAATGGTTCGAAAGAAGCGTTTCATCATACGCTCAACCATGACTTTGCCTTGATCGCCAAAACCCATCATCGCGGCAACACCGGCTTGGTGATCAAACAATAAACGATTTTCACTGCGACCAGCGACATAATGTAAAGCAAAGCGCATTTGCCACAGGTAATCTTGACACTCTAACAGTTCAAATAGCTCATTACGTGAAAGATAGTTATAGCGCACTAATTCTTCCAGTGAATCTGTTTTAAAATGGCGTTTTGCAACCCAAGCTAAAGTTTGAATATCACGCAAGCCACCAGGGTTAGCTTTTAAATTTGGCTCTAAAGTATATGAAGCGCCGAGGTATTGCTTGTGGCGATTAATTTGTTCGTCACGTTTGGCAATAAAAAAATCTTTTGAAGTCCATAACCCGTCATGAAATACTAAATTATGCAATTGCTCAGCTAATATTGGGTTACCGCAAACTAAGCGCATTTCTAATAAGTTAGTGGCAATAGTAACGTCTTTTTTCCCTTGCTCGATACATTCTTTAATACAGCGAACACTTGAACCTATATCTAAACGCACATCCCAAAGTTGCGTGATAAAAGCACACATCCTTTCTTCTTGTGATTTATCAACTTCATCAGGTGTTAATAACAGAATATCAACATCAGAATAAGGGTGTAACTCGCCGCGGCCATATCCACCAACGGCAAGTAAACTGATTGGACTTTCATCTAATTGATGCTGACACCAAAGTTTTGACAATATTAAATCGACATATTGTGCCCGCGCATTAACCAATACTTCCATATCGGCATTTTCGAACTCATCTTTTAACCACAATTTAAAGCCTTCAGTTAACTGGCAAATATCTGCACTGGTTAATGGCTCAGCAGTAATTGCTAAGGGCTCGTAAAACTGCTCAGGAATAATATATTGCATATATTGGGTCTATTTATGGCCTATGGCTGACGGTAGTGGCGTATTGTTAGTTTTGTAAAATGCGCGGCAGTGTTTCTTCTTTTCTTAACGTCAGAATTTCACAGCCGGTTTTTGTTACTACAATAGTATGTTCATACTGCGCTGAGTTTTTTCTATCTGAGGTGTAAACTGTCCAGCCATCTTCTTTATCGACAATCGTGCCTGACTTGCCCGCATTGATCATAGGTTCGATGGTAAAACACATACCTTCAACCATTTTAGTTTTATCATTGTTTTTATAATGAACGATTTGTGGTTCTTCATGGAAAACTGCACCGATACCATGACCACAGAATTCTTTAACGATACCAAAACGGCCAGATTTTTTAATAAACTTATGAATGGCAGAGCCAATTTCACCAAAGGTATTACCGGCTTTTACTTTTTTTAAGCCCATGTATAAAGCTTCTTGGGTGATACGACATAAACGGCGATCTTCTGCGCTGACATCACCAATTAAAAACATTTTACTGGTATCACCGTGGTAACCGTCTTTGATTACTGTGATATCTATATTAATAATGTCACCATCTTTTAAAACGGTGTCATCAGGAATTCCGTGACAGACAACAAAGTTAATTGAAGTACAAATAGACTTAGGAAACCCATGATAATTTAACGGCGCTGAAATAGCGTTTTGTACTTTTTCGGTATATTCGGCACAAATAGCATCGAGCTCGTTAGTTGTAATACCTGCTTTTACTTGCGGTTCGATCATTTCAAGTACGTCAGCGGCTAATTGGCCAGCAATACGCATTTTCTCTATTTCATCGTCAGTTTTTATCGTGATAGTCATTTAATTTTTAATACTCTTTAAGTCGTTATTTACTTTAATAAAGTTATATCGCCGCTATTTTACATGTTTTTACGGTTATTCCCAATGTTGGGCTACGCAGCAGCGCTTTATTGAAATAACGATATTTAATTATTTAATTCTAATTCAACCGCTTTAACAATGGCAGAAGGCTCAGCAAGATAAAGATTATGGTTAAGTAATATTAAATTGTCGTTGACCGCTAATAACAAAGCAGGGATCGCCTTGGTGTTGATGATATCTTGCATCTCAAATATTTCATGCAAGTTATGTTCAGCATCTTTAGTTAATTTTTCTAAGGTCAATGCTTTACTTGGCGGTGATAATTTAAGTGCGTCGGTTATTGCCGTGATCTCATCAGCCGATTCTAGTTTAAGACCTTGCTGAAAATGCGCGGCTTGCATTGCATTTAATAACGGCAAACAAGCACTTGCTGCTTTTTTATCGGCCCAGGCTAATACATTGGCAGCTAAGGTTGAGTCTTTTGGTTGTTCTTGAATCGCGTGATAGTGATCAGAAAAGCTAAGGTTGCTCATTTGTTTGACGGTTTGCGTTTGTTTAATATTAATGCCGTCATCACCTTCAAAATAAGCGCCGTGCCAAAAGTGAATTTTCATTTTTGGATACGCACTCGCTAGTTCATTGACGAGTTGTGTGGCAGCGTAACTCCATGGGCAATGACTGTCGTAGATAAAAAATAACTCAGCGTGCATTTTGTGTCCTAATTGATGTCATTTATATAAAAGAAAGGTGAAATACAAATGAACGATGATAACGATATAAAATTGCCGAGAATTTTAGCACTTAAACTAACAAGAAAGAACTTATAGCAGCGAAAAAGTTAATTTTATTGTTAAAAATTTACTGGTTAAAAGCTAAGCGATATGGTATAAAGTGCGCCGCTAAATCTGTGCTTGTGCGTCTTGAATTAACGGCAATAGTTGGGAGTTAATCTTAAGTATTGGTTTTATTTAGGAGTCAGGTAGTAGATTAGCGACAAGTATTACGGTTGTAATTTAATGAAATATCAACCGTATTTTTATAATCTCACATACATCTTAGAAAGATATACCGGGGTGCTCAGCATGTTAAATGCAATAAAAGAGTCGAGTATATTGGGTGTATGAACGCTTAACCCCCAAGGAAAATATTATGCCAAACGTTTCTATGCGCGACATGCTTAAAGCAGGTGTTCATTTCGGTCACAAAACTCGTTACTGGAACCCAAAAATGAAATCATACATTTTTGGTGCTCGTGACAAAGTTCATATCATCAACTTAGAACAAACTGTTCCTATGTTCAACGAAGCTTTAGCTTTCTTATCAGGTGTATCTGCTAAAAAAGGTAAAATTTTATTCGTTGGTACTAAGCGTGCCGCGAGTGATGCAATCAAAGAAGCAGCACTTAAAAGTGACCAATTCTACGTTAACCACCGTTGGTTAGGTGGTATGTTGACTAACTGGAAAACAGTTCGTCAATCTATCAAGCGTTTAAAAGATCTTGAATCACAAAGCACTGACGGTACTTTTGATGCATTAACTAAAAAAGAAGCTTTAATGCGTACTCGTGAAATGGATAAGCTTGAAAAAAGCTTAGGCGGAATTAAAAACATGGGCGGCTTACCAGACGCTATTTTTGTTATTGATGCTGATCACGAACATATTGCTATTAAAGAAGCGAATAACTTAGGTATTCCAGTTATCGCTGTTGTTGATACAAACTCAAACCCTGACGGTGTTGATTACATCGTACCAGGTAACGATGATGCAATCCGTGCTATCACTTTATACTTAGATTCAGCTGCGAACTCTGCTTTAGAAGGCCGCGAGCAAAACATCTCAGTACAAGCTGAAAAAGACGGTTTTGTTGAAGCTGAGTAATTAATACTTAGCTCTAAATAATATTGGCTTGGTGTTTTTCATTGATTGAAAAGTGCCAAGCTTGTTTAATTTTGTCTAAAAATTTGAGGAATTAACTGATGGCAATTTCTGCTAAGCAAGTTAAAGAACTTCGTGACCGCACTGGCGCGGGCATGATGGATTGTAAAAAAGCATTACAAGAAACTGACGGTGATATCGAGTTAGCAATTGAAAATATGCGTAAATCAGGCCAAGCAAAAGCAGCTAAAAAAGCTGGTAACATTGCTGCTGAAGGCGCGATTATCATTAAAACTGCAGGTACTGTTGCCGCGTTAGTTGAAGTGAACTGTCAAACTGATTTCGTAGCGAAAGATAATAACTTTTTAGCATTTGCTAATGAAGTTGCTGAAGCTGCAGTTGCTGCAAAAGTTGGAATTGCTGACTTACAAGCTCAATTCGAAGAAAAGCGTATTGCGTTAGTGACAAAAATTGGTGAAAACATCAATGTACGTCGTGTTGAATATGTTGAAGGTACGGCTTTAGCTTCATACAGTCACGGTGGTTCTATCGGTGTTGTTGTTGCTGGTGAAGGTGATGCTGAAGCTCTTAAGCATATTGCTATGCACGTTGCAGCTAGCAAGCCTGAGTATGTAACTCCTGCTGATGTTCCTGCTGACGTTGTTGAAAAAGAAAAGTCTATCCAAATTGAAATCGCGATGAATGAAGGCAAGCCTCAAGAAATCGCTGAAAAAATGGTGACTGGCCGTATGAAGAAATTCACTGGTGAAGTTTCTTTAACAGGTCAAGCTTTCATTATGGAACCTAAGAAAACAGTTGCTGAAATCTTAAAAGAGAAAGGCTTAACTGTAGCTAGCTTCGTACGTTTAGAAGTTGGTGAAGGTATCGAGAAGAAAGAAGAAAATTTTGCTGCTGAAGTAGAAGCTCAATTAGCTGCTGCTAAAGCATAAAAATTTAAATTATTTTAAAAAAACGCTTCTACTTTAGAAGCGTTTTTTTTTGCCGGCATAAAATAACTGCAATAATAACGTGTGTTCATTGATGGCTGATTTTTAAACAAAAAAGATAAAAAACGACTTTTTTCAGTTTAAGCTTTCGTGAAGCGGCTAAACGTATTAAAATAGCCGCGGCCAAATTTGGTCTCGGCTATTTTTCATCTACAGGATTGTTTTTATGAGCACCAACCTTAAACCTACATATCGTCGCATTCTTCTTAAACTTAGTGGCGAAGCCCTGATGGGTGAAGAAAGTTTTGGTATCGACCCGAAAGTGTTAGATCGCATGGCACAAGAAATCAAAGAATTGGTGGAAATGGGCATCCAAGTAGGCTTAGTGATTGGTGGTGGGAATTTATTCCGTGGCGCTGGTTTAGCTGAAGCTGGCATGAATCGCGTTGTTGGCGACCAAATGGGAATGTTAGCAACTGTGATGAATGGCTTGGCAATGCGTGATGCATTACACCGTGCCTTTGTAAATGCTCGTTTAATGTCGGCAATTGATTTAGCGGGTGTAAGTGATACTTATAACTGGGCTGAAGCTATCAGTTTATTAAAGTCTGGCCGAGTAGTAATTTTCAGTGCTGGCACAGGTAACCCATTTTTTACTACTGATTCTGCTGCCTGTTTACGCGGTATTGAAATTCAAGCAGATGTTGTTTTAAAAGCAACAAAAGTTGATGGTATTTATTCAGCGGATCCGGTTAAAAATCCAGAAGCTGAATTATATAGTCATTTAACCTATCAAGATGTGCTTGAAAAAGAACTAAAAGTAATGGACTTAGCCGCCTTTACTCTAGCTCGTGATCACAATATGCCGATCCGAGTTTTTAATATGAATAAACCAGGTGCTTTAAAATCAGTTATCATGGGTAACAGTGAAGGTACAACAATAGACCACGAAGAAAATCTTGCCAAACTCTAAGGTAAGTAAATTTTCTTAATAAATTTAACGTGTAAGGAATTGAGTCGTGATAAACGAAATTAAAGAAAGCGCCCAAGAACGTATGGGCAAAAGTATTGAATCATTAAGAACAAATTTAAATAAAGTAAGAACAGGGCGTGCCCATCCTTCTTTATTAGACAACATTACTGTCGCTTATTATGGTATGGATACACCATTAAACCAAGTGGGTAATGTTTCGGTACCAGATGCTAGAACGTTAGCGGTTACTGTTTTCGACAAGGGCATGATTGGCGCTGTTGAAAAAGCGATTCTTTCATCAGATTTAGGTTTAAACCCTTCTTCGCAAGGTACGTTAATTCGTATTCCATTACCGCCACTAACAGAAGAACGTCGTAAAGATTTAGTGAAAGTGGTACGTGGTGAATCTGAAAACAGCAAAGTGGCGATTCGTAATATCCGCCGAGATGCTAATTCTGATCTTAAAAACTTAAACAAAGATAAAGACATCAGCGATGATGAAATGCATCAAGCTGAAGACGAAGTACAACAAATTACTGATGTATTTGTTAAACAAGTTGACGCAATTCTTGCCGAAAAAGAAAAAGAGTTAATGGAAATTTAATTTTCCACTTTCATTAAAAAAACGCCGTAAATAAATTTTGCGGCGTTTTTGTGTATTATATCTGCTGGTAATATAAGCGTTATGACAGAAAAAAATGACCATTTAGCTATTAATGAAGAGCAACAAAATATAGCTATTCCTCAACACGTCGCGATTATTATGGATGGTAATGGACGCTGGGCGCAACAACGTGGTAAAACACGGGTTGTCGGTCATAAAGAAGGTGTTGAATCCGTTCGTAACGCTGTAAAAGTTGCGCGAGAAAAAGGGGTTAAAGCCCTGACATTATTTGCTTTTAGCAGTGAAAATTGGCGTCGACCTGAAAAAGAAGTCAGTGTCTTAATGGATTTATTTATGTTTGTCTTAACGCGTGAAGTTAAGCGTTTACATAAAAATAATATTCGTTTTCAAGTAATTGGCGATGTTAGTCGTTTTTCTGATAAATTACAGGTCAAAATTAGTAATGCTGAAGCGTTAACCAAAGACAATAAAGGTTTAGTGTTATCGGTTGCGGCTAATTACGGCGGTCGTTGGGATATTGCTGATGCGGCTAAAAAGTTAGCAATAAAAGTGTTAGCTAATGACTTAGCCATAGATGATATTAATGAAACCACACTAGATCAAGAAACTAGTTTGTATGGTTTGCCAGAGCTAGATTTATTAATTCGTACCGGGGGGGATTTTCGAATTAGTAATTTCTTATTATGGCAAGCGGCTTATGCCGAGTTTTATTTTACCGATATATTATGGCCAGACTTTAATGAAGCACAATTTATTAAAGCAATGGCAACGTTTAAACAACGTGAACGTCGGTTTGGTAAAACAGGTGAACAAGTCAAAGAAAATAATAATAACTAAAAAAGTTTATAAAAGGATTACTTTTGTTAATTAAAAGAGTGTTAACCGCCTTAGTACTAGCGCCGGCAACTATTTTTGCAATATTTTATTTGCCGTTAAGTTATTTTGCCCTGATGTTAGTTATTCTTATCGCAATCGGTGCATGGGAATGGGGCCCATTAATGGGATTTAACTCAATTGGCCGAAGAAGTGCCTTTGTCTTATCTAATATAGCCATTCTTGCCGGCTTATGGACGGTTTTACCACCGAATGAGCTCTGGGTAGAAACCGGTGTGTTAAGTGACAATGTTGAATATATATTGTGGCTTGCAGTCGCTTGGTGGTGTTTTTCTGCTTTTCTTACTTATGTCTATCCGCGTTGTAGTCGTTTTTGGTCGAGCCATCGCTCGGTCAGAGGTGTGTTTGGTTGGTTAACGCTGTTGCCGACTTGGTTAGCATTTATGGTGTTAAGAAGTCATGAATATGCCGAGAGCACTTATCACGGCGCACAATTGATCATGTTCTTATTTTTACTGGTTTGGAGTGCTGATGTTGGCGCTTATTTTGTTGGTAAATCATTAGGCAAAAGAAAGCTTTTACCGAATGTGAGCCCAGGAAAAACCATTGAAGGTTTCCTCGGTGGTACTATTTGCGCCTGTATTATGGTGTCAATTTTAGGTTTTATCATTGAATGGCAAAGTCAGCAGTATTTAACCGCGATTGCGATTACTTTTGTGATCACCACTATTTCAGTTTTAGGTGACTTAAATGAAAGTATGTTTAAGCGCCAAGCGGGCGTAAAAGACAGTGGCACTATATTACCAGGTCATGGCGGCATCTTAGATCGCATTGACAGCTTAACCGCAACAGCACCTATTTTTGCTTTGTGTTACTTATATTTTGGTTGGTAACTTGTGACCATTCAAAGTATTTGTCTTTTAGGTTCAACCGGTTCTATTGGTGAAAGTACCTTAGATGTTATTGCTCGTCATCCTGATAAATATCGGGTAGAAAGCTTATCGGCTAATACCAATGTCGATAAACTATTCCAGCAGTGTTTAGTCTTTAAACCTGCCAAGGTTGTGCTTGTTTCCAAAGCACATGCTGAAACGTTACAAGAAAAATTTAAGCAAGCCGCGATAACGATTGAAGTTGCTTTTGGTCATCAGGCACTTACTGAACTCAGTACTTCTAAAACGGTTGATACTGTGATGGCTGCCATTGTTGGCGCGAGCGGTTTAGTGCCCACATACGAAGCGGTTAAAGCCGGAAAACGGGTGTTATTAGCCAATAAAGAAGCGTTAGTAACCTCTGGGGCTATTTTTATTGAAGCGATGAAACACTCTGGCGCAATTCTTCTGCCTATCGATAGTGAACATAATGCTATTTTCCAATGTTTACCTGAGTCTGAACAATTAAAAGCAGGTGCTTGTCAGCTCAAATCGAAGGGCATTAATAAAATTTTATTAACTGGCTCTGGTGGCCCGTTTAGAACCCGAGCAACTGAAACTTTAAGTGAAGTCACACCCGAAGAAGCTTGTGCACATCCTAACTGGGATATGGGACAAAAAATCTCAGTTGATTCAGCCACTATGATGAACAAAGGCTTGGAGTTTATCGAAGCCAAATGGTTATTTAACGTAGCCGCAGAAGACATTCAAGTGGTTATTCATCCGCAAAGTGTTATTCATTCGATGGTGCAATATAATGACGGCTCGGTGTTAGCGCAATTAGGTAATCCTGATATGCGAACACCCATTGCCCATGCTTTAGCTTACCCCGAAAGAATTGATTCGGGGGTTGAACCGTTCGATTTTTTTCAAAGCTCATCTTTAGACTTTGAAGCACCTGATTTTGAAAAATACCCTAATTTAAAATTAGCTATCGAGGCCTGTAAACAAGGGCAAGCAGCATGTACGGCATTAAATGCCGCCAATGAAATTGCTGTTGAAGCTTTTTTGAACAATCAAATTAAATTTACCGACATCTTTAAAATAAATGAAACTTCTGTCGAGAAATTTGTCTCATTTGAGGTGGTAAATATTGATGAAGTGATTTCACTTGATCAGCAAGTTAGAGCTTTCGCCCGTTCGCTATTAGATAATGAAGTACTAAGTAGTTAATCATGTTTGAATTTTTTTGGAACATTTCAGCTTTTATTGTTGCCATCGGGGTTTTGGTAACTTTCCATGAATATGGACACTTTTGGGTTGCCCGCAAGTGTGGTGTTAAAGTTGAGCGTTTCTCTATTGGTTTTGGTAAGCCATTGTGGAAGAAAAAAGATCGCTTTGGCACTGAATTTGTTCTAGCAGCTATTCCACTTGGCGGTTATGTCAAAATGCTGGATGAGCGTGTTGATGAAGTAGCGCCTGAAGATAAAGATAAAACCTTTAATAGTAAGTCGGTTTATCAACGCATTGCGATTATTGCTGCCGGTCCTATGGCTAACTTCTTATTAGCTTTTGTCGCTTTTTATTTTGCTTTTTTGATTGGCTCACCTGCCGTTAAACCTGTAATTGGCAAAATAATTCCAGCGTCTATTGCTGAGCAAGCACAACTGCCAAGCGGTCATCAAATTATTGAAGTGGCTGGACGAACAGTTTTTACTTGGCAAGATGTCAATTTGGCGTTAGTAACACAAATCGGCAATGCTCAGGTAAATGTTAAAACCAAAAGTTTTGATAGCCAATACCAACATAAAAGCACGTTAGATTTAAGTGCGTGGCAATATCAACCCGAAGATGGCTCAGCTTTAACCAGTTTAGGGATTACGCCATTTTACCCGAAAGGCACTTGTCGAATTAGTGCTGTTTCGCCTAATAGCGCCGCTGATTTAGCGGGTATGATGCCAGATGATATTATTCATTCGCTTAATGGCGAACGACAAAATCAATATTGCGAAGATTTTACAAAACAAATTCAAAGTTTACCCGAACAGAACGTGGTTTTGTTGGTCGAAAGAAACGGCGCTGAAAAAGAGCTAATGGTTAAACTCGATGTTAGCGAGCGTAATGGTCAGAAAATTGGTTTGTTAGGTGTTGGCATTGCCAGAGAAGCTTGGCCAGAAAATCATCGATTTGAATTGAAATATGGATTTTTCGAATCCATTGAAAAAAGTCTAAATAAAACGTGGAATGTCACAGTTTCCTCATTTGAAATGATTGGAAAACTAATTACAGGTAACATTTCAGCAAAAAATTTAAGCGGTCCAATTGGAATTGCTCAAGGTGCAGGTAACAGTGCCGGGGTAGGATTCGTGTATTTTTTAGGCTTTATTGCCTTTTTTAGCATTAATTTAGGTTTATTTAACCTTTTACCGCTGCCAGTACTTGATGGCGGGCATTTACTTTATTACCTTATAGAGCTTTTAACAGGAAAGCCGGTTCCTGAGAAGTTTCAAGAAATAGGTTTTAAGTTTGGTGCAATAGCATTATTGAGTTTAATGGCTTTTGCTATTTTGAATGATATTTCCCGGTTGTAATAATAAAAAGTGATCAAGATTAACTTTATGATAATAAAAAAATTAGCGTTAGTAGCAGTCTTCAGCATTTTTAGTTCATTAGCTTCGGCCGATGCAGAATTTGTTGTTAAAGATATTCAAGTTAAAGGGCTTCAGCGCGTCGCGCTAGGTGCAGCATTAACGCATATTCCGTTTAATATTGGTGATGAATTGAATGATTTTCGAATCTCTCAATCGATCAAGAGCTTATTTAAATCGGGTCATTTTAATGATGTTGTTGTTTACCGTGACGGCGACCGTATTATTTACAAAATTAAAGAACGTGAAACCATCAGCGAAATAGAGTTTGATGGCAACAAAGATATTAAAGATGATCAGCTAAACGACAGTTTAGATGAGAATAATATTCGTATCGGTGAAACGCTTGATAGGACCATCTTAACCAATTTAGAAATGGGCCTAGAAGATTTCTATCATGGGGTTGGTAAATATAATGCCAATGTAAAAACTGAGATCACTTATCTACCGCGTAATAGAGTGAGCTTAAAGTTTGTTTTTAATGAAGGTGATGCTGCCGCGATTGAGCAAATCAATATTATTGGTAATGAAGTTTATACTGATCAAGAATTACTGAGCAAAATTGAATTGAAATTTGATTCGCCGTGGTGGGATATAATGGCGCAAGACCGATATCAAAAACAAACCTTACAAGGTGATACCGAGACTATCAAAAGTCATTATTTAGACCGCGGTTATTTACGTTATAAAGTTGACTCAACTCAAGTATCAATGACACCAAATAAAGAAGGGGTCTATATCTCTTTAAATGTTACAGAAGGCGAGCAATACACAGTAAGTGAAATTGACTTTGTGGGTGATATGGCCGGTTTTGAACCTATCATTCGTACGCTTAACCCGATCCGTCCGGATACTTTATATAATGGAGCCTTAGTTACATATACTGAAGAATCAATCAGTAAGTTTTTAGGCCGCTACGGTTATGCTTATCCTAAAGTAACGACTATTCCTGATATTAATGATGAAGACCATACCGTTAAACTCTCTATTTCAGTTGACCCAGGTAAGCGGATTTACGTAAGCAGAATCAACATCAGTGGTAACAATGTTACCTCTGAAGAAGTATTACGCCGTGAGATGCGCCAAATGGAAGGTGCTTGGTTATCTAATAGCTTATTAGAAGCTTCAAAAGCACGTTTACAACGATTACCTTATTTAGAGTCAGTTGAATTTGACACTAATCAGCTTAGCGATGAAGACGATAAAGTTGATATCGACTTTACTGTTAAAGAGCAGCCGTCTGGTTCATTTACTGCGGGTATTGGTTATGGCTCAACAACTAAAATGAGTTTAAATGCCGGTATTCAGCAAAATAACTTTTTAGGTACAGGTAACCGCTTAGGTTTTAGTGTTAATACGGTGAGTTATTCACGTAGCGCCAATATCTCATATACTGACCCATATTTTACTATTGATGGTGTGTCACTTGGCGGTAACTTATTTTATTCAGAATTTGATGCCGGTAATGCTAACCTCGTACAATACAATAATAAAACTTACGGCTTAGGACTCACTTGGGGCTTCCCGATTAACGAATATGTTCGCATCAGTTTAGGTACTGGCTATAAACATAACGGTATTACCCAACTGCAAAGTTATGAGCAAATTCAACAGTTTTATGATTTATATTCTGATTTAGAAAACCCTGATTCAGGCTTAGAGTTCGATAGCTTTGATTTTAACGCCGGTATTTCTCGTTCAACACTAAACCGCGGTACATTCCCGACGGCAGGTTCAATGCAATCTATTGGTTTTAAAGTAACAACGCCTAATTCTGACGTAAATTATTTTAAATTAAACTTAGATACTAAGTGGTACTTCCCACTTTCAAGAGACCAACGTTGGAGCTTATTAGCACGTTTTGAAGCCGGTTATGGTAATGGTTATGGTCAGTTTAATGGCAATGATCAATTATTACCTTTTTGGGAAAATTTTAGAGCTGGTGGTAGTGATACCTTACGTGGCTTTGAAACTAACATTGTTGGTCCGCGCGCAATTTATCGCTCACCAGTTAGATTACCAGGTTCACCTAGCGCAATAAATGGTGCTAGTGCTGCCTGTTGCTTAGGGCCCGATCATGATCTTATTTCCGTCTCACAGCGCTCAGTTGGTGGTAATGCCAAAGCGTTAGGTGGCGTTGAATTAATCTTCCCAATCCCATTTTTAGATGAAAGCTTCTCGACCTCATTAAGAACCAGCCTTTTTGTTGATGTTGGTAATGTTTGGGACACAGAGTTTAATATTGACGATTATCGCGATTTAGACAGTGATCAGTTTTCACAAATTGAAAACTATTCAGATGTTGGTCGTTACAGAAGTTCTGCAGGCATGTCGGTACAGTGGTTGTCGCCAATGGGACCAATGATATTTAGCTTTGCAAAAGCACTGAAAAAAGAGCATAGTGACGACACTAGTTTCTTTAGTTTTAACATCGGGCAAACATTCTAATTAGAAAGCTCATTAATTGAATTTTAGGAGAGAAAATTGAACAAGTTTATTAAATCAATGGTATTCACTGTAGCAGCCTCAAGTGCATTGTTAGCAAACTCAGCTTTGGCTGCACAAAAATTAGGTATCGTTGATATTCAAGCGGTTATGCAACAATTACCACAAACAGCCAAAATGGTTGAGTCGTTAAAAGAAGAATTTAAAGACGACGGTGCAGAAATTGCCCAAATGGAAAAAGATATTAAGTATTATCAAGAAAAGCAAAAACGTGATTCAGCTTTAATGACTGAAAAAGAACAAGAAGAGTTGAAAACTAAAGTTGTTGAATTATACAAAGCTTATCAAGAAAAAGGCCAAGCTTTACAGAAGAAATCACAAGCTAGACAAAATGAAGAAACGGGTAAATTACTTGCTTTAGTAAAACAAGCAATTGATAACATTGCAGCGAAAGACAAGTTTGACCTGATCTTACGTGCAGAAACTATTACTTTTGCTAAACCTGAATTAGATATTTCTGGCAAGGTTGTTGAGCAAGTTAGTAAATTAAAATAATGCAAAAAACGTATACTCTTGGTGCTATTGCCAAGCATATAGGGGCTACTGTTGAGGGTGATGAAAATTGCTTGATCAGTAGCCTTGCTACTTTGTTATCCGCCCAAAAAGGCCAGATAGCATTTTTAGCCAATAGTAAATATAAAAGCCACTTGGATGAAACAAGTGCTGATGCCGTGATTTTATCACTTGATAATGCCGAGTTTTTTCCCGGTAATAAGTTAGTGATGAAAAATCCTTATTTAGGATTTGCTTTAACAGCCCAATTACTTGATGACACGCCATTACCGGCCGAAAATATTCACCCAAGCGCTGTTATCGATGCCAGTGCTACTCTTGGCGCTAATGTTGCCATTGGCGCTAACGCGGTAATTGAAGCTGATGTTGTTTTAGCTGATGACGTAGTGATAGGTGCTGGTTGTTTTATTGGTAAATCAGCGCAACTGGGCCAAGGGACTAAACTGTGGGCTAATGTTTCGGTTTATCATAAAGTTATTATTGGCAAACATTGTTTGGTGCAAGCGGGTACTGTTATCGGCTCTGATGGTTTTGGTTATGCTAATGATCAAGGCAAATGGCTGAAAATACCTCAGTTAGGTAGTGTAGTTATTGGTGATCACGTTGAAATTGGCGCGGGTACTACGATTGATCGCGGTGCTCTGGACGATACTATTATTGAAAACGGTGTCATTATTGATAACCAAATTCAAATTGCTCATAACGTGATTATTGGTGAAAATACAGCAATCGCTTCAGGAACTGCAATTGCTGGCAGTACAAAGGTTGGAAAGTATTGTACAATTGCCGGATGTGTGGCAATAGCTGGCCATTTGACCATCGCAGATAAAACCATTATTACCGGTAATTCTATGGTTATAAAATCCATTACTGAGTCTGGCGTTTATTCTTCTGGCATGCCGTCTATGCCAAATAGAGAATGGTTAAAAAATAACGCGAGAATAAACAAATTAGATAAATTAACGGCACAAGTTAAAAGCTTAGCTAGCCAGTTAAACGAATTGCAAAAAGAGAAATAAAAAGGATGAATGAGTTGGATAGAGTTAAAAATGTTATTAAAGTTGAAGAAATTCAAACGTTAATCCCTCACCGATATCCTATGCTGCTAGTTGACCGAGTATTAGATTTTGAACCAGGTCAGTGGTTGCACGCGGTAAAGAATGTGTCGATTAACGAGCCTGTATTTACAGGACATTTCCCTGACTTGGCGATTTTTCCAGGGGTTTTAATTCTTGAAGCAATGGCTCAGGCGACTGGTATTTTAGGCTTTAAAACAGCGCAAGATAAAAAGGACGATGAATTATATTTATTTGCCTCAATAGATAATGCCAAATTTAAAAAGCCAGTTGTTCCAGGTGATAGCATGCATTTGCATGTGCAATTTATTAAAGAGCGTCGCGGTATGTGGAAATTTTACGGTGAAGCAAAAGTTGATGGGCAAGTTGTTTGCTCAGCCGATTTAATGTGTGCGAGAAGAGTATTGTAGTGTTAGTTAGTGATCAAGCATTTATAGAGCCGGGCGCTAAAATAGGCACAAACGTGTCTATTGGTCCGTTTTGTTATATTGGTAAAGATGTTGTCATTGGTGATAACTGTGAATTAACATCTCATGTCGTGATCAAAGGTCCAACAATTATTGGATCGGGTAATCGCTTTTTTCAGTTTGCTTCTATTGGTGAAGAATGCCAAGACTTAAAATATAAAGGTGAACCGACTCAGCTTATTATTGGTGACAATAATGTTTTTCGTGAGTCGTGTACGATTCATCGCGGTACTATCCAAGACAATAGTATCACTAGCATTGGTTCTAATAACCTTTTTATGGCATATACTCATGTTGCTCATGACTGTGTTGTTGGTAGTCATTGTATCTTAGCCAATAATGCGTCAATTGCTGGCCATGTTCATGTTGGTGATTGGGCTATTTTAGGCGGTATGACCGGTGTACATCAATTCTGTCATATTGGCGCACATAGTTTTGTTGCGGCCAGTTCGTTAGTGTTAAAAGACATTCCTCCTTATGTGATGGCTTCTGGCAATGGCGCAAAACCTTTTGGTTTAAATGCCGAAGGCTTAAAACGTCGCGGTTTTGATAAAGACTTAATTACCGAAATTAAACGTGCTTATAAAGTGGTTTACCGTCAAGGTAATAGTGCTGATGAAGCAGTGGCTAAATTAGCCCAAGTTTCAGCCCAGCATAACGAAATAAAGCTGTTTAGCGATTTTATTGCTAACTCAAGCCGAGGCATTATTAGATAGGCTATGCCGAGCATTTCTGAAACTTTAGTTGAACAAGACTCTTCAACTGCGCCGGTGTTTGCTATTGTTGTTGGTGAACACTCAGGCGATACCTTAGGTGCTGGCTTAATGTCGGCACTTTTACGTTATTATCCTAAGGCTACATTTATTGGTATCGGCGGTCCTAAAATGCAGGCGTTAGGCTTTGACAGCCTTTATGCCATGGAAGAACTGGCTGTGATGGGCATTGTTGAAGTACTTGGCCGACTTAGACGATTATTATCAATACGTAAAAACTTGGTTAATTATTTTACTGAACGCCAACCAGATGTTTTTATTGGTATTGATGCCCCCGATTTTAACTTAACGTTAGAAGAAAAATTAAAAACAGCTGGTATTAAAACCGTGCAATATGTCAGCCCGTCAGTATGGGCATGGCGTGAGAAGCGCATCTTTAAAATCGCTCGTGCCACCAATATGGTGTTATCACTGCTACCATTTGAAAAAGCCTTTTACGATAAACATAGCATCCCATGTACTTTCGTTGGCCATACATTAGCTGATGATATCCCAATGGTTTCCGATAAAAATCAAGCCAGATCGGATTTAGCCTTACCACAAGATAAAAAAATTCTGGCTTTAATGCCTGGAAGCCGTGGTGGTGAACTCAAGCGTTTGGTTGAACCGTTTTTAAAAACCGCACAAAAGTTATTAGTCGCAGATCCAGACTTACTTTTTGTTGCGCCTATGATCACCGAAAAACGCCGACAACAATTTGAACAGCTTAAAGCTGAAATAGCACCCGATTTACCTGTATTAATTTATGTTGGTGAGACGCAAAATGTTATGGCAGCCGCTGATTGTTTATTAATAGCTTCAGGTACGGTAACGCTAGAAGCGGCGTTAATAAAACGGCCAATGGTGGTTATTTATAAAGTTAATTGGCTAACCTATTATTTGGTTCGAAAAATGATCAAATTAAAATGGTTTTCATTGCCAAATCTGATGGCCAATAAAGAACTAATACCTGAACTTATTCAGTTAAATGTCGACGTTGAGCATATTTACCCTTTGGTCCATGAACGCTTATACCAAGATCAATCACACCTTATTTCTGCCTTTACCGATATTCATATACAACTGAAACAAGATGCTAGCGAAAAATCAGCACAAGCCGTTATTCAGTTAATTAACCGCTAGAGAGTTCCTCAATGGCAAGTAAAAAAGAAACAAAAGAATTACCTGCATTTGTTTATCCTGTGGCGTTTTGTATTGCCGGAGTTGATGAAGTAGGGCGTGGACCACTCGTTGGCGATGTTGTTACTGCTGCGGTTATTCTTGATCCTGAGCATCCCATTGAAGGCTTAGCGGATTCGAAAAAAATCTCGGAAAAAAAGCGTAACCTGTTAGTACCACAAATCAAGCAACATGCAATAGCATGGGCGATTGGCCGGGCTACACCTGAAGAAATCGATACCTTAAATATTTTACATGCCACTATGTTGGCAATGCAGCGCGCTGTTGCAGGTTTAAACGTTAAACCTGATTATGTGCTAGTTGATGGTAATCGTACACCAAAATTTGACGCACCTAGTGCCGCGGTAATTAAAGGTGATGGCCGCGTGGCCGAGATAAGTGCCGCGTCAATTATTGCCAAAGTCGCACGTGATCAAGATATGCTCGAACTAGATAAGCAACATCCAGAGTACGGTTTTGCTGGCCACAAAGGCTATCCTACCAAACTACATTTAGAAAAAATCAAAGAGCTTGGCGTATTAGATTGCTATCGCAGCAGTTTTAAACCAGTTGCCAATGTAATTGCCGCGATGAAGGCTAAATAGGATCAATATTTTTAATGACTGACTTAATCGAAAATCACGAACTGGTTGAAGGGCAAGAAATAGCTAGCTATCAACAGCCTAAGTTTATTCACTTACGTGTTCATAGTGACTTTTCGATGACTGATGGCCTACAAAAAGTTAAGCCTTTAGTCGCCAAAGCCAGTGATTACAATATGCCAGCTTTGGCATTAACGGATCAAACTAATCTCTGTGGTCTAGTAAAGTTTTATCATGCAGCGCATGGCGCTGGTATTAAACCTATTATTGGCAGCGACTTCTGGGTACGCTCTGAGGCACTTGGTAATGAACTCTCTCGGCTAGTGATTCTTGCCAGTAATAATGTCGGTTATAAAAATTTAACCGAACTTATTTCAAAAGCTTATCTGCGCGGTTCAGTGCAAGATAAACCGGTTATTGATAACTTGTGGTTAATTGAACACGCTCAAGGTTTAATTTTACTTTCCGGCGGCCGCGAAGGTGATATTGGTAAAGCGCTGTTAAAAGGTAATAAAAGCTTTGTTGATGAAATGGTGAATTTTTATCAGCAGTACTTTCCAAATAACTACTTTTTAGAGTTAATTCGAACAGGCCGTGATGACGAAGAAAACTATTTACATTTAGCGGTTGAATTAGCGGCACAAAAATCTTTACCGGTAGTTGCCACGAACGAAGTCGTATTTCTTCATGAAAAAGATTTTGACGCCCATGAAATTCGCGTGGCAATTCACGATGGTTACACGTTAGACGATAAACGTCGTCCCAAACGTTATAGCCCTGAGCAATACCTTCGGACAGAAGCTGAAATGTGTGAACTGTTCGCCGATGTGCCAGAAGCACTTGCCAATTCAGTTGAAATAGCTAAACGTTGCAATGTTACCGTACGTTTAGGTGAATACTTTCTCCCTGATTTCCCAACCGATGGCATGCCGATTGACGAATATTTTATTAAAGTATCTAAAGAAGGTTTGGAAGAACGGCTAGATTTTCTTTTTGATAAAAATTCAGCGGACTTTGCTGAAAAACGCCAACCTTACGATGAACGCTTAGACATTGAATTAAAAGTTATCAATAACATGGGCTTCCCAGGTTATTTCTTGATCGTAATGGAGTTTATTCAGTGGAGTAAAGATAACAATATTCCGGTTGGTCCTGGCCGTGGTTCAGGTGCTGGTTCATTGGTGGCTTATGCCCAAAAAATTACCGACTTAGATCCACTTGAATTTGATTTACTGTTCGAGCGATTTTTGAATCCAGAGCGGGTCTCAATGCCGGATTTCGATATCGATTTCTGCATGGACAGACGTGATGAAGTTATTGATCACGTTGCCGAGCTATATGGCCGAGATGCGGTATCACAAATTATTACCTTCGGTACTATGGCAGCGAAAGCAGTTATTCGCGATGTTGGCAGGGTACTGGGTCATCCATATGGTTTTGTTGACCGTATTTCTAAGTTAATTCCGGGTGATCCGGGCATGACGTTAGCAAAAGCTTTTGAAGAAGAGCCGCGCCTGCCAGAAGCTTATGCTCAAGACTCAGATGTAAAAGATTTAATCGATATGTGCCGCATTCTTGAGGGCACAACTCGAAATGCCGGTAAACATGCTGGTGGTGTAGTTATTTCACCGACGACTATTACTGACTTTGCACCACTGTATTGTGATGACGAAGGTAAAAACCCAGTTACCCAATTTGATAAAAATGACGTTGAAGACGCGGGTTTAGTTAAATTCGATTTCTTAGGTTTACGTACCTTAACCATTTTACAGTGGGCGATTGAAATTGCCGATGAAAAATTATTAAAAGCGGGTAAAGAGCGGATCAATATTGATCGCATTCCACTGGAAGATCCTAAATCATTTAAAGTGTTATTAGCGGCGCAAACTACCGCGGTGTTCCAGCTTGAGTCTAGCGGTATGAAATCGCTGATCGAAAAATTAAAACCTGATTGCTTTGAAGATATTATTGCTTTAGTAGCGCTGTTTCGCCCTGGACCATTGCAGTCAGGCATGGTTGATAACTTTATTGAGCGTAAGCATGGCCGAGAAGAAGTCTCTTATCCTGATGCCACTTGGCAACATGAAGATTTAAAACCAATTCTTGAACCGACTTACGGCATTATCTTGTATCAAGAACAAGTAATGCAAATTGCCCAAGTACTTGCCGGTTATTCACTTGGCGGCGCGGATATGCTTCGCCGTGCGATGGGTAAGAAAAAACCAGAAGAAATGGCAAAACAACGGGCCGGTTTTGAACAAGGCGCGATAAATCGTGGTGTTGATGGCGAACTCGCGATGAAAATCTTCGATTTAGTAGAAAAGTTTGCCGGTTATGGTTTTAATAAATCTCACTCGGCCGCTTACGCCTTAGTTTCTTATCAAACGTTATGGATGAAAGCGCATTTCCCTGCGCCGTTTATGGCGGCGGTAATGTCTGCTGATATTGATAATACAGATAAAATTGTTACCCTTGTTGATGAATGTAAAAACATGGGATTAAAATTATTACCGCCAGATGTTAATTCGGGTTTATATAAGTTTACCGTAAATGATGCTAATGAAATTGTGTATGGTATCGGCGCGGTAAAAGGGGTGGGCGAAGGGCCAATTGAAGCGATTATTGCTGCCCGCCAAGCCGGTGGTAAGTTTGCTGATTTATTCGACTTTTGTGCTCGTCTTGATTTAAAGAAAATTAATAAACGCGTACTTGAAAAACTCATTAAAGCAGGTGCTATGGATAGCTTAGGTCCTAAACTTGGTGATGCGCCTCATCGCGCCGCTTTGTTTGAAACCTTACCTGAAGCGATAAAAGCGGCAGATCAACATGCCAAAGCGGAAGCGCTTGGCCAAAATGATTTATTTGGTTTAATCAATGAACAGCCAGAAGATACCAGACAATCATTTAGAGAAGTCATGCCGTGGCCAGAAGAAGAATGGCTTGAAGGCGAAAGAGAAACCTTAGGGCTTTATCTTACTGGTCATCCGATTAATCGTTATTTAAATGAAGTGAAACGTTATGCTTCTGGCCGATTAGTGTCGATGCAGCCAACCAGTAAAGAAAAACCGGCAACGGCAGTAGGCTTAGTTATTGCGGTCCGAGTTTTGGTTAATAAACGCGGTCAACGTTGGGCTTTGGTAACCATAGATGATAAAAGTGCTCGTATTGATGTTCGTTTATTTCCCGCTGATTATGAAAAGTTCGAAGCGATCATCGAAAAAGATCAAATTTTAGTTTGTACTGGACAGGTCAGCTTTGATGATTACTCCGGTGGCCTTACAATGTCTGGTCGAGATATTATGACAATATCGCAAGCTCGGGAACATTATGTTGAATCGCTTGATTTAGAGTTCTCACAAGAACTAGCATCAGAGCAATTTTTAACTAAATTTAGCCAAGTATTATCAGAATATAAAGATGGTACTTGCCCGATCAGAATTAAATATCAGCGACAAGAAGCTGAAGCAATGTTAGAACTTGGTGTACAATGGCGGATAACACCAGATGATAAATTGCTAAATCAATTAAAAGCACTTTTGGGCGAAGATAAATTAGCCTTACAATTTAAATAGTTGCTACTGTTATATCTGATTAAAATTGGTATATAATAGTGGCAGAAATAAACTAGGTTTTTAGAAAATATGTCATTAAATTTTTTAGACTTTGAGCAGCCAATTGCTGAGCTTGAAGCCAAGATTGAAGAACTTCAGTTAGTAAATAACGGACAAGAATTAGATCTTGATTTAGAAGATCAGATCCGTCAATTACGTGAAAAAAATAAAGAGCAGACACAAAAAATATTTGCCAATTTAGATCCTTGGCAAACAGCGCGTGTTGCTCGTCATCCTCAACGTCCTTATACCTTAGACTATATTGCCCGTGTGTTTGAAGACTTTGATGAATACGCTGGTGATCGAGCTTATGCCGATGACAAAGCTATTATCGGCGGTACTGCACGCTTAGATGGTCAAACAGTGATGGTGATCGGCCAACAAAAAGGTCGTTCAACGACTGAAAAAGTTAAGCGTAATTTTGGTATGCCTCGTCCAGAGGGTTATCGTAAAGCCTTACGTTTAATGAGAATGGCAGAACGTTTTAAGATGCCGATTGTGACTTTTATTGATACTCCAGGTGCATATCCTGGTATAGGCGCTGAAGAGCGCGGTCAAAGTGAAGCGATAGCGACTAATTTAAAAGTCATGGCGCGTTTAACTGTTCCTATTGTTTGTACTGTGATCGGAGAAGGTGGTTCTGGTGGTGCATTAGCGATTGGTGTTGGTGACCGAGTGAATATGTTGCAATATTCAACGTATTCAGTGATCTCTCCTGAAGGTTGTGCTTCTATTTTATGGAAGACTGCTGAAAAAGCCTCAACTGCAGCTGAAGCTATGGGTATTACCGCCAAACGTATTAAAGAATTGGGTCTAATTGACTCGATTGTTGAAGAGCCGTTAGGCGGAGCGCATCGCGATATGGATCAAATGGCAGCATTTTTAAAACAAGCCATTAAAAAAGATTTAGGTGAATTATCAGGCTTAGACTCTGAAACCTTAATTGAAAAACGTTATGATAAGTTAATGTCTTTCGGTTACTGTTAATTCATTAGTTAATCGTAAACAGCCAGCTTAATCGCTGGCTGTTTACGTTTTAGCCTATAATTTTAGTGATGTTAGTTAACCTGAACTCGGGATAACAACTTGCTTTCTAGCTGCGGTTTTTCCTTATTACTGCGTTAAATTTAATTGCAATAGACTCGCTATTGGTGCTCAAATTTGCCTTTTACTAAGAAAAAACATCAATCTAGAATATATAAAACATCAAAAGTATATGTATTTCATATTGTTAGCTAATTTCTTACCCCGAGTTCAGGTTAGTTATTTTATCGGGTTGTGATGAAAGCTAAAAATAAAGACTAAGACTGATACTAATATTAAAAAGGTTAAGCAGAGCAGTTATTTTGAGGGTTATTTGGGAGCTAGACGGCATGCATAAAATTGAACACCTGCTATTAAAAGCGATATCAACAGCGCCTGAGCAGTCATATTTTATTGCTTACAGCGGCGGCATCGACTCGCAAGTGTTATTACATGCATTAGTTAAAGTTCGCACCGAACATAATTTTGCTTTTAATATTACGGTTTGCCATATCCACCATGGGTTAAGTGACAATGCGGATCACTGGCTTGAGTTCGCTCGGCGACAAAGCCAAGTATTTACTGTTAACTTTAGTTATCAAAAAGTCATTGTGGCCACTAATAATGGCCAAGGCATTGAAGCAAATGCACGAAAATCTAGGTATCGAGCACTGGTTGAAATGACACAAGCAGGCGATACTATTTTCACTGGGCATCATCAAGATGACCAAGTTGAGACTTTACTGCTGGCCTTAAAAAGAGGCTCAGGTTTAAAAGGGCTGTCGGGCATGGAAAGTAAACGCGATTTACAGCAGCGTTTATTGGTACGGCCATTAATTACTGTAACTCGTGCTGATATTGAGTTATATGCACAAGCTAATAACCTTGAGTGGATTGAAGACGAGTCAAACCAAGATACCCACTTTGACCGCAATTTTTTACGTCAGCAGATCATCCCGTTATTAAAGCAGCGCTGGCCAGCCATTACCTCGACCATTAATCGCAGCGCTGAACATTGCCGTGAAGCCGAGCAACTTATGGCAGAAATTGCTGAACAAGACCTAGCACTATGTGCGGCTGGCACAACTGACGCTAACATTTTTTCAATTACTGACTTAGCAAGTTTATCTTCAACGCGTTTTAATAATGTGATCCGCTATGTGCTGAGCCAGCAAAAACATTCGATGCCATCAAGTGCTCAGTTGGCGGTACTGCGCGAGCAACTCGATGCCGAGCAAGATAAAACACCACAAGTGAAGGTGGGTGATGTTTGGTTTCGGCGTTTTAATCACCAGCTTTATTTAACCGCGGAATTAAATGATGTCAGTGCTTGGTGTCAACAGGTTAAAGTCACTGAATTAACGGCTCAGCATCCTTTACTTGTGCCTTTACCGGACAGCTTAGGCACAATAGAAATTGCAACCGAGCAGCAAGTGGAAAAAACATCGGAGTCATCGTCTCGCTATCAAGCGTTGACTGTTAATATTGATAGCGAAATCACCTTTAAATTTATTCATGATAATCCGCACTGCTGGCCTGATTTTAGACAAAAAAGTCGGCCACTAAAAAAAGTATTACAAGAATTGGCCATTCCACCTTGGCATCGTAAGCGGCTAGTATTTATTTATGTTAATGATAAGTTTGCTGGTGTTTTAGGATATTTCATTTGTAAGCCCTTTATTGATGAAAACCTTGTAAAAACAAACTCGGATGGTACTTTAGCAAGTAATTATCAACGACTGTTTATCCGGCAATTAAAGAAATAATTTTATTAATTATGCTAGCCAAATATGAAAATATTATGGAAATTTATAATGCCAGTAGCAGATTGTTATGCATGGTGGTAGCATTCCTTGCAATAAATTATTCTCAAGTATGAGAGTTCTAACGCTAAAGCATTAATCGGATTAAACATGGCGACATTAGCGCAAAGTCAAATCGGTGTTATATCAACATCACCACAAGCTTCTAAAATAAAAATAACCAATATTGTTAGCTACTTTACCTGTGCAGTTGCATTGTTTTATGCGCTTTATTTTTGGTTATCGTTACAGCAACCTTTTTTAGCTGGGTTAAATTTATTGTTTGTTTTTGGTTATGCTATTTCATTGGTGTTATCTAAATCGGGTTTTTATAAAATCGCTAAATATTGGTTTTTTACGATGTTGTTAGTGCATGTTTATGTGTTAACAACGCTGGTGTTTTCACCGTCTGCGGGCTTTCATTTTTATTACTTATTATTACCAACAGGTGTGTTTTTACTACTCGATGAAAAAGATAAAGTCGCGAAAGTGGTGATCATGTCACTCGGGGCAGGGTTATTTTTTCTTTGCCATAATTCCAATAATCAACCATTAATTGAACTGTCGATCGAAGCCGAATATTGGATTTTTGCTTCCACTATTATTGTGATCATGACGGAAATTTATTTTGTTATGTCGGTTTTTAGCCAAGCTATTACAATCCACGAAAAAGAATTACAAGCGATGGCGACCACAGATGGTTTAACCGGTGTTAATAACCGGAGAAGCTTTATGATGGTGGGGGATGAAATGTTTTCATCGGCTGAGCGTTATAAGCAGCTATTCAGTGTAATGATTATCGACATAGATCATTTCAAAAACATCAATGATAGCTATGGTCATAAAATGGGTGATGACATCCTTAAAATAGTGGCGCAAACGTTAAAGAATAATATTCGTAAAAGTGATGTGTTAGCGCGTTATGGCGGCGAAGAATTTGTTATTTTATTACCAGAAACTTCTCTTAATGATGGTTATGACTTAGCTAATTTATTGAGAACTAAAATTAGTGATTTAACGATTGCTACCGAAAATGAAAATATCACCTGTACTGCTAGTTTTGGTGTTGCGCAATATCATCAGCAACATAACTTATCTGAATTGGTTAATGCTGCAGATCAGGCCTTATATGAGGCGAAAGCTTCAGGGCGAAATATTGTTAAAAGCTATTTATTACCTGCCGCCATTTAAGTGTTATAGCGATTAAATTCAGCGCTGATTTTGTCGTCAATATAACCAGCTTTATCTGCTGACAAAACTGGCGAGTTAACAAACTCTGGCCGAGCGATCCCTTATCGTTGATAGGTTTTTTATACGCTATTGTGTATGCTAATGTTTAATATAAAATTAATCTCGACTTAGTACCATCAGCTTTGGAGTGGCACATGAGAAAATCAGCAAAAGATTATGCCTTAAATGCACAAGAGCTTTGTGTTTTACCTGATGTCTATGTTCGGGTAAAGGATATGTTAGAAGATGGGAAGTCTTCTTTTAGTGACATGGCGGCAGTTATTTCATTGGATCCTGCCTTAAGCTCTAAATTATTAAAAATAGCCAATAGTGCACTGTTTAATTTCCCTCGTGAAGTCGATGACATTAGCCGAGCTTTAACTCTGCTGGGTTTACAAGAAGTTACCAATTTAATTAATACGTACGGAATTACTGCAGCCTTCGCTGGTTTGGATCCAAAAGTTTTAGATATGGACTTATTTTGGGAGATCAGTGTTGATTGTGCGTTATTAACTAAATTCTTAGCGAAAAAAATATCCCTGGCTAATGCGCAAGGGCTGTTTATATCTGGGTTACTGCATAATATTGGTGAACTGGCAATTGTGCACAGTGAAGCAAAGAAGGTGCAATATTGTGAGAGTTATACGAAAGATGATACACCTTGGCAGCGCCAAGAAGATGTTTTTGGTTTTACTTTTTCACAATGTACGGCTGAATTATTAGAATTATGGCATTTACCGCAAAGTATTATTGACCCCATCAGAGCTTACACGTCGGTCGCAAAAGGCGAGAGGGATGACAGGGCAGTCTTGATGTATTTAACCACACATATCGCAGTGTATAACTCACATCCCGGTATTTATTCGAAGAAAGCCTTTATTGATGAGTCGTTATTAACACATTTAGATTTAACACTGACAGATGTTGATGAAGCGATTACTTTTTGTAATGCCGAAGCCATGGCGATTATGTCTATTTTAAAGATGTTTTAGCGTTAAAATAGACATAGTCCGGATAGCTTATATTTTCATGGCATGACTTATTGGCTATTTTTCCATATCTCGCTCGGGTTGAGCTTTAATGTTTTTCTTTTATTGTCATCTTTGCTTTCCGCTGGCTTTTTTAAATTGGGATTAATATAAGCTTTACTGGCATTTACTCTTGCTGATTTATTATCGACAGTTTTTTCGTCAGCAGGCTTTTCTTGATATTTTTTAGTATTCACTTTTTTTTGTTTATCATTGACTGGCTGAGTTCGATATTGCTGTTGGATAGCAGCAAGAAAGTTTCTTAACAGCTGATCTTTACATTCGCGATAATGTTTATGATCTTTCTTTCTAAACATTGCGCTTAATTCAGGTTTTGATAGCGAAAACTCTACTTTTTCAAGTAACTCAATAATATCTTCAGCTTTTAAATTCAGAGCGATTTTTATTTTCTGTAAAATAATATTGTTGTTTAATGAGCTTTCAGGTTTGCGTAAAGGATCGCCATTGGTTCCTCTGTGCTCAATAATAAAACCATTTAAAAAAGTAGCGAACAACTTATCGTTCAGTAAAGTAAATTCACTGTCATCATCTTTTTTTAGCCATTTTTTAATCAGATCTGAGTTTACGTTTAATTCTGCTAAAGCGAAAATATCCGCCATTTTTTTATCGTTATAATCAAAGCTAAATCGTAATCTTCTTAAAATGTCGTTGTTATTCAATGTTTGTCCTAAAGATGTATTTTATTAAATGGAGCAGAATGTTTAGTGGTGCTAGCAACATAGCAGCTCTCGAAAATTTACCTGTTAATTATAAAGCGTATTGGCTTGGGTTTATAGCCTTTAATTGTTAAGGGTGTTAACTGGTTGTTAATTATTGGTTTAGTCTTTGTTTGCGGTTTTTTATGATAAAAATTTATTTAAAATTAATTCAGATGTTTTTCATAGAGATAGTGAAAAGTAACAAACTGCTAACATCTGAAGGCTAGACAAACGGTTGTGATTCGTTCAATAATTACCCATGTTTTTTGATTCGAGAAGTTATGCGTAATTTAGCTGTTGGCATATTCATATTATCGTCAGGTTTAGTTTCTGTTAGCTCAGTAGCAATACAAACTAATGATCTTGAAACCCTTTCTTACAGTGAAACTAGTATTGAAAAATCTGCAATAGCAGTACCGCATTCTTCGATAGAATATCGCGATTTAGGTTATGTTCCGGCAGCGATAATAAACCATGCTTTCCCTGAGTTTTCGAATTCAGCCGATGAAACAATTTTACTTTCTCATAGCAATAAAATATCAGTCTCATTTTTTAAAGAATCAGCAGAGTTAAACTTTCAATCTCGTAGTAAATTTCTTTTTACTTATAATAGAATTCAACTAACGCCAGACCTATATCAGCATTGGGATTGGCAAAGAGAAAAAATAAATTTACATTATTTCCATTTAAGCGAAAAACTATCGCTTACGCCTTCAGAGAATACTTGGTTATATGCCGGCGTTGGTTTTACCTATTTTGAAAATTTAAACAGTCAATATCAAGACGACACTGCCATTTCTATGAATATTGGAATAAATACAAGCTTTCAACTTACGAAAAATGTATCACTTAGCTTTGATTCTAAAGTGTACGGTACTTTAATGAATGGTAATTTAAATCGCTATTGTGCCAATGAAGAATGTCCGATTGAAACAGATAATGATGTTTGGCTACAGCAACATACTTCACTACAATTAACAGTTGAATTTTAATTTAACTAGGGGCTGTTGATCTTTCGAGATTTTTTTTGCAGCAGTTTGTTGGGTATTTATACAAGGCAGAACCTTTGTCGTGTGGTTATTCCACATAAAAAGGTGATAACGCCGTAAAAATATCCTACAAACGCTGTCCGAAGGATTCGTCTAAAAACGTTTTACTCTTTGTTGAACAGTATTTACTTAGAATGACTAGGCTACACACTGCTCGCCGCGATTAAAACGTTTTTATTTCGAACAAAATTTAACCGCGAAAGATCAACAGCCCCTAGGCTAGCAATAAATAAGCTTAATTTATGCTCAATGACTTCATTTAAGCTTTCCTATCTCTTATAGCTCCGATAACGTTTATTCTGAATCAACTTCAATTTTTAACCAATTTACAATTATAAATCATCTGCTCGCAGTTTAATCTTGACATTTATTGCCCTTTATTAAATAGCCTGATTGCGCGATCTTAGTAATAAGATAAAATTAAGAGCGCTAATACTACTATTTTTGTTTACTATTTGACCGCTCAGTTGATTTTTTCATTTTTTATCCCAAGGTTTGAGGCAAAATAAAATATATTAGCTAATATTTTAGAATAGTAAAAAAACTGTCATGATAGCGAAATAAACTAATTTGGGAATGGTTTATGCAATATCAATGAAAGTATGGATTTATCGCTATTGAAATAATGTTTTGCATTATTATAGGGCATTGTTGTTTAGATAATGCACGATAATTAAACTTAAATTTTTTAGCTTATGAATTCCGCTATCAATTTATTAAGGAGCACAATATGTTAACCAAAAAGTTTTACAAGACTAAAAACGAAGCAGAAGTAACGTTTGAGTTTAGTCAGCCTGATGTTAATTCAGTTTCACTTGTTGCTGAGTTTACAGACTGGCAACCTATGGAAATGACTTATAGTAAGAAACTTAAAGTTTTTCGTACTAAGGTAAAATTACCTAAAGATAATGATTTTCATTTCCGTTATTTGGTCGATGATACTAAGTGGGAAAATGATTCTGCGGCTGATAATTATCTACCGAATGAATTTGGTACCGACAATAGCGTTGTTAGTACTTATTAAACAGTTACTTACTGTTGTTGTAACTATCTGTTTAGCTTAAATTTAAAGTTAAGCAGATAGACATTTATAAAAAAAATCCGCATTATACATTTATAAAAATAAATGTTTTCAAGGAGAGGACATGCCTCAATATCATAACCGTTTTATCAGTTCTTTAACCCAAGACACTTACGCGCTAATACTTGCTGGTGGTCGAGGGTCAAGGCTTTATGAATTAACTGATTGGCGGGCTAAGCCAGCAACTTTTTTTGGTGGTAAATTTCGAATCATAGATTTCCCGTTATCAAATTGTATTAATTCAGGTATTCGAAGAGTCGGTATTGCGACACAGTATAAATCGCATTCATTAATCAGACATGTTAATCGTGCATGGGGGCACTTTAAAAAGGAACTTGGCGAATCAGTAGAGATACTGCCTGCGTCTCAACGTAATGGTGAAGGTTGGTATACTGGTACTGCTGATGCGGTATTTCAGAATATGGATATTATTCGCCATGAGTTACCAAAGTTTGTCATTATTCTTTCTGGTGATCATGTATACCGTATGGATTATGGTGAGTTATTAGCGAAGCATGTTGAAACGGGTGCAGACATGACAGTATGCTGTGTTGAAGTACCAGTAGAAGAAGCGGCAGGTGCGTTTGGTGTGATGACGGTTGATGAGAATAATAAAATTATTCGTTTTGATGAAAAACCTGAACATCCTTCTGAAATTCCAGGTAAACCAGGAATGACATTAGCTTCAATGGGGAATTATGTTTTCAATACTGAATTCTTATTTGATGAATTAAAAAAAGATGCGGCGCAAGAAGGTTCAAGTGGTGATTTTGGCCACGATATTATTCCTGCAATCATTGAATCTCATCAAGTATTTGCTTTCCCATTTAGAGATCCTGATGAAAAGCAAAAACCTTATTGGCGCGATGTAGGGACACTTGACTCGTTTTGGGAAGCTAACATGGAGTTAGTAGAGCCAGAACCACAGTTAAACATGTACGATGAAAGTTGGCCAATATGGACTTACCAAGAGCAAACTGCTCCGGCAAAGTTTGTTCACGACTCTGAAAACCGTCGTGGCTGTGCAATTGACTCGACTGTATCAGGCGGCGCAATTGTTTCAGGTTCAGTGGTTAAAAAGTCATTATTGTTCTCTAAAGTAAGAGTGCATTCTTATTGTACGATTGAACAAGCGGTAATTTTACCAGGCGCAATTATCGGGGCTAACTCGACCATTAAAAAAACCATTATTGATAGAAACTGTGTCATCCCTGAAGGGTTAGTGATCGGTGTTGATCATGAAGTTGATAGAGCTAATGGTTTTAGAGTCACTGAGAAAGGTGTAGTTTTAGTAACTCGTGATATGATAGCCGCTTATCTAGCAAAATAATTAATGAAAGACATAGGGAGAAGTTAAGCCTTGTCTAATATATTAATGGTAGCCGCCGAAAATGATGCGCTACCCAAAGGAAAAGTTGGCGGAATAGGGGATGTCATTCGTGACATCCCTAAATATTTAGTCCAACAACAGCAAAGTGTTTCTGTTATTACTCCCAGTTATGGCTATCAAGCAACGTTCGATTATGCTGAGCATCTTTATCACTTTAAAGTTGCCTTTGCAGGCAAGCTTGAATCAATTGATTTATATCAATTACATCTTGATGATGGCTCGGGAGTCACTCAATATGTTTTAGAAAATGAGTTGTTTGCTAATGCCGGAGTTGGCAATATTTATTGTGATGATGGCGCCAAGCGGCCGTTTGCCAGTGACGCTTCTAAATTCGCTTTGTTTTCAACAGCGATTTGTGAATTGTTGATAAGCCAGTGGCGCGATCAATTTGATATTATTCATTTACATGATTGGCATACCGCATTTATCGCGATTCATCGGGCATTAAATCCGAAATACCAAGCACTGCAAACAACCCGTTGTGTCTATACCATCCATAACTTAGCTTTACAGGGAACAAGGCCGTTTAAAGATGATAGCTCAGCTTTTCAAACTTGGTTTCCAGAGTTAGCTGTTGATTATAGTCAAATTGCTGATCCTAATTATGGCAATTGTGTCAATCCCGCGCGGGCAGGCATTAATTTATCCGATGCTGTACACGTGGTTTCGCCAACGTATGCGACTGAAGTTATTAAACCGTCAGATGCCGCCGTCGGTTTTATTGGCGGTGAAGGCCTAGAGCTTGATTTACAAAATGCCCAGCATGAACAGCGTTTATTTGGTATTTTAAATGGTTGTCAATATGATATTGATTTACCTACAAAAGTTGCTCAGCCAGAGTTTTTAGCTGATATTCAAAAAGTATTATTAATTTGGATGTCAAAAAATGCTCAGGTTAAATCAACCCACTTCATTGCTTATCAAAGAATTAATACTTGGTTAAAAACGGCTTCTAATGGGCCATTGCTCACAAGTGTTGGCCGCTTAACCACACAAAAAGTTGCTTTGTTAGTGCTAGAGCGGAACCACAGCTTGGTACTGGAGCAAGTATTAGCGAGCATTGAAAATCATCAAGGCCGATTATTAATACTTGGCTCGGGTGATCCTCAGCTTGAACAAGCAATGACGTTATTGATGGCTAAACATGAGAACTTTATTTTTCTTAATGGTTATGATGATCTGTTGTCACAACAAGTTTATCAGCAAGGGGATTTATTCTTAATGCCTAGTTCATTTGAACCGTGCGGAATAAGCCAAATGCTTGCTATGCGGGCTGGCCAACCTTGTTTGGTGCATGAAATAGGCGGTTTAAAAGATACAGTTGAACATCTTAAGAGCGGTTTTTGTTTCTCTGGTAGTAATATCAATGAACAATTATCTTCTTTATCAATTGAACTGAACAATGCCTTAACCTTGTTTAATCAAGATAAAACCCAGTGGGATAAAATAGCATCACAGGCAAAAAAACAACGTTTCACTTGGCCTAATGCGATTAAAGATTATCTTAAGTTTTTATATTAATAGCTTAGGTAGTTAATATTTTTATAGGCCAGCTTAAAAGTTTTAAGCTGGTCTTTTTAGTTTTATTTTTCGAGTAATCTTCTTTTTATAATATCGTTTTAAGCATCATATCTTTTTATTATTGTTCTGTTTAAATCGTTTTAAATTCAATATTTTTTATAAATAAAAATATGCGGGGTGTTTTTTAAACGCCATATTGAAGTCATCAAATAAAGCCAATACACACATTTATTTAGTGTGGAACTAAATAAATCCCCGGTAGAAATAATATTTAGCCCATCATCTTTTATTACTAAGTTTTATATTTTAGACGCTACCCATTTATCTTCTTTATTTCGGCCAGTTTTACTTTTTAGTACTCGATAATGAAAACAAGGTGTTCGGTTACGTACAGTCCCTCTTTTATTTAAAACCATTTCTTTATAAGTAAAGCTTTATAATCTGATATTTAAATTATTGATTATAGTAAATTGTTGACACTTAATTATTTTAATGTAGTATTTTAATTGATCTAGATCGATTAAAGCTTAAAAACAAAAAAATACAAAAAAATACAAAAGGTGAAAGTCAATTTATTAAAGAAAATTGACATTCATATATAAGTCCTTTCAGGAGAGAGAGATTATGTCTATTAAAAGACGCGGTTTTAAATTAAGTACGTTATCGCTTGCGATAATGGCTACGGCTAGCTTTAACGCCGCAGCATTTGAAGAAGCCAAAGATAAAACAGATAAGAAAAAGAAAGACGCTGTTGAGGTTATCGAAGTTACTGGTTTTCGTGGCAGTGTAATGAAATCCATGAATGCTAAACGTTTTTCAGAAAACGTCAGTGATTCTATTTATGCGGAAGATATTGGTAAATCTACGGATCAAAACATTGCCGATGCACTATCACGGGTAACAGGTGTATCAGTTCAGTCAACGGATGGTGAAGGGACTAAAATAACGGTTCGTGGCGCTAACCCAAATCAAAACGTTATCACCATGAACGGTGTTACCTTAACTAGTTCTGATGAAAACCAATCAGTTGACTTAAGTACTTTTTCTTCTGATATTTTATCTCACATCAATGTAATAAAAACGCCAAGTGCCGATCACGATGAAGGTTCTTTAGGTGCTACAGTTCAATTAAATACCACCAAGCCTCTAGATGTTAATAAAAATATTAGAACGATGACTGCTCAATATCGTTTTAATGATTTTTCTGAAGAAAGTGATTACAAGATATCAGGTACTATCTCTGAAAAGTTTCTTGATGAAAGTTTTGGTGTGTTATTTACCGCTTATGATGAAACGTCATCTGTTCGACGTGATCAATTGCAAATGGGACGATTTGAAGCATTTGATGTAGATATTGCTCGCGATTTGCAAGGTAATATTGTTACTGATACTTCAGCACTTGTAGCTAGTAGTTTGGATTATTCATTATTTCAAAATAAACGTGATCGTCATGGGGCAACATTATCTTTTCAATATTTACCTACTGACACTACAAATATTAATCTTGATTTAATTTATGGTAAGCAAGAATTAGTAACAACGGATCATCGAATTACGGTTAGAACACTAACCGATAATGATAACTATGTTGAAGGTGTTCCGCATCTTGAATTAAGTCGAGGCACCCCTAGTGAATTATATGCACCAGAATTTTCTGATCCTCAAGAAGATTGGTGGACTATGGATACAAAAAATCGCACATTAGTTAAAACATTAAACCGTTTTGCTGATGGTGGCTATGGTCGCACCAATGGTGGCGATAGCACGACTAATACCGTAGTTAATTTAAGTTTAGAACAATACATTACCGACGACTTTAAGCTAGATGTAGGTGTTAATTATTCAAAAAGTCACCTAGAACCTGTAAGTACTTACGTTGTGAACTTACAAGGTGGTAAATACGGTAAGCAATATGCTACTGAATACGGTACGCCGCATACGGGTATACAACCAGCAGGTTATGATTGTACAAGTGGTTCTTGTATTATGGTTGGCGGTGATGGTTATGTTTCTCAAGAAGACCCTTATCAACGCTTTGATGGCCTTACTAGTACAGCATTTAACCCTGAAGATTTTACCTCACAGGGTACAAATACCGTAAGAATACGTGATAGAGAAATTGAAGATGAGCAAAAAACAGCTTTTGTTGATTTTGATTGGGAAGTTGACTATTTTGGTGTAACTAAAGTTGAATTTGGCTATAAAGCCTCTGAACGTACTAAGTATGTTGATAATCAAGAAGGTAAATTTGAAAATGCCGGTAAAGCCATCTCAGTAAATATTTACGATAACGATGGTAATATCACGGGGAGCCGGGTACTTCAACCAGGACAAAGTCTTGGAGCTATTCCTGCAACAAACTATATTACAGGCAATCCATTCCCTGTAGACAACTTTATGCAAGATTTAGGGATTCCCGTTAGCAATGTAACTGATGGTTGGCCGCTAATTTCAGCGAGTAAATTACTTGAATTAGCCAATACAACTGAGAGTTTAGCTTATACGGTTGACCCATCGGAAACGCGTGAAGCAACACTTAAAAACCAAGCGGCATATATTAAATTTAGCTTTGAACCAATGGATAACCTAACAGGTGACGTTGGTGTACGTTGGGTAAGAACTGAAGTCGAAGCAAGTGGTTATTCTGGGGTTAATTACTTCCGAGGTGATCCACTTGACCGTGTTTTTGACCCGTTCTTGTTTAGACAATTGCGTAATACAAATAATCCTGAATGTATCATAGCAAATGATTTTCCAAACGATATCACGCGAGAAACAACCCTTAACCGTATCGATGGCATAGGTTGGGATTATAATGGTACCCCTGACGATTACTCAGATGATACCCGTTTTCCTGGGAATATTATTGACGAAAAGCTAGTTTATCCTTGTTATGACCCTCTGACAGAAAGAGAAGGGTTCGGACATTTCACAGTAGGTAGACATGCAGATGTAAGTCACTCGCCACGCTATTATTGGGGCGAAAGTTCAGATCCTGCACTTGCTGAAAACCGCAGCGTTGATGTATTTAAAACAGAAGGTACGCATGAGTATGACTTATTCCTACCAAGTTTAAACCTAAATTATCAAGTTAACGATGACATTATTGCGCGTTTTGCGGTTTCTAAAACTATGTCAAGACCAAATATCGACTCTTTAAAACCTGGTTTTAAAGTCAATGAAGGTATTTGGGGCGCGGACTACACCAATAAAGGTTCTAATTTAACTATTAATAATACGCAACTACAACCGCAAGAATCGAAAAACCTCGATTTATCATTTGAGTGGTACTTTAACGAATCAGGTATGTTCTCAACTACTTTATTTCATAAAGACATGAGTAACTTTGAAGAACAAGAATCGTTAACTACTTATCTTGATGATTTGCGTTTTGTTGACCCTTCAGCCGGTTATGACTCTGCTAATTTAATTAAATCTGTTGAGCAAATTAACGCTGATTTTAATGAAGATACGCTTGATGGTGTTGGGTCTGCTGC
Organism: Thalassotalea sp.; assembly: GCA_051251725.1. Classification (GTDB taxonomy): domain Bacteria; phylum Pseudomonadota; class Gammaproteobacteria; order Enterobacterales; family Alteromonadaceae; genus JALZUE01. The sequence continues at coordinate 20,055 of JBPOFN010000024.1, read as the reverse complement.
TTGTTTCCCTGATCGCGGTAATATTTTTTCGCCTAAACAAGATTGGTGGTACAGCGAAAATTTAATTGATTTATGTAAGAAGTTTAATGTTACTAAAATACGTAATGGTAAAGGCGCTACCATTATGGGCACCGAAATTAGTTACAACCAAACTTATGACTTTTTACCGGGTTTATTATCGGGTTTAGGCACACAAGTTAGTTATACCTACACTGATAGTGAAACGGATGCCGAGCAATCTTCAATTGACCCTACATTGACACTAGCTTCATTACCTAGCCTATGGACCGCTAAACATACCTATAACGGTACTGTTTTCTGGGAAAAATTTGGTCATCAAATTCGCTTGTCTTATCGCGGAAAGTCAGATGAGTTAATCAACCGTAACTGGAACAATGGTAATTTATGGCGTGAAGGTAGTGGTATTTTAGATTTATCGATTAACTACAAAGTGTCTGAAGGCATATTGGTCTCATTTCAAGCAATTAACTTAACTGATGAAACTACCCGTAACTACTTTACAAGTAGCTTAATTAACTTGGGTGATCAAGCAATGGTTGAGGGCGAATTAGTTAACGTACCTTTCGATGAAGGGAATGTTTTAGAAAACGGCGGGAATAAATCACGTACCCAGCTGGAATACAAAACAGGCCGTACTTTCCGTTTAGGTGTAAGAGTTAACTTTTAAGAGTAAGGAATTATGATGAAATTTCAATTAAAATATTGGGTACTTCCAACCTTATTAACAGCATTAGCTGGTTGTGATAGTGGCTCAAGCAGCAATGCTGCAGACAAAAATAATCAGGCTCCTGTTCTTAGTATGACTGACATACTAGAAACAGAATTTAGTACGATGAAAGAAGTATTCGACGTAGTTACTCAAAAAAATGTAATGCAGTTGCAATACTCTTTTCAAGAATCTGAAAAGTTTGAAAATAATATTGGTTATTACGACATTGATTTGTTAAAAGGCTTTACAGACCCAGAGAATGACAATTTAACCGTTACAAATGTGCAATTTGTGTGGTCTGGCCCTAACTGTAGGGACACGATAGTTACAGCCGCTAATTACCCTGAGATATGTGAGCCGATTTTAACTTCTTTAGGTTATGAAATAGGTCAAACAGGCTTAACTTTTGATGATACCGAAATTATTAGAAAAGCCCAAAACTTACCAAGAACAGATGAAATTCTTTATGGTTTTGACCTAAAGCAAACAGTATTACGCGTAACTCCTAGTGAGTTCATCCCTGTGCTATTTGAAAATGAGTTGTCAGTGGTAAATATTTCTTATGATATTACTGATGGTATCAACTCAACTAAACATTATCTTTATACACAAGTTGTTGGTGAGAATAGTGCTCCTGAATTTATTGAATTAAATGCAGATGGTAGCCCTAAACTAGACAATGAAACAAAAGTTACTTTAGAACCAAATAGGGTTGAAGTGTCTGAAAAAGGTGACAAAGTTACTGTAGACTTACTAGCGGGTGTTTTCGATGCTGATATTTATCATAACGAAAGCTTTGCAAGACAAGTTGGTGACTTAGAAGGTTATTATGTTCATTACCAAGATACATCTTACCGTAATGAGGCATTAGGCGTTCAAGGTGTATTATCAAACATAAGTTATGATGGTGTAATGCAACCAATGAATGGTAATGAAGCTATTTCATTTACAAGTACAGAAATAATCAGAGATCCTGTTACCGATAGAATAACAAATTTTGAATTAACATTTGATCCATCTGTTTTTGCAGACCAGTTAGTAAAAGGTGAAGAAGGTATAATTACTTATAACTTTTTTGTAACCGATGGTAATGCTGATAATTCAACTGCTCGTACAGCTACGTTTGTTATTAAAGGAGCTGACTTGTTTAATGCCCCTGAATTCTCAGGTCCATTAGAGAAAACAGTAAAAGCCAATGACGATATAATTACCTTCGATTTATTAGAAGGTGTATTAGACTTTGATGGCGACGTAATGGAAGTTATTGATATTGTCACACCACCTGAAGCTGACACCTTTGGTATTACAGTTAATGACGACGGTACTATTCTTGTTGACCCATATGCATTTTTATACATAGACAAAGGCCAAAGTGAAACGTTTGCATTTACTTATAAAGTAACAGATGGAACTTTAACATCTGAAGAGCGTACTTTTAACCTAATGATTAATGGTGCTGATGTTAATCTAGTTAAAAATGGCACTTTTGAAAGTGGTGCTTTTGATAATGGCTGGGTACAACAGCTAGGTGGTGTTGATGGCACTGCTATAAATGCAACGGGTGCTTATACGGGTAGTTTTGGTGTAGAAACTTTAGTTAATGACGCAGCCATTCGTTTAACCCCTGCCGGGATTAAACAAGGACAAATCACTGAAGACGATAATGTATATGTGTCGTGGCAAAGTGAGTCAACTGATGATACAGGTCTTTATACTAACGCTGTTTTATTAGTTAAAAACTCAGCTAATGGTAATGTTTACCCTGCTGAGTATTCAACGATGCGCGGTGTGAGATCTCAAGTATTACATACGGTAGATTACCCTGTTAATAGCTTCTTTGAAGATCCTGCGGAAGAAATTGCTATCCAACTATCCGGTAAAAAAAGCTTAACTTTTGATGATGTTAAGATGGTTCCATACCGTTTTAATCAACAACGTAACCTTGTAAAAGGTGCTAATGGCCATTTTAATGACGGCACTGCACCTGACTGGGTAATGGCGACTGGTGATGCAACTATCGCATTAACTGAAGATGCGAACCGTTACGATAATGCTAATGAAACCTTATATGGTCTTGAAGTAACAAGCACAGCAACGTGGACAGCTATACGCCTTCTACCTGATGGTATCAAACAAGGTACCTTTAAAAAGGGAATTCGCTATGTTGTTGAGTTTGATTGGCAAAACACTGGTGAGAAAGTAGAAGCATTGGAAGTTAAGTTAGTCGATCAAACGTCTGGAAATTATATTGTAAGTCCGAAAAATAGACTTTCAAAATCTCCAACCTTATGGCAAAACTTAAGATTCCATTTTGTCACCGATACTGATTCAACTTATTACAACGGCGCAATTGCCAGTGATCCTAACTTTGACTGGTCATTAGCTGATGATGTAAGACTTGAAATAAGTATGGCCGATAACACAACGTTCAACATTGACAATGTTCGTATTTATCCAGTTCCTGAATAATTCGTAGTTGTTAAGTAAATAAAACAAAGGCCTTGTTATTTAACAAGGCCTTTTACGTTGTAAATCTTCTATTAACTATTAGAAAATTTACAAGGTAAAAGAAATGCAATTTATAACCATTCTTTGGTAATGTTAATAAATACTTGAATAAGTAATGAGATATGGAGCTAAGGTTGAACAAAAATAAAAACAAAAAAATAGTGATTGTTGGTGGTGGTACCGCAGGCTGGATGACGGCTAGCTTATTTGCTAAAAAATGGCAGAATAAACAATATGATATCACCTTAATTGAATCGGAAAATATTCCAATTATTGGTGTAGGAGAAGGTTCAACACCCTATTTAAGACAACTATTTACAACCCTAGAAATTAACGAAAAAGATTGGATGCCAGCATGTAATGCCACTTATAAAAACGGTATTAAATTTTCAAATTGGTCTTCAAATTCTACACCTAAAAGTTACTACCACCCATTTCCAAGCGAAATTGATGCCCTTCATATAGAAGCATTTGAACAGCAGAATATACTACGCCGACAAGGACATAACTGCGCGTATCATCCTGATGAATTTTTATTTATGACCTTGCTTGCTCAGCAAGGTAAATCACCGATACCGATTAATGAATTTAAGTGTGAAAATAGCTATGGTTATCATTTTGACTCAGCTTTACTTGGCCAGTTTCTTGCCGAATTTTCACAAAAACTCGGAGTAAAACGTGTTGAAGGTGAAGTGTCTAAAGTGCTGCAACTTGATTCAGGTGAAATAAGTGCTGTTAGTACCCAGGGTGGAACCTTGTATCAAGGTGATATCTTTGTTGACTGCACTGGCTTTAACGCCTTATTAATTGAAAAAACGCTCAATGTGCCTTTCATTAGTTTTGCTGATAATTTATTCAATGATTCAGCGGTTGCAATCCCATCAATTAAACAGATTAAATTTATGCCACAAACAGTATCAACAGCGCTTAGTTCCGGTTGGGCATGGCAGATACCGTTACAAAATAGAACTGGGAATGGTTATGTTTATAGTAGTAGATATCAATCAAAAGAATCGGCAGAGCAGGAGTTGCGTGAATTTATCGGCAGTGAAGACATTAATGGCAAGGTTAAGCATCTTAAAATGCGCGTTGGTAGATCAGCTAAACATTGGCATAAAAACTGTCTCGCTATTGGGTTATCACAAGGATTTATTGAACCCTTAGAAGCTACAGCCTTACATATGACCCAAACAAGTATTGAAGACTTTATTACGGCTTATGACGAAGGTGGAGGCAGCACTGAAAAACAGCAGTGGTTCAATGATAAGGTAAATTTTAATTTTGAGCGCATTAGAGATTTTATTGTGCTGCATTATTTAGTGAATACGCGTAATGACACTAAATATTGGCGAGATGTAAGAAATATAGAAATATCTCAATACCTACAATTCATCATGGAAGAGTGGGTATCAGGTAATGATATAAATGCAGCCTTAAATAAATTACAAATATCGCAATATTTTAGTTCAACGTCTTGGCATTGTATTTTAGCGGGTAGCGGAATATTCACAGCGGTAACTAAAAATGATGTCCCCAATAATTTAAAAGATTGGTTATCACTCGAAACAATAAAAAATACGCTAACCAGCTGTGCTAAAAACTTTTCAGAACAACAAGATAAGCAGTAAAAATAGTTTTAGATTAAATTTATTAGGCCTTGGTTTAAAAATTTTTTAGCTTTTGTATTTATCACAAGGGGGATTGAGTCGCTGAATGTATAAACAAGAGCTTAATGATAAAACCAACTATGATTACGAATGAGATGATGCTGTCCGTTATGTCGACCCTGATGACGTTACGCCAGAGGACTCACTTGGTATTCGTCCGGTGTCGAAAGAAGCACAAAAAACAAGGTATATTAGCTCTGAATTAAGAAATAAAATGTTTGAATGGTTGCCAAGCGAGGATGATGAATTAGCAAATCATTATAGTTATCGCCGCTCTGTTCATCGTGGCCCGGTTAAACATGGTGAAACCTATAGTTTTTATCAAGCGAACTTAGAGCGCCGTTACGGGGAAACGCAGCCGGACTCTTATTTAGCCAGCTGGCGTGATATTACCATTAAACGTTTTAAAAATTGGGGCTTTACGTCAACAGGAAACTGGGTGGATCCAGAGTTTTATCAAATGAATCGTCTACCTTATTTTGCTAATGGTTGGATTATCGGGGAATTTAAAACGATTTCTTCTGGTAATGATGCTTGGCATGCATTCCCAGATCCGTTTGATCCTGAGTTTGAACGCAGAGCTAAAATGACCACGCAGGTGATTGCTGATGAGGTAAAAAATAATCCTTGGTGTATCGGTGTTTTTGTTGATAATGAAAAAAGTTGGGGTAATCCTAAAACCTTACGCGGGCGCTATAGTATTGCGATTAATACCATGAGTCGATCAGATCATGACAGCCCGACAAAAACTGAATTCACTCGGTTATTAAAAGCTAAATACAATGATGTTAATGCGTTAAACAATGCTTGGAATACAAACATAACATCATGGAAAGCAATTTCTGATGGCTATGAAATTTCAGATCTAAATGATGGCGTAGTGGCTGATCTGGCGATTATGTCTGAGGCTTTCGCAACCCAGTATTTTAAAATAGTGCACGATGCTTTAGCAGAAGTGCTACCAAATCATATGTACATGGGCGTTAGAATGGCGCACTGGGGCATGACCCCAGAAGCGATTAAAGCCGCTACTAAGTATGTCGATGTGATGAGCTACAATCATTACAAAGAAGGTTTACATGCGAAAGTATGGGACTTTTTAGCGGAGGTAGATAAACCTAGTATTATTGGTGAATACCATATTGGCGCTACGAGCGATACCGGCCTTTATCATCCTGGGCTGATCTTAGCATCAGATCAACAAGATCGAGCACGAATGTATAAAGAATATATGGAAACCGTGATCGATAATCCATATATGGTTGGCGCTCATTGGTTTCAATATATTGATTCGCCAATTACCGGCCGGGCATTTGATGGTGAAAACTATAATGTCGGTTTTGTAACTATTGCTGATGTTCCGTATAAAGAAATGGTCCAAGCGGCAAAAGAAATTAATACCTCACTTTATACTAAACGCTATAGCGCTAATTAATTCGAGCTCAAATTAACCTATTATCACGGCCGTGGTGATAGGTTAATACTTTGTTATTTATAAAAAATCTCGTTGTAATAACTATTGTCAATAATAAGCGACTTGTTTATAGTTAACTTATGGATAGCCGTTATTTTAAGCAAGATATATGCAAGCGTTAAAGTTAGCCAACGAAGAATATTTTGAATTACTTCCAGGTAAAGTTTTAGATATACAAATTAATCATCCCGTTCCTTATCGTAATAAAATGCTACTCATTGGCTATGAGGTTGGAAAGTATATTATTTTGAAATATCCTAAAGTGGTGCGCTCAAATGACTTAAATGATGTCTTAGTCGAAGGTAATGGCGTTATTGTCCGTTACTTGCTTGAAGGGCAGTCAGGTAAGTGTTATGCCTTTAGAGCTTCAATTAAGTATATTGTCCAGTACCCGGAAAAACTTATTTATTTAACCTATCCTGATATTTTAGAAAATAGAGAGTTACGTAAGCAGCGCCGTCAAGTTACCCATATTCCGGCATCAATTAGTTTATTAAACGCTAATAGTGCTAGTGATGACGTAAAAATAAAAGGTGTGATCAGCGATATTAACGCCAAAGGCTGTGGTTTTTCTTTTAAAACGGAGAATGACAAATTGATGGTGAATAAACGCAATGTTTTTGTAAATATTCACAGCCCGAATAATGGTATGGAACAAATTGCCGCGAGCGTTTGTAATTGTCGTAATGAAGGTGGTTTAGTTAATGTTGGTATTCAGTTCATCAATGCTGAGCAGCAAGTGACTGACTTGTTAGCCGATTTACAAATAGAGAGCAGTTAATCATTTTAAATGTTAACTATAAGAATAATTAACTGCATTCGTTAAAATAATAAATGATCAGCTCTGTTTACCTTCCTTGAGCTTTCATAAATTCGAGCGCTTTACTGACTGCGACTTTTACATTACTTTCCATTTCAAACCGTTCTGAAGCCGGTAAATAAAAAGCCATATCGACTTCATGTCTAATATATCTAGGTGTTAGTTGGTTTAATACGACACAAGTTAAATCAGCAATAAAATCTGGGTCATGCTTTTCGTCTAATTTTAAAGTCGCAAAATTTTGTAATACTAATTTTTCATAGTAGTTGTGAATATCGTCCGAGATCCTCATTAAAATACTCTCTATTTTATTGATAATTATAGCTTACTTAGTAACAAGCTAACTGGTTGTTTTAATAGTGTCAAATGTATCGTAACTAAATATAGGTTAAAGAGAATTATTTTTCTCCGCTATTTCAATTTCTCTTTCAACTTTTGATATTGCTTGTCGGCAACGTCCTAATCGCTGATGTAATACTAAACTTTCTTGAGTGACTAAATCTTTATTGGCGCCACTCGTTAATTGGCTACTTTTTTGATTTAACATTTCCATTAATCGCCGCTCAAATTCGTGGTACTCGGCTAATTTTTCATAAAGTTGATGGCTCGATAATAAAACCTTTTTAGCCATGTTTTTATACTTGATCTGTGAAAGTTTACCTTGGCGCAACTCTGCTTCATTATGAATGGTGGAATTTGAAGAAAAAGCTGTACGGATAGAGCTTAGTTGTAATTCGATTCTTTCCATTAAATTGAGCGCAATTTCATTTTTATTCTTGCTCAGAAAAAACTTTAATTCATTAATGTTTTTCTCAATTTCAAGCGCATATGGATAAAACTTGTCACTATTAGTATTAAATAAATTTCGTGAAAACAAAGCGTTATCTTCTAACAATCGATGGGCTTTATTTTTCGTATTTACTTCATCAACCTTAGCTGCTTGGTGCTTTATTTTACCCAAAAGTAAAGTTAAATTTTGTAACGCTTTATTTGCCACTTGAGTCGCCATGTTATAAAAAGTTGAGAGGGCAGAGGCTATAATAAGCTAATTTTATAGCGATAGCCTACCTTTGATTATAATTATTCATATATAGACTTTATGTCTTTGCATATGATTTAAATCATCAGTGCTTGGCGTTTTTTTGAGCGGAAAGCCGCTTATTTCAATAAAACAGATGAAATAAATTGACTTACTACGAATCAATTAGTAAAACTTCCAGCGGTAAATTATTTGATACAAAAATACGCTAGAGGTATTTTTAAAGTTATTTATAAATTGCACCATTGATGGGCGTTTAAATAAAAGAATTAATTTTTTATAAATATTTAATAGAAATACTAGCTAATTTGTTTATTTAACTACAAATTAGTCTATCTTTTTAATATCCTAAGTTGACAGTTTGACTGTCGTTTGGGAATATTGACTAGTTTTATTCTTGTTCAATAAAAACAACAGCAGGGTTGAATACTGCGTTAACAAATTATTTGTTATATAAATTAAAGACAATTGGTTGGGAACTATGTCCATATTAAGTAAGAAAAGCCTTATCGCATCTACAATAGTAGGAGCACTTGCATTTTCAGTAAGCAACATTGCTTCTGCTGATGCACTTAAAGATCTACAAGCCGCAGAAGCAACTATCCATAAAGCATCTGTTAAATCTCAAGAGAAAATTAACTCTATTTACGAGCAAACATTAGAATTGTTAGCTGAATACCGTAATGTTGTTGATCAAGCCGACGTACTAAAAGGTTATAACGACCATGTACAACGTATGGTTGATGATCAAAAAGAAAACATTGCGTCATTAGAACGTCAAATTGCTGGTATTGATAAAATCAAGCAAGGTGTTGTGCCGTTAATGTACAGCATGATTGATACATTAGAAAAGTTCATCGAATTAGATGTGCCGGTAAACATTGAAACTCGGAAAGAGCGTGTTGCAGGTTTACATGATGTAATGAATAACTCTAACGTTACTACGTCAGAGCAATTTCGTTTAGTATTAGAAGCTTATGAAATTGAAGCTGCTTACGGTACTATTTTTGACTCTTATCAAGGCGAACTTGATTTAGGCGATCGTACATTGACTGTTGATTTTGTTCACATGGGCCGTGTTGCGCTTGTTGCTCAATCTTTAGACTTTAAAAATGCTTGGGTTTGGAATAACCAAACACGCAGCTGGGATGTATTAGGTGACGAATACTTGAAGCCTATTACTGATTCTATTCGTATGGCGCGCAAGCAATTACCAATGGACTTAACTAAATTACCAGTATTCGCAGCAGGAGCAAAATAATGAAAAAAGTTTTAAACTTTGTATTACTTGCTGCTTCGATGTCAGTAGGTTTAACAGCAGCTTCAAATGCTAACCAATTAGATGATTTACTTAAACAAGTTAAATCTAATCGTGTTTCTGAAGCTAAATTAGATAAAACACGTGAAGCAGAATTCAATTCAGCTCGCGCTGATAAACAAGCCTTATTAAACAAGGCTCAAAAAGAATTAAAATTTCAGCAAGATCGTAACGAACGTTTAACGAAAGAATATGCTGCTAATGAAATTAAATTAGCACAAAAAGAAACTGAACTAGACAGCGCTAAAGGTACTTTAGGCGAAATGTTTGGTGTAAGTCGTGCAGCAGCAGCTGACGCTTACGGTTCAATTTCAACGTCTATCGTTAGTGCTCAATACTCAGGCCGTGGTGAAGTTTTAGACCGCATTGCTAACTCTAAAGAAATCCCAGGATTAACAGACTTAGAAGAATTATGGTTTGCGCTTCAAAATGAGATGACAGAATCGGGTAAAGTTTCTCAATTCACTGCTGAAGTAACTAACTTAGACGGTACTAAATCTACTGAAACGATCACTCGTATTGGTACATTTAACTTAGTGTCAGATAAAGGCTATTTAACTTACAACGATCAAGTAGGTCAAATTCAGCCGTTAGCTAAGCAACCAGCAGGTTACATTGCTGAAACAGCACCATTTTTCTTTAAGGCTACTTCAGGTTTTTCACCTGTTTATTTAGATCCTTCACGTGGCGCTATCTTAGCACTAGAAACGCGTAAGAAAACATTAGAAGAGTTCTACCATCAAGGTGGCACTGTAGGTTATGCAATTACCGCATTACTTTTCTTAGGTTTCTTAATTGCACTTGAACGCTTAGTAGTACTAGGTTCAACAAGCGCGAAGATGAAAGCACAAGAAAAAGATTTATCTACGCCAAATACAAACAACCCATTAGGTCGTTTGTTACAAGTTTATCAAGACAATAAAGGTGTTGATGCTGAAACACTTGAATTGAAACTTGATGAAGCGATTTTACGTGAAACGCCAACAGTTGACCGTGGTATTACGTTAATCAAAATGTTTGCTGCTATTGCCCCATTAATGGGTCTATTAGGTACAGTAATCGGTATGATTTTAACGTTCCAAACAATCACATTGTTCGGTACAGGTGACCCGAAAATTATGGCGGGTAACATCTCTCTAGCTCTTGTTACAACTGCGCTAGGTCTAATTGCTGCATTACCATTAATCCTTGTTCATAGTGTTGTTGCTGGTAAGAGTAAAGCAGTACTACACAAATTAGACGAGCAAAGTGCTGGTATTATTGCTGCAATCGCAGAGAAGGAATCTAACTAATGTTATTCCTGATAGAGCTTATTGAATCTGTCAGGAGTTTTATTGCGACGGGTGGCAATGTTTTATACTTTGTTGCCTTCGCTCTCTTATTAATGTGGGTATTGATGATCGAAAGATATTGGTTCCTAGCTTCAGTTTATCCAGCAATGCGAGATAGCATTGTTGGGAAGTGGACTGCTAGAGAAGATACTACGACCTGGTATGCTCATCGTATAAGAGATACATGGATCTCCGAAGCGACAGAAAAACTTGAGCAGAATATGCTTACAATTAAAACCATCGTGGCAATGTGTCCATTGATTGGTTTACTTGGAACGGTTACCGGTATGATTGGGGTTTTTGAAGTTATGGCCCAACAAGGTACAGGTAATCCGCGTCTTATGGCTTCTGGTATATCAATGGCAACAATTCCTACTATGGCAGGTATGGTTGCAGCATTATCAGGTGTATTTTTCAGTTCAAGACTAGACGCAAAAGTTAAACTAGCAAAGGCTAAACTGGTTGACAGTTTACCTCATCACTAGAGAGATATTGTAATGGCACGTAAACGTATTCGTGAAGAAGAAGAAGCAGAAATAGATATGACGCCGATGCTTGACATCGTATTCATCATGTTGATTTTCTTTATTGTAACTACCTCTTTTGTTAAAGAAGCAGGTATTGAAGTAAATAAACCTAAAGCAGCTAATCAGTCGAAGCAAAAGTCGGCAAATATATTTGTTGCGGTAAAAGACACAGGCGAAATCTGGTTAGATAAGCGTCGTGTTGATATCGAGCGTGTTGCAGCAAACATTGAAAAATTACTTGCTGAACAGCCAACTGATGTTGTAATCATTCAAGCAGACAAAGATGCCAAACACGGTATCGTTGTCAAAGTAATGGATGCAATTAAAGATGCAGGCATTGATCGTATTTCTATCGCAGCAGCTAAGGGTTAATTTATGGTTCGCTTTTTAGTATCTATATTACTAGGGGCGGCTGTCACTTTTGCTCTATTTGCTTTTATGGCTTACCTTGTTGCCAGTGGCGACGCTAAAAAGGAAGATGCCCTAGAAAACATTATTGTTGAAGTAAATACAACGCCGCCTAAATCAGCAGCAGAGCAACGTCGTAGGGTACCACCTCCGCCGCCTCCGCCGCCTAAAGCGCCACCAAAACCTGAAGCTCCTGAACCAGAAGTGAGCAATGTTGCAGGTGGTTTAACGTTTAATTTACCAGGTGTTCAGTTATCTGGCGCTAATACTGGGATTTCTGCTCCAGGGGCTTTCGGTAAAGATGGTGATGCAACACCTATTGTCCGAATTGAACCTAAATATCCAATCGCTGCCGCGCGTGATGGTAAAGAAGGCTGGGTTAAGCTTTCATTTAGCATTAACAAAGTTGGTGGTGTAGAGGACGTTGAAGTAATGGAAGCTGAGCCTAAACGTATTTTTGATAAAGAAGCCAAACGTGCGCTTCGTAAATGGAAATACAAACCAAAAGTTGTTGACGGTAAGCCAATTGTACAAACTGGTTTAACTGTACAGCTAGACTTTAAAATGGATAAGGGGTAATTAATTATGTTGAAAAAATTATCGACATCATTGGTTGCAGTTGTTGCAATTTCTTCAAGTTATTTAACTTCGGTTAATGCCGCAGAAGCAAATAAAGCAGCACCAGCTCCTCAACCAGTTTGCCCAGGTTCATTGATCGACGGTAAACCGCGAAAAACTCAGTTAATGGGACCTTCTGTTGGTAAAAAAGTACAAGCAGCGTTTGATGCTTATACAGCAGAAGATATCGAAGGGGCTATTCAAATCTTAGTTGAGATTGATGCGGATGACCTTTTTGACCAAGCTACTAGAGCTCGTTATTTAGCAATAATGTACGCACAACGCGGTAAAGGTGATGATTATAAAAGTTCTATAAAGTACTTAGCTGAAGCTGTTAAGCCTAATGTGTTAACAGTTGCTGATCATGGTGAGTCGTTAAAATTACTTGCAGATTTACAAATGCAAGAAAAACAGTACGAGGAAGCCGTTAAGAACTTTTACAAATGGATCGAATTTACTTGTAAAGATGATGGTGCAACTTGGGTGAAGATTGCTCAAGCTCATTATGAACTTAAGCAATTAGATAAGATGATCGAACCGGCTGATAAGGCGATTAAAGCGGATAAGAAAAAGCCAAACCAAAATCCATATATTCTTAAAGTTACTTCTTTCTATGAACGTAAGATGTATAAAGAATCGATTGGAGTTTTAGAAGAGGTTGTCAAAGCCTTTCCTGAGACTAAGCAATGGTGGTCGCAATTGGGTATGTTCTACTTGTTAGTAGAAAATTATGCTAAATCTTTAGAAACTTTAGAGTTAGCGTATATCCAAGGCTATTTGGTTAAAGAATCGGAAATTAAAACTTTAATTCAGTTATATTCATCTAATCAAATGCCTTATAAAGCAGCTATGACGATGACTAAGCATATGGATGAAGGCTTAATTAAACGTGACGATAAGAATCTTGAGACTTTAGCTAACGCTTGGCACGGTGCAATGCACATTGACAAAGCCGCTAAAATTTATGCTCAAGTAGCTAAATTAACTAATGAAGCTAAGCATTATCGGAAAACAGGTACTTTATTCGTTCAAGATGAACAGTTTAATAAAGGTATTGATGCTTTAACAAAAGCGCTTGAGTTAGGTGCTAAAAACCCAGGTAGATTACATATGAGTATTGCAGAATCTCATTTTTACCTAGGCGAGTACAAACAAGCATATAAAGCAATTAATAAAGCAATGGAATATCCGCAAACACGTAAATCAGCGAAAAGCTGGGCTGGGTTTATTAAAGACACAGCACAACGTAAAGGTGTTTCAGTTTAATCTTGTTAAACGTTACCATATAAAAAAACCAGCCTTGGCTGGTTTTTTTTTGTTTAAAATCCAAGCTGGGTTTTTATTAATTATCTGTTGTTAACGTGCATTTGATGCGAATGCTTGAATTAACGTTAAAATATCATTTTTATTGTTTAGCCTTTTTATTTCAGTAAATAAACCATCACCCTCTGAAAATTGTAATTTAAGATATTTAAGCCATTGTTTTAGCCGGCTCGAAAAGTAAAAATTGTTACAGCTATCTTCCAAACGGGCATATTCAAATATCAGTTGTACCAGACGATTAAAATCCATTTTCTGTTCTTGAAATTTAATGACATTACATAGGTTAGGCATAGCTAAAGCGCCTCGTCCCAACATGATATTTTGCGTGTTTGACACCTCCATACAAGCAATAGCATCTTCCGCAGACCATATTTCTCCGTTAGCAATAACTTCAAAATTTTCATATTGAGGTATTTCCCCGATATGATGCCAATAAGCCGGTGGTTTATAGCCATGTGATTTCGTTCGAGCGTGTACCGTTAAAGTATTTACTTGCGCTTGATAAATAGCATCAATAATTTCCTTAAATAAAGAAGTGTCATCAAAACCTAGCCGAACTTTGGCTGAGACCACTTGCGAGCTATCAACAGCTGATCGAACCGTTTTCATTATTTGAAAAATCAACTCAGGATCTTTCAACAACACCGCGCCTCCTTTACTTTTATTAACGGCTTTAGCAGGGCAGCCAAAGTTGATATCGATTCCTTTAGAGCCTAGTTCAATGGCTCTATTGGCGTTCTCGGCAAGCCAATCAGGTTCTTGTCCTAATAACTGTATTCGTACCGGCGTGTTGTTTGCAGTGCGGCTATCGGATTTAAGCTCAGGGCAAACCGTATAAAATCGATGTTTAGGCTCGAGTTTATCAACGACACGCAAAAACTCAGTAATACATAAGTCGTATTGATTAATCGAGCAAAGTAATTTTCTCATTAATACGTCTACAACCCCTTCCATTGGGGCAAGGATGATACTTTTTACTTGTGTAGTCATATAGATACAGCTAACCTATTACTTGAGAGGGGGTAATAAAATTTCAAAAAAAGCATTTTTTTTGAAATTAATTTTGATTCGTCGTGGTCTTCAATATTGTCAGTGCTTACTAAAAAGTAAGCTTATTAAATTTATTAGGAAATTAAACATGAATATTATAAAAAAATCGATGACAACTGTCATGCTTACTGTTTTATCTGCAGGGTTATTTTTAAGTGTGCCAGCGCAAGCAGAAGTTAACCCTTTTGCCGATCAATCAATAATGACCTTTGTTAATGAAGCTGATGGCCATAAAGATGGTAAATGCGGCGAAGGCAAATGTGGTGAAGGTAAAGCAAAAACTGAAGGTAAGTGCGGCGAAGGCAAATGTGGTGAAGGCAAAGCAAAAGCTAAAGGTAAGTGCGGCGAAGGCAAATGTGGTGAAGGTAAAGCCAAAGCCAAAGGTAAGTGTGGCGAAGGCAAATGTGGTGAAGGTAAAGCAAAAACTGAAGGTAAGTGCGGCGAAGGTAAAAAGTAACCTGTTATTTATCTGTAAATTAAACCCGCTTCGGCGGGTTTTTTGATCTTCATAAATAATTCATTATTTCGGGAAAATTTTTACTACCAAAAGCGGGTGATTTTAGGTATTATGCGCGCCTCTTGTTTAGTCTAATAGTGAGATTAAAATGTCAGAACACGAAAATTTTACAGAGCAAGCTTCTAAGCGCCATTTATTTTTAGCAATTGCAGTTGCGATAGCTATGCCGTTACTACCAATGGTAATGGGCTGGTATACATTTTTATCATAAGAAGCGCATATGAAAATATTATTGGTTGATGACAAATCGATAGTGTTAAACACTATTTCATCATTTCTGGAAGATTTAGGTCATGAAGTTGATCAAGCATCGAATGGCTTGGCTGGTTTTGAGATCACTCACCAGAATGATTATGATTTATTTATCATTGATCATTTAATGCCGGTTATGGATGGTCTTCAACTAATAAAGCGCCTACGTAAACAAGATAAAACGAACACCACACCAATATTTTTAATGTCTACCCAAGATATTAAAGAACTGCAATACCTGTTAGACGCAAATCAAATTAGTCATTTGCTCAGCAAACCAATTAATTATTCTAACCTTGAAGATATTATTTCATCTTACCAAACTGAAAATACTCTTAACCTTTCTCTATAAAATTCCGTATAATTGATTTATCCTGTAATAGAATTATTCCAATAATAATTAACTCATGAATCAAGACTTATCGCTGATAAAAAACGCAGTTTATACTATTCCAAATTATCCTATTGAAGGCATCATGTTCAGAGATGTCATGGGAATACTCGAAAATGCCAAAGCCTTTAGTTTAACGATCGAACTTTTAGCTAAAGAATTTAAAAACCAAGGTTTCACTAAAGTTGTAGGTACTGAAGCTCGAGGTTTTTTATTTGGTGCACCATTAGCTATTGCCTTAGGTATTGGTTTTGTCCCGGTTCGAAAACCAGGTAAGCTGCCAAGAGCAACATTTTCTCAAGACTATCAATTAGAATATGGTCAAGATACCCTAGAGATTCACCAAGATGCTTTAACGTCTAAAGACAAAGTTTTAATTGTCGATGATTTGTTAGCTACCGGTGGCACGATTGCGGCGACAACAAAATTGATTCGTAAATTAGGCGCGCAAGTATCTTCCGCTGCTTTTATTATTTCTCTTCCGGAACTTGGTGGTGAAAAAGTTTTGAAAGATGCTGACTTATCGGTGTTTTCACTTATCCAATTTGAAGGTGAATAGAACCTTATGAGTTATCAAGTATTAGCTAGAAAATGGCGACCGAAAAAGTTCCAAGAATTAATGGGACAAGAACATGTTGTTAGCGTGCTAGTTAATGCTTTATCTCAACAAAGACTTCATCATGCTTATTTATTTACCGGCACCCGTGGTGTTGGTAAAACTACCATCGCAAGAATATTTGCCAAAAGTTTAAATTGTTTAACCGGTATTTCTGCTGAGCCTTGTGGTGTTTGTGATGCATGTATCGATATTGATCAAGGACGTTTTGTTGATCTGTTGGAAATTGACGCGGCCTCTCGAACCAAAGTAGACGATACCCGTGAAATCTTAGATAACGTTCAATATGCGCCTAGTCGCGGCCGTTACAAAGTTTATTTAATTGATGAAGTGCATATGCTGTCACGTAGCAGTTTTAATGCACTTTTAAAAACGCTAGAAGAACCGCCAGAGCATGTTAAATTTATTTTGGCGACAACAGATCCACAAAAATTACCTGTTACTGTGTTATCACGTTGTTTGCAGTTCCATTTAAAAGCACTAACGACCAAACAAATTCAGCAACAATTAAGCGATATTTTATCAGCGGAAGCGGTTGAAACAGAGCCAACAGCACTGACATTGTTAGCAAAAGCAGCGCGCGGCAGTATGCGTGACGGTTTAAGTTTAACCGATCAAGCGATTGCACAAGGGCAGGGCAGTATTACTACTGCTAATGTACAGCAAATGTTGGGCGGTATTGATCAACATTGGCCTTACAAAATTATTATCTTGTTGATCAAAAAAGATATTCAAGGCCTGATGACGTTGTCGTTAGAAATTGCATCATATGCTCCTAATTATAGTCGTCTGTTAGCTGAAATAATTCAATTATTTCATCAAGTAGCTATTGCGCAAGTCGTTAAGAACCATTTTGATTTATCGCCAGAGCATGCTGTTTTATTAGAAAAGTTTACACGAGCAATTGCTCCTGAAGATGTGCAGCTTTATTATCAAATCACTCTAAATGGTAGAAAAGACTTACCTTACGCTATCGACGAACAAGCCGCTTTTGATATGACACTGTTACGTTTAGCGGCATTTCAGCCAACTACCGTCGCGAATATTCAAACTGAACACAGCCAAACTAATAGCCCTGAGCTTCTTGTTGCTGAGGTGGATTTTTCCGATGTCGAGTTAGTGGCTACTGAAATTAATCAGCCAACAGCCACAAGCGCTAACCCTGCTCCCGTAATTGTTCAACAAGCAAATCAAATGAATGAGCAGACAGATAACGAAAACGCACGGCAGCATCAAACATTAGCGACCACACAATCAGACGACGAAGCATTATTGGCCGAGCAACTCAGTGACATTGAAAGCCAAGCTGAGCAGCAAGGTTTTTCTTTACCGGTAGCAGAGGTTGCAACAACAAAAGTAAATAATGCAGCGGCTGATGAACATATTCCTCCAGTAGCACATAATGTTATCACGCCTGAGCATAATTCCAATTCCGGTAACCATTCAGTTAATGCCGAGTTACCTGAAAATGAAGCACAGCCTGAGCAAGTGCCAAGCCAAGCTGATGGACAACCGGCATTAACACAAACGCCAATGGCGCCAACGTCAATTGAAGAAATTCAGCAGCCTGTAACAGCATCGCCATTAGAAGCGATTTTAGCTTCTCGCAATATGTTGCGGAGTAAGAAAAAACAGCTGGAGCAAGAAGAAAAAAAGTCTGATGGCGCGCTAGAGCGTCAAGTTATCACGAACCCTGAGCCTGAAATCGTCGAACAGCCGATAAATGTGCCAGAAATTGCAGAGTTACATAATCAGGAATACAGCCCTGAGGTCATTGACCCTGCAAAAATCACCTCTGCAAATCAGGTGGATAAATGGGCTAGCATGATAGATCACATGGCTTTGAATGGACGTTTAAGGCAGTTAGCCATTCACGCTACTATTTCTCAAAACTCCAGCGACAACCATCTAGTTTTAGAGTTAAACCAGTCAACAAAACATTTACAAAGTGAAGCGGCTCATCAGCAATTAGAACAATCGTTATCTAATTTATTACAACGGTCGATCGCTGTTGAAATAACAGTTGTTGAGGATACCGTAGCCGATCCTTATAAAATTCAAACGGATATTAACGATAAACGTTATCAGTATGCAAAAGAGCTAATATTTGAAGATAAAGTAGTTCAGCATTTACAAGAGTATTTTCAAGCCACTATTGACGAACAATCTATTGTTGCCAAATAGTTATACTTGAAATTTAAATAGCCAACCATTAAGGTTGCGTTAACTGTTATTAAGAGGAAATGATATGAAAGGCGGAATGGGCAACTTAATGAAACAAGCCCAACAAATGCAAGCAAAAATGCAAAAGGCACAAGAAGAAATCGCCAATATGGAAGTTGTTGGCGAAGCTGGTGCTGGAATGGTGAAAGTAACTATGACGGGAAGTCATAGTGTTCGTCGTGTTGAAATTGATGAAAGCATGATGGAAGACGACAAAGAAATGATCGAAGATCTTGTCGCTGCTGCTTTTAATGACGCAGTTCGCCGTGTTGAAGAAGTTAATAAAGACAAAATGGCTGGTGTTACTGGTGGTATGCAAATGCCGCCGGGCATGAAAATGCCATTCTAGTTTTAATGTCATTAAAAATAGCGCTTCAAGCGCTATTTTTTTTGTCTGGAACTTGTGGATACCAAATAGATACCAAGCTTCAGACGTAAAAAAAGCCGAAAATTTTTGTTTTTGAGCTTTTTAATTTAATGAAGTTAGTTGTAGAAGCTCATCTTTTACCAAACGATTCCCAATGTCAGGGTTTACTAAATATCACAGACAACTTAAGGCAGTAAATGCAAGGCTAACTTTTACCACTTTAAAAATTTAAGATTTTAATACCAAACAACATACTTCCAGATAAAAGAAAGCACCGAACGTTTCCACGTTCAGTGCTTTATATTCCAAGCCGATATCAATTGCGATATACGAAATGATCCTTATCCGAACGGCATTAGCTTTATTAGTCGGCTTTTTCTTTTGTGAAGATATAAATATCCAACAGCTTTATCAATCACAGAGTTTACTTTCTGCTATATGAACTTATAAGTAACATTTATATTATTAAGTATATATTAATAATCAGTTAATACACTGTAATTACTAATGGATTAGAGAGCTAACTTGAGTTGTTAATAGCTAAAGTTAAAAAGATTAATTTTAAATACCTATAAAGTATTTAAATCAGCAAAGATAAATTTATCGAGCTTAAGAGCTTCATCTATCTTCTATTGTATAAAAAATAACGTTAATGTTTCTTTAATAGCCATTACTTGCATGGTTTGTACGAAAACCAAGCAGTCAGTTAATAAGTTTAAAATAAGTGTTGACCCCAAGCTAAAAATCTCTAAAATGCGCTCCACTTCTTCAGGACAAGTTGAAGAGGTTTTGTATAGGGAATACTTATTAGACCGAGTCAGGATGACGAAAGGTCGGTTTTGAACAGTTAAGTCATCGTTTACGGTCATTTAACTG
>JBPOFN010000023.1:0-67265 GCA_051251725.1 Thalassotalea sp. | reverse complement strand
TGGATCTGCTCCCGCATTTGCTCAATCAATACTTTTAATTCCACAGCTGAATTAGTGATGTCGGCATTGATTGATTTAGAACCTAAGGTATTAGCTTCGCGATTAAACTCTTGCATCATAAAATCTAAACGGCGACCTTGTGCGCCACCTTTTTTAAGAATGCTTTTAGTTTCTTTGACATGGCTGTATAAGCGATCAATTTCTTCATCAACATCCATTTTCTGCGCTAGTAACACTAATTCTTGTTCAACACGAGTTGAATCAAGATCAATCTTAGCGTCAGTAAACTTGTCGATGATACGCGTACGTTGCCATTGAATAATTTCTGGCATAAAGTTTTTTACTTTTTCCGCTTCTGCGACAATACCATCAAGACGTTGTTCAATAAGCACTTTTAGGTTTTCACCTTCATCTGTACGAGCAGTAATAAAATCACTTAATGCTTGATCAAAACCGGCTAATATTTCCGCTTGAATAATACTCATATCAGCTTCTGGCGCTTCCATAACGCCTGGCCAGCGCATGATTTCAAATGGGTTAACTTGGCTATTTAAGGTTTGCTCATTAATCCAATTCGCATGTTGCAGTAACTGTTCAGCTAACGCTTTATTTAATGACAATTCACTTTTAGAGGCCGCATTAGACGTAAAACGTAGGTTACATTCAACTTTTCCGCGATTTAACTGCTTACGAAAGCGCTCTCTTAATACGGGCTCTACACTACGAAACTGTTCTGGCAGACGAAAATAAGTTTCTAAAAAACGTTGGTTTACTGAGCGAATTTCCCATACGGCATTGCCCCAGTCGCCTTTTATTTCAACGCGCGAAAATGCTGTCATGCTGTGGATCATAAACTATCCCTAATCTGAAATGTGTCAAAAAATAATGATTGGGATTATGCCTCAGTGAATATTAACTAGCTAGTGTTAGGCGTTAATATTCACTGGGTAAAACTATGGTGCGGTAAAAGTAAGGTCGCCAAAACTCACGGCAAACTCAACACACCAAACACTAAAGGTGGCTAAGTCATCTAGCGTTTTATTGTTTGGTAATTTCACGGTAATAGTGTCGTTGATATAAGCAACACCGTTTTTTCTTAACTCATCACCAAGAGTAAAACTAGCAGATTGATTGTTAGCTGAGTAAAAGTAGACCTCCGGCGCAGTGGCATCATAGTTAAAGTTGCTAATACTAATGGTGCAGCTATCCAAGATAACGGCATCACCGGAAACATTGTGTGCAAGACTACTAAAGCTGCCGGTAAAGCCAACCATGGCATGATCATCAGAACAACTTGTTGGCGTGCTTACCATCAGCGTGTCTTTTAAGTGGTCAATAGCTTGCTGTGCAGAAATAAGTGAAATATTCACCGCATTGTTGTCCATGACGAACTGAGCAACGTCTGCATCAAACGTAGCGCTGGTAAAGTCAACCGTGAGTTGTGCTGCTAAGGTATGAACATTGGCGTTAAGCTCAAGACCATTCGTTGCTAAGCCGTCGACATCAAGTGATTGCAGCAAACGCGCCATATTTATAACACCAAGGTGTTCAAAACTATCGGTATTAAATATCGTTAACGGAGAAATTTCAGCGGCCACATCAACTTCAGGAAAGTCAGTACCACCAATAGAAAACGTGACTTTTTCGCCTAATTGATAAATGAATTCACCCATCGCATTGGTTGTGCCAGATTGCGTGGCGGTTTGATAATTTAAGCCTTGCACAGCGGCATCAACAAAAACCCCGGTGTAAGTGGCGGGCGTTGGCGTTGGCGTTGGCGTTGGCGTTGGCGTTGGCGTTGGCGTTGGCGTTGGCGTTGGCGTTGCAGATGATGAACCGCCGCCCCCACCACCGCAAGCAGTAATACCGATAGTTAGCATTGAAATAGCTAATATTTTTATTTTCATTTTAGCTCTCTAATTAACAATTCTTACTTACTATTCTAGACCTGATGTTAATGAAAAACCTTCACAAAAGTATCACATTTTATGAAGGTAAATTTCAAAACCGATAAATTCAACACCACTTAAGTGATTTTTTAGGCGCGAGTGAACTCTGTATTATTAAGTCTTCAGAAATCGAATTACTTTATACAACGAAGGGCAGTCAACGGGAGAAACTAACAGAAAAGAGCTTTAAGTCGCTCTTTTGCGGTCAAAGATTATTATGACGAACTAATAAATTCAGATAATTCATAGGAATTAAAAGGTTTTCTTAAAACAGGATATTCCCAATTTTGTTCTTCTTCAGCAATATAACCACTCATTGAATATATTCTGGCTTGTGGGAATTTAGCCAAAACTATATTGGTCGCCTCTCGGCCATTTAATTCAGGTAAAATCATATCAGTGATAAAAATATCACACGTGTGCATATCACTAACAAAGGCCTCTAACCCCACTTTGTCATTACAAGCTTTAACGTCAGCCCCTTGGTTTGACAAAAACATTGCGACAAATTCTGCAATGCTTTCTTCATCATCTAAAACTAAAATTGATTTGTTTTGAAGATCCAAGGGTTTATTTTCTGCAATGCCTTTTATACCCGAGGCATCCGCTGACTGAAACTTCAAAGTGAATTGAGCTCCGCCTAAGTCACATCGCCCCAAAACTTGTATCGCCCCGTTGTATTTATATATGGTGTCGTATACATTGGCCAAGCCAATACCGCTGCCTTTATGAACTGATTTACTGGTATAAAAAGGGTCGAAAATTTTAGTTAAATTTTGCTCTGCAATCCCAACACCTGAATCTTTAATATGCACTAAAAAGTAGCCATAGTTAGTTAGCTCAGTTGATAAATGAATTTCACCACTAATTCCTTGCTCTTCAATCGCATCTCTTGCATTTAGAATAATATTAAGCAAAATATTAATAAATTCACCTTGTGGGAAAAAAATAGCGCAAGGAGTTTCTTCTAATGTGACCGTTAATTTAATGGTATGTAAGAATAGGTGTTCAAAGATATATTTGTTGTCTCTAATATCTTTATTAGGATCAAATTTCACTAACTTAACTGAAGGCTTACGTGTGAAATTCAGTAACCTTTCCGTGACTGACTTCCCTTTGCTAATCGCATTTTTAACACGTTCAACATAGGTATCAATATTACTATCACCTTGCGCTAACTTTAACTCCAACATTTCAATAGAACCTAACGCGACGCCTAAGACATTATTAATATCATGAGAGACATTGCCAAATGTATTTCCTAACAGGGTTAGTCTTTTACTAATGAGTTGTTGTTGCTCTTTTCTAAACTCTAAGGTGATATTTTCAACTATCCAGATATATATACCAGCATCAGGCTCATAGGTAACCGAAATATTGTATACCGTTTGAAACTGGTCAAAGGTCACGCTATTTTTTTTAACTTGGCCTATCTTTTTTGCTGTCTTTTTAAGGGCAATATAATCTGAAAATGAAAAATTTATATAGTCAAACAAGCCTGAAATTTTACTACTTAATTTCACGGTTAAATCTTGATACACCACATTATCTAGTTCGTTGAGGAAAAATATCGGCACATTAATGGTGTAATTAACCATGGCTAATAATTTTAGCTTTTCAAAGGTTTGTTCTTGTTTCGAAATATCTCGTATAACACCAAAGACAGCGATGACATTACCTAAATCGTCCATCTCAACATCAGCAATAACCTCTATTTTAATTTTACTGCCAGTATCTCTAGTGATTGTGTGTTTAAAATAGAATCCTGCTTTATTTTTGATCGCCGCCTTATAGTGTTCCATATACATGGGAAGATCTTTTTCATCATGAAAACACTCGCTGTTAAGGTGCTCTACTTTCGCTTTTTTTGGATCAACACCATGAATAAGATAAACACCGCGAGATAAAAACACCTCGCCGGTGGTAACGTCAATGCGCCAATGCCCCGCGTGACTTAATTTTTCGGCCAGTAGTAAATAGGCATTTTGTTTTTTTAAGTCGCTAATCAAGTTTTTGGATTTAGTTATATCGACAATGGTGCCAAACAAAATTGATGGTTGATTATTCTGATACTCAATAACTAGCCCTTTTTCTTCGAGCCATATTGCTTCTCCAGCAAGGGTATTTAACTGATACTCACACCGATATTCAGTTTTATTACCAGATAAAACCGAGTCTATCGCTTTTTGACGTTTTTCAATAAATTCAGGCGCTATATTTTTTGTCCAAAACCCTACTTTTGCTTCATAAGGGTGATTTTTGTTACTTAGCAACTGCATCGCCATAGCGGAGATAAATATGGCATCTTCTTGAACATTCCATTCCCAATAAGGTTTTAGTGAAATACCTAATGCTTCAGCTGAATGAATGAATTTTCCTGTATAGGCGCTATCGGCTAAATTATTATTCGCGATTGGGGTGATAAAAATAAAATAATGAGAATGCTCGCTAGTTAATTTTATCTCGATAGCTATCTGTGCTTTAGCTTTGTCAAATAACACCAGATTAATTGGCTCGTCACCTTGAATGTCATCGAAATATTCAAAGACATCATCAGAAAGTAAACTATTGATATGACTATTTATTATTTCGTCATTAGTAAAGCCTGACAAGGACAAAAAGCTCTCATTTACATGAGTTAATCGACCTTGATTATCAATTTTTATTACGGCAAAGGGCAATTTTTTTATGTTAATACGGTTATTAGTGTCGGCTTCATTGCTCAAAATAACTCATCCTCATCATCAAGTATTTCTTCAACCACCACCGTATTTAATTCTTTTAATTTATCAACACTCGCTAACGCTTGATCTAAATAACCAATAACTTCAATAAAATTCACTTCACCTTGTGAATGTTTATTCAGTGAAGTCTGAACTAAGTCTGTTAAATATTTTTCTTGTTCAAGCGACATGTCAAGAATATGGAAACTTTGCCCAATGCTTTGAACAATTTCATTCATTATCTCTTGTTGATTATGTTTAGAAACTTGCACCATGTTCTTGGTCGCAATAACTGCCTGACTGATTTGCTCTTGAACATTAACTAGTGAATTTTTATAAATTAAAAACTCCATTCTAGCGCCTAAACACTCAATGACAGAAGCTAATGCATCAATATAAATGTCAGTGTCAATCGCGCCTTCTTCTAAGTTTAAAACCAATAACGAAATGAGTGGGTGATTAAAGATAGTACGAGAACCAAACCTAAATAGGCGCGGTTTTTCATGTAATAGAGTCTGAACATTAATTTCAACCGGCGAGCAGTAACCGTTGGTTGAGCTATAAAATATAGGCTCCTGCTCTAAAGGATAAAAAGCAATACAACCTTTTAAGCCCATGTTATGCAAAAACAAAAAAACTTCGTCTCGAATTTTATCATAAGTAAAACAATGATTAATTCTTGAGGTTAACTGCATACAACTTCCATATTTAGAAGCTTGTGCCATTGAAATGTTAATGACATTTTCTTTTGATTTAATATCGTCTTCATAGCCATGAATTTTATTTTGATATTCAATCAATTTATCTAGTTTATTAGAGAGCGAAATTAATGACATAGGTTTAGTTAAAAAGTCATCCGCGCCGCAAATTAAACCATTCAATATCGCTTCTTCGGTTGCTAAACCTGAATATAAAACAAACGATGTGGCTGTGTTTTTTGTCAGCACCTTTTCTGCAATCCAGACAGAACCAATTTCTTTGCCTATGTGTTCATCAACTAAAGCAATATCAAAGCTGCCATGTGCTAAAATAGCCTCCTCTGCAACGGCTAAATTCTCTGCCAACATAACTTCATATTTATCACTTAATGCTTCCTGTAATAAGGAAAGATAATCTGTATTATCATCAATAATTAACACACTTGGTTTGTCCATTTTAAATCCTTTTTATTTTTACAAGATATTATTTATGGGTGGCAATACAGTTTCTGCCATTTTTTTTCGCTTGATAAAGGGCCAAATCAGCTGTTTTTAATAAATGTTTATAACCCGACCCCATACCTTGGCTAGATGCAATGCCGATGCTGGCGGTAACAAATAGTTCTGTCGGTGAAAAATCATGTTTAATCGGCTCCGACGACAAACTTAATAATACTTTTTCAGCGAGCTGCTTTGCGCCATATTCGTCAGTATATGGTAGTAAAATAACAAACACTTCTCCGTCATATCGCGCAACCGTGTCAGTTTCGCGGTTTACTTGTCGTTTCAACATTAGCGAAAACCGTTTTAAACAAGCATCACCTTCAGCGCGACCATAATGCTCGTTAAATAATTTAAAATAATCAATATTAATCACCAGCAGAGAAATAGAGCTATTATCGCGTTTGTGATTAAGCCAGTGAGTTTTTAATTTATCTTCTAATGCGCGTCTATTAAGCAGCTTGGTTAATGGGTCTTGGCTGCTAAGCTTTGCTAATTTTTTATCCAGAGTGTCTAGTTTAAATTGTAATTCGGCAATGCGAGACATCGCTCTAATTTTGGCATAAAGAATTATCTGGCTAATGGGTTTAGTGAGATAGTCATCTCCGCCAGCATTTAACCCTTTCTCTACGGATAACTCATTATTATTGGCGCTAAGAAAGATAATAGGTAGCCAGCGAGCATATTTTTGTCGGATCATTTGAGTTAATTCAAAGCCATTAACTTCAGGCATTTCAATATCCATCAAAATTAAATCGACATTGTCGCTTTCAAGATAAGCCAGTGCCGACTCGTAACCGTCAGATATTAAAATATGATGATTTAAAGGGGATAACATTTTATTGATGACTTCTCTCATCATACGGTTATCATCAACAATTAAAATAGTAAGCTTGTATATTGATTCCATATATCCCCCCTGAATTCATTGTTCAAAATAGACTAAGTGCCAATTCATCTAGTAAACACAATTAACACCGCTTATCTGCGACTGATATTTTCCCGTTTTAAGCTTTGACTCAACTCAGTAATACCTAAGATGTTATAAACATGCGCTAAACAATTTTTCATAACAGCGCCACCGGTAATATTGTTGCCACCATGATAATAGTCTATTACTAGATTTTTTCTCGTTAAAACAGTTCAATCTCTCCCTCTTCCATCGATGTTTGATTAACATGTCTCACATCATTTCTTAGTTTAGATTTCACAGAAATAGCTTGGCATTTTTCTTTTAAATTGATGACTGCAGATAATTCATCTCGTTGTACTGCATGTTGAAACGTAACTATTTCAGCACTTATTTCTGTTAATGAATGAATATTACTCTTTAACGAATCAAGAATTTGAAAGGTGAAATCCTCAAATTGTAGCGAACGTATGCCATCTGACACCGCGGCTTGTATTTGCTTATTTAAAGCATTGTTCATATTAGGCTGCTGATTACTTAAACTTTCTAACTCTTTGAACGCATTTGAAATCGCTGGCATAGCTTCTTTAATTATTTGATTAGTGCGGTTTATTTCATTTTCAAAAACAGTTACTTCAAAATCAATCGCCTGATTAATTTCCGACAAGGCGGCTAATAATTTGTCATTTACATCCGCAGTTTTAGCGGCGGGAATAGCTTCATCAATAGGTACTTTACGAGCGGAAAAAACATTAACAAAAGCAATAACAAGCAGCACACCAAGGCCAATTACATTAATCGTCGTTATTTGAAAAAATAATGTGTTAATTAATAATAAAATCAGTAGGTTTACATTTATTGTTTGGTACTTAGTAAACAACATTTAGACTCCTTTCATTTCATCAAAGGTCAAGCTCGCATAAGTTAGCATTCGTTGACTGATTTCAAATAAATCACACTGCTCTAGGTGAGCAGACAATTTATAAGCACTGCCGGGCATACCCCAAATCAAACTACTATTCTTATCTTGAATAAGCGTTTTAGCGCCGGCATTTTTTAATTCCAACATACCTTGTGCACCATCATTTCCCATACCTGTTAACAGTATCGCTTGAACATTATGTGCCATCGGTATTAAAGAGCGAAACAGCACATCAACAGAGGGTTTATGTCGATTCACTTTCTCGGAATCATCAAAAACACAAAATAACGCACCATTTTTTTCTTCTATTCTTAAGTGAATTGCCCCTTGAGCAATA
Organism: Thalassotalea sp.; assembly: GCA_051251725.1. Classification (GTDB taxonomy): domain Bacteria; phylum Pseudomonadota; class Gammaproteobacteria; order Enterobacterales; family Alteromonadaceae; genus JALZUE01. The sequence continues at coordinate 59,225 of JBPOFN010000023.1, read as the reverse complement.
TAGACATTGCCTTCTTTGATTTTTATCCCGTGCCTTGCTTCTTGTACTGTGACTTCGCAAATCGCATTTAATCGATTGGCAAAACGCTCACTAAATGTAGGTGGTATATGTTGAGCAATAACAATAGGCGGTGAATTTTTTGGTAACCGGCTAAGTACTACTTTTAACGCTTCAATTCCGCCCGTAGAAGCGCCAATCGCAATCAGGTGATTTCTTCGCCCACTGCCATTAAACGGTAAAATACTACTCTTACCACTATCAATAAGCTTACTCGTTAGCTGGTGCTGCTTTTGGTCAACTTTTACCGCTTGTTTAACTTTCTCAATTAAAAAATCGCTAAAAGTAGATTTGCTACCAAATAATGTTTCAACATTGGGTTTGGCAATGAAATCTATCGCCCCTAATTCTAGCGCTTGCAAAGTAATGTCAGCACCTTTGGTGGTTAAGGTTGATAACATAACCACAGGCATTGGCCTTAATCGCATTAAATTTGCCAAAAAAGTAATGCCATCCATTTTAGGCATTTCAACGTCTAAGGTAATAAGGTCCGGATTAAGACTTTTAATTAAGTCTCTAGCGACAAACGGATTTTCAGCTTCGCCAACCACTTCAATGTCGGGATCCGCTGATAATAATTCTCGGACAATTTTTCTTACCACTGTAGAGTCGTCAACAATGAGTACTTTGATTTTTGTCATTAAAAATTCCAGGCGCTTAAAAAAGCTCTATCTCGCCACCAACATCACTATCATCAATAGTGGTACGATAGTCATGCTCTCTACGTACAATGGTATCATTATGTAAATTATCTAATCTTTTTATGTAAGCCTTACCAGATATAGGATCAAACAAGACTTTACGCGGATAAATCAAACCAATATCCGATTTAACAACCGCTATTTTTTCGTTATCTAAATACTCAAATACAAATTGAATGTTACGTTCGCCAACGTCAGACATTTTTTGCAGAACTTTGCCGCCGCCAAACACTTTTGCACTTAAACTTGTTCGGCAGCCTCCATGCTTCAAAATCATATTAATCAGGTGCTCCATTGCAAAGTTGCCATATCGTGTTGCGTCAGATACTTTCCCTCGACTTGCCCAATTAACCTCATGTTCTCCTTTATCACTAACGGGGAGCATAAAATGGTTCATGCCACCTATTTTAGCGCTTTCATCCCAAATGCATGCCGAGATACAAGAACCTAAAGTCGTGGCAATTAATCCCTTTGATTTCGACATAAAAAACTCGCCCGGCAAAATTTTTGATACCACACATTTTCGTTGCCTATCCCAATAATGATTAATATGAGAGAACTCGGGCAGACAGTTTTTTTTATACTCTCGAACTATATCTTCTGGTAGCAAGCTCAGTCCCTTTTACCAAGGTTTTCTAAAGATGGTACGGCCAATATTCTCAAAATATTCTTGGCATTTACCTAGATTTTCACTATGTCCTAAAATTAATAATCCACCAGGAGAAAGTAATTGATAAAAGCGACTAAACAATTCTTGCTGTGTTTCTTTATCAAAATAGATCACAACGTTTCGACAAAAAATCACATCAAAAGGCCCTTTCATTGGCCATTCATTCAACAAATTTAATTGCTTAAATGTAATATATTTTTTAATAGTTTCATTGGCTCTCATCCGTTGACTATTTTGACCTGTCCCTTTATTAAAGAATTGCTGCTTAATCTTGGCCTGCATCAAATTATCTTTATCTTCATAGATTCCTGCACGTGCTTTAGCTAAGACATCACTATCAATATCCGTAGCTAATATTTTCACATCCCATGTTGACAGTTTTTCTTTCATCGACTGCACAATAGTCATCGCAACCGAATAAGGCTCCTCACCCGTAGAGCAAGCGGAAGACCATATGCGAATTTTTTTATCTCGCTTGTTTTTCAGTAAATTAGGCAATTCTGTCGCTGCTAAAAACTCGAAATGATGTGCTTCTCTAAAAAAACTGGTTAAGTTTGTTGTAATTGCATTGATGAAATAACCCATTTCACTTGGTGGGTTATTTCGCAATAACTGACAATACTCAGTAAAAGATTGCAGGTTGCGCTCTCTGACTATTCGAGAGAGACGCCGATAGACCATCTCTCTTTTAGACTCACTGAGCACAATGCCGGTATGTTCGTAGACAAAGTCACAGATAAACCGAAAGTCTTTTGCAGATAAAACCACATCCGAATTTCTTTCATTAGCCATTATTCAGTCTAAAACTCTTCCCACTCTTGATCAGATGGCGTAGTTGCACGAACACGCCTTGCGACTGTTGGCGCTGCACGTTTAACGGGTAACTTTCTTCTCGCTGGGCTTTTCACTGGCTCAACTTCTTCTTCACCAATATTGAAAAAGGATACTTGCTCTAATAAAGCTTGCGCTTGTTCTTCCATTGATTGACTCGACGCACTTGCCTCTTCCACCAAGGCCGCATTTTGTTGTGTCATTTCATCCATTTGACTAACCGCTGCACTGACCTCGCCAATGCCTGCTGATTGCTCTTTACCGGCACTATCAATGTCATTAAGCATGCCAGTGACTTCATCAATAGACGAAACTAACTCGGTAAATGTTTGCCCTGTTTCATCGACTAATTTAGTGCCTTGGCCAACGGCTTCAACACTATCATTAATCAAACCTTTAATTTCTTTTGCGGCGCCAGCAGAGCGCTGAGCTAAATTACGTACTTCAGCCGCAACGACAGCAAAACCTCGTCCTTGTTCTCCAGCTCTTGCGGCTTCAACCGCTGCATTTAATGCTAATAAATTGGTCTGAAAAGCAATTTCATCAATAACACTAATAATATCGGCGATTTTTTTACTCGAACGATTAATGTCTGTCATCGCAGTTATGGCATTTTTCACCACTTCACCGCCATTGGTCGCTTTTTGCATCACCAGTGATGATAATTTACTTGCTTCGGTCGAGTTTTCAGCATTTTGCTGAACCGTACTTGTTAGCTCCTCCATCGCTGAGGCTGTTTCTTCAAGGCTAGAAGCTTGTGACTCGGTACGATGACTAAGCTCATTGTTACCCGCAGCTATTTCTATTGCCGAATCAACAACCTGTGTTGAGGTAGTGCGGATATTACTCACCATTTCATTTAGCACATTGATAAATTCATTAATAGAATTGCCAATAATACTAAATTCACCCACCAATTCTGTTTCTATACCTTTAGTTAAATCACCTTGAGATAAGGTCATTAAGGTCTCTTTTATCTGCGAGATAGCTTGCTTACGTCCGGTTATATCGGTCGCGTATTTAACCACTTTAAAAGTTTTACCGTTTAAATCTAAAATAGGATTGTACGAAGCTTGTATCCATACTTCTTTACCATTTTTACCAAGACGTAAATATTCATTACTGTCATATTCACCTCGATTAAGCTTTTCCCAAAACTGCTGATATTCAATAGTGGATTTATAACTAGGGCTAACAAAAATACTATGATGCTGCCCCTGAATCTCTTGAAGTGTGTATCCCATAGCATTCAAAAAGTTATCATTCGCGGTGATAATGGTGCCATCCATATTGAATTCGATCACCGCTTGCGATTTACTCATAGCTTCAATTTGACCAGAAAAATCTGCATTACGTAATTTTTCTTCACTGACATCGGTTGCAAATTTAACTACTTTATATGGCTTACCATTTAAATCTAAAATCGGGTTATATGAAGCTTGTATCCAAATTTCTTTCCCGCCTTTTCCTAATCGTTTATATTCTTTCGATTCATATTGACCACGATTTAAGCTTTCCCAAAATTCTTTGTATTCATGGCTTATTTTAAATTCCGGCTCAACAAACAAGCTATGATGTTGGCCTTTAATTTCTTCAAGGGTATAGCCCATGGCATTCAAAAAATTATCATTCGCGGTAATAATGGTGCCATCCATATTGAATTCGATCACCGCTTGCGATTTACTCATGGCATCAATTTGGCCGGAAAAATCTGCATTACGTAATTTTTCTTCACTGACATCGGTTGCAAATTTAACTACTTTATATGGCTTACCATTTAAATCTAAAATCGGGTTATATGAAGCTTGTATCCAAATTTCTTTCCCGCCTTTTCCTAATCGTTTATATTCTTTCGATTCATATTGACCACGATTTAAGCTTTCCCAAAATTCTTTGTATTCATGGCTTATTTTAAATTCCGGCTCAACAAACAAGCTATGATGTTGGCCTTTAATTTCTTCAAGGGTATAGCCCATGGCATTCAAAAAATTATCATTCGCGGTAATAATGGTGCCATCCATATTGAATTCGATCACCGCTTGCGATTTACTCATGGCATCAATTTGGCCGGAAAAATTGGCATTGAGCAGTTTTTGCTCAGTAACATCAGTGGCAAATTTAACGACTTTAGTCGGGGTACCTTTGGCATCTAAAATCGGATTGTATGACGCCTGGATCCACACTTCTTTGCCATTTTTACCTAAGCGTTTGTATTCTTTCGATTCAAATTCACCGCGCTGTAAATGCTCCCAAAATTCTTTGTATTCATTACTGACTTTAAATTCAGGTGTAACAAATAAACTGTGATGTTTACCTTTAATTTCTTCAAGGGTATAGCCCATGGCATTGAGAAAGTTATCATTCGCGGTAATAATCGAGCCTTCCATCGTAAATTCAATCACCGCTTGTACGCGATTAATAGCATCCATCTGCGCTAATAATTCTTGAATTTGTGTTTCTTGCGTTTTTTCTTCAACTGACATGACTTTGCTTGGGCACATTTCAATATATTCCTTTCGATTGAATTTCATCATTTAATGTTGTTCTGGCTATTAGGAGTAACATCACCGCGTCATTGACTTTAGGTACTCATGCCTTACAACGTAAATTTATTGTTTAATAATTTTTGTGAACCATTAATTTTGATTAGTCGCTTTAATGTTATAAATTATATAATTCGTCTTGATTTAGTAACGTTTGGCTATCAAGCAAAATAATCAAATTTTCTTCATTTGACGCTAGGCCATAGATAAAACAGCGTTCAATTTTATTACCAAAATCAGGTGCTGCTCTAATCGCACTATGCGTGAATTTATAAACATCGGATACTGCATCAACAACAATCCCCACCACCATGGGTTTATCGACATTTTGATTACGCAAAATAATAATGACGGTTTGCTCATTATATTGCAGAGAGTCTTTATCAAAGCGGACACGTAAATCAACGATAGGAATGATCACGCCTCTGAGATTAATTACGCCTTTAATGTAATCAGGCTTATTCGGTAAGGTGGTGATTTTAGATAACACGCGAATTTCTTGTACGCATAAGATATCAACACCAAACTCTTCATTATCTACAATAAACGTGAGGTATTCTTGCTCGGTGTCGATCATTGTTTGCTACCTCCATTAAATTGGTGTTTTTCAATTTTATATAAAGCATCAGCATTGAGTAACGTCACCACATTTTCATCAACATTAATTAGCCCCGCAATAAACTCAGGTGAAATAGAACCGCCAAATGCAGGTGATTCTTTTATCTGATTGTCTTCTGCATTTAACACATCGGACACCGCATCGACCACAAAACCTATGGTTTTAGCGCCATTTTCGCCATTAATCGTTAAAACAATAACAACCGTTACCTCTGAATATGTCGATTGGCCAACACCAAATTTTGTCCGCAAATCAATAATAGGTACAATCACACCTCGCATGTTAATAACCCCTTTAACATGATTGGGGGCATTAGGAATCCGCGTTGGTCTTTCCCAGCTACGAATCTCTTCCACACATAAAATATCAATGGCAAATTGTTCATCGCCTAAGCGAAACGTTAAATACTGTTCACCGTTCGTAATAAAATCAATGCCCTCAAGCGATTGCTCACCTTGAGAATGAATGTCTTTAGCAAGTGATTGAATATCCATTAAACAACCTCGAGAGTATCTTTAATTGCCACTTTTTGGGCTGATTGGGCTTGTTTTAAAGCTATCGATATCATTCCTGGTATATCGAGTATCATAGCTACAGAGCCATCACCTAAAATTGTCGCACCGGAAATACCATCTACTTGCTGGTAATTATCTTTTAAACTTTTAATAACAACTTGTTGTTGAGCTAATAGGTCATCGACCATTAGCCCTACTTTTTGTCCATCAGACTCCACAACGACCAATAAGGAATTATCCACTTGATTATTGTCGGCATCTAAATTAAATAATTGATAAATGGGCAAAACCGGAACGTTATCTTCTCGTAAGCGATACAGAACCATATTGCCGGAGACCCTATTGATTAACTCAGTTTTTGCCTGTAATGATTCAACAATTGAAATTAACGGTATAATGTAAACTTCAGAGCCAACTCGAACGAGTTGCCCGTCTAAAATAGCTAAGGTCAGCGGTAAATAAACTTTAAAACAGCTTCCTTTTCCCGCTTCAGATTCCACTTGAATTCTTCCGCCTAATGATTGGATGTTTTTCTTAACAACATCCATACCAACGCCACGACCTGAAATATCACTGACTTCATGGGCGGTAGAAAAACCGGGCTCAAAAATCAAATCAAAAACCTGGCTATCAGTTAATGAGCTATTGGGCTCAACCATGCCTTTTTCGATGGCTTTATTTAAAACCGCTTGGCGATCAATTCCGCTACCATCATCATTTATTTCAATCACAATTGAGCCCCCCATATGGTAAGCATCAAGTGAAATGGTTCCTCCTTCTGATTTACCATTGGCAACCCTAACAGCGGCGGTTTCTATTCCGTGATCTGCGGCATTTCTAACTAGATGCACTAAGGGATCACCAATTTGCTCCATCACGGTTTTATCAAGTTCGGTTTGCTCTCCTTTAATAACTAATTCTATTTCTTTACCTGTTTTAATAGAAAGATCATGAATTAATCTCGGAAAACGATTAAAGGCAAAACTAATAGGTAACATGCGAATTCGCATGACACTTTCTTGTAATTCTTTGGTATTTTGTAACAGTTGATCTAAGCCAGAAGTTAACTTTTCAATCTTAGATAAATCAAAGTCATTACCTAATTCAGATAACATTGATTGGGTAATGACTAACTCACCAACTAAATTAATTAAGCTATCAACTTTATCAACGCCAACTCTAATGGAACTGACTTCTGGCTTGGCTTTAACATTAGCTTGAGGTTTGTCGTTATTAGCAGCATAAGTTGAGGGGGCTTTATTATTTTCCGCACTTTCAGGTGGCTTAATCGTGATACTTTCAATGCTACTTTTTTCCGTTTGAACAGATTCGTCATCAATCGCTTGTTGCTCGTTTTGAGCGCTATTTTCAACTAGTTCACTATTTGATGGCGCTATGGTGATATCTAACTTGCACTCATCTTCAACCCATTCAAAAACTTCTCTGATATCGGACTCTGAGGCATGAGAGGAGCTAAGCTCAATTTTCCAATATAAATATAATTCTTCCGGATCAAAGTCGACTAATGCCGGTATATTATCGGTATAACATGTGACTTTAATCTCGCCCAAATCGGCAAGCGCATTAAACAAAAAAATAGGATCATTGCCGGTCTGAACTAAATGATGCTCTGGCATGAAATCAATTAACCAGCGCCGTTGTTTGGTCACTTCGTTAGGCTCATCAATAATAACGCTACTTATTATTGAGGTGTCGTTTTTTAATGATTGATTTAGAAGTTCTGAAACTCTAGCGATATTCTCATCTTGACAAGTATTGCCTTGACGATCGGCATCAATTAACAAGCGAATACAGTCAACCGACTCAAGTAGTATTTCTATATCACTTTTTAATATTTCTCTGCGGCCATCACGCATTTCATCTAATAATGTTTCCACTAAATGCGTAAAGTCTGTTACCTGCATAAAACCAAAAGTTCCTGCTCCTCCTTTAATTGAGTGAGCCGCCCTAAAGATAGCATGTATTGATTCTTCATCTTCTGGTTGCAGATTTAACAACCCAGATTCCATTATTTCTAGCCCTTCGTTACTTTCTTCAAGAAACGTCGGTAAGAATTGAGACAGATCAATGCTCATAAATATTACCTAACAACGCGTTTAATAGTTGCTAATAATTTTTCTGGATTAAATGGTTTAACCAGCCAACCTGTCGCGCCGGCAGCTTTACCGCGCATTTTCATATCTCCTGAACTTTCAGTTGTTAACATTAAGATTGGAGTAAATTTGAAGGCGGGTAATTTTCGCAGTTCTTGGCAAAGCTCAATACCATCCATATTGGGCATATTGACATCCGAAATTACAAGATCGTATGACTCTACTTTTGCTTTATTTAAACCTTCTAACCCATCTTGGGCTTCAACTGTATTAAATCCCGCACTTTTGAGAGTGAAACTCACCATATCTCGGATGGAATTCGAATCATCAACCACCAAAACTTTGGTCATTTTTAAGTTCCTTATATTTAATTAAATAAGTAGTTTTTAAAATCAGAGTTTTCTAGGCCTAGCTGTTTAATACTTTCAATTAATATTGAAGAGTTATTTTGCCAAGTTAGTGATTTTTTCTGGGAGAGTATTTGGCTAATTATTGATAATAATAATTGCACACCAACGGTATCAATTTTATTTAGTTGTTTATCAATAATGAGGATATTGCCAGCGTCTTCAATACACGGTAAAGCATGTATTTTAAACGCTTCGACATGGGCTATAGTCAAATCCTTTGGTAATTCTATTTCTAATTGTTCCATCAACATTTAAGCAATTATTAATTTATATCTATCAAAGGTATAGCCAACAAATATATTTTATGCAAGTTGGCCTCATTGAGAATTTATATTAAAAAATAAAATAGCCAGCAATGAGTATTTCAACCACAAAAATACACCTTTTTTAAAAATTAAGGTCCGAAATAAAATCTAAAGAAAAGATAAATATCAAAAATTATTAGGCAATTTAATTACGCTTTAGTATGGTTAATATACGAACAAAATTATTTTTTAGTCGAGATTTTCACATATGCCCAACGATAACGTAAAAGCACCAAGTCAGGTTTTTCGGTGGTTTGAAAAGATGAAAAGCAATTATGAAAGCAGCGTATTAGCTGTACTTGAGCGGTTTGAAAAAAACTCAGAAAAACAAAATGTTCGCATAGATACTGCTCATCATAGCCACTTAGACAGCTTAAAGAATAATTACGACCAGCAACTTATTGATAAAAATAATACGATTGATTATTTAAAAACCGAAATAGATTTCTACAAACAACAGTTCACGCAACAACAGAAGATTCTTGAAAATCTCAACAACCGTTACGACACCGTAATGCATGGGTTAATGTCAGATAAAAAACCGGAAAAAAACATCAAGGATATTTTTGACAATGGCGATTTTGAGCTAAATTATCAGCCTGAAATACTAACGTCTAATCAAAGTGAATCGGCCGCAGAGATTGACTTAGAAAGTTTGTATCAAGAAGCAATGAATTACAGAGAAAATGGCGAAACACAGCGATCTTTTTTGATATTTAAACAAGCAGCACAAAACGGTGAAGTTAGGTCAATGGGAGCCCTTGCTCGCGCTTATTTTTTAAATGAAGGCGTAGAAGAAAATCAATTAATGGGCTTAGCTTGGCTGATAAATGCCGCAGAATTAGAACATCAGCCAGCGAAAAAAAGGTGCCTTGAATTTAAACAAACATCACCTGATCTTTATCAACAAGCACTTGTAACTGCGAGTGAATTAAAGCAGCAAACTAGCCTTGCTTAAATACAAGCAAGGCTGAGTTCAGCTAACATTGGGCTAATCAATTATAGCCATTGTTTTTATACGAACAAAAGCACTGAATTGTCTATCGTTTGGTATTATAAGATCATTGGTTTAACCCTTGCCAGCGCTGCTTAATATGTTCAGCCACCCGAAAAGCATTGGCATAAATGGTGTACGTATATGGCACACTGCCACCGGTTGGCATAAACGCGCCATCGGTAACAAATAAATTATCTACCTCATGGGCTTGGCAATATTTATTAAGCACTGACGTTTTAGGATCATCACCAAATCGGCAGCCACCAGCCATTAAGTTTGTTGGCGGCGCACCACTGACGGAAGAACTAACATTTTTGGCCCCCATCGCGGTTAATAATGCTTCACCTTTGGCGGCTAAATACTCCCCTACTTGTAAATCGTGTTCATGATAACCAATGCGAACTTTTGCAACCGGATCGCCCCACTTATCAGTCACCGTTTCATCTAATGCAACAAAACAATTATCGTTCGGTAACCAGTCATTAAACACTTCAAAACGTAAGGTTTTATAGCCAGTAAATTCAGTTTTTAAATTCGCTTTTAATGCTTCGCCCCAAACTAAATTGTTGTTTTCATCCCATTGGCTGCCCATGGCTCTGGCAATTGGGTTTTGATGAAAGAGGAAATCAATGGTACCGCCTTTCGCTTTGCCTTGCTCATTACTACCGGCAAAGTTTTTATCACTGATTTGATACCAGTCTTGCAAGCCGCGATTAATAAAAGGGCCAACGGTTCTAAGTTGATTGACCTTTTCTTCAGTTAAGTCTTGAAAGAAAAAATCACCGCGGCCTGTACCACCGGCGCTAAAGATTAAATTTTTACCTACTTGGCCATTGTTATTAGCCAAACCATCGGGAAATTTATCGCCGGTAGATGCCAATAACAGCCGTGCACTTTCAATAGCTTGGCAAGCAACAATATAATATTTAGCGGTGATCTTTTGCTTATCACCGTTTTTGTCGTAATAAAGCACACCGCTAATCTCACCCTTGGCATCCGTTTCGATTTTATAAACTTTAGATTCCGGTTTAATAATACAGTTGCCCGATGCTACCGCGTGATTTAGCAGCGCCGCCCGACCACTACCTTTTGCGCCCGAAGAACAACCATAGCTGGAACAGTATCCTGAATATTCACAGCTATTTCGGCCCATTGCGGGGGTTGATAATATTGCTCTAGGGACGGGAAAACTATGAAAGCCAATCTGCTCAGCTGCTTGATCAATCCAATTGGCAATCGGATGTTCAGCTAATGGCGGAAATGAAAATTCAGTAGAGCGCGGCGAAACATAAGGATGCACAACGGTTGCACCTGAAACACCAATTTCAGCATCTACTTTGGCATAATAAGGCTCTAATTCATCATAGCTTATTGGCCAATCTGCGATATTGGCTCCTGCTATAGCGCCAAACTCCGACGCTAAACGAAAATCCATGGGTTTCAGCCGATGAAAATAACCACTCATAAAATTTGAAGAACCGCCAACGACTGTGCCGCTCCAAAAGCTCCAACCCGATTCACTGGTGGGCTCACCTTGCCAATAACTACTGCCGTCATCTCTAACATATTCATCTTCAATAACATGCTGTTCATCGGCTAAATTAGGGTTATAAGCATCACGTAAACTGATCGCTAATTCGTCTTTATAAAACTCTTTTTCAGTTAACCATGGTCCTTTTTCTAACACCACGACCTTTGCCCCGGCCTTTGCTAAGGTGTAAGCTACTGGCGATGCGCCGGCGCCACTGCCAACAATACAAATATCAATACTCATGATTTGGTTTTTTCCTCTACCGGCATATTTTTTACGCTAATTTGATGGCGACCCGGAATTTCATAATAACGCTGGCCTTTGGCAGGTAACGGAAAGCCGGCCTGATGTTTTAACCACTGCCAGCCTACGCCGTTAGGATTACCACCATAAATGGGTGGTGAAAGCATGGCTTCATAAAGATAATTGATTAAGGTATTTAACCAGTTTTCACCGGCTGTTGAACCGGATATTCCGCGTAAAATAGTTTCTTTTTCAGCCGTTGTTAAAGCAACAAAAGTTTTCGATAATTGGCTGTTGCTGTAGCCATTTAACCAACCAACGCCATTATAAATAAAAGTAATTTCGTCTGCCCCAATCGGTTGTTGTTGAATCGTTTGATAAAGATAATTACTTGCTTGAATTTCTGCTGCCCCAGGGCCGGACGCTGAACTGGGTAACAGATGATTAAAAACTGTATCTAATGTTAACCAAGGATCAGTTTTAGTTAGCTCAGTTAAAGCTTCAGGCGCCGCAAAAGCATAACGCGGTAAACTGGCGATAGCACTGGCACCCGCTGCCGACTTTAGCAGCTGCCGACGCGATAATTTGTTTTTTAGCCATGATGGCGTTTGATAAGACTTTTCAAAAAATGACTGCATAACCTTATCCTTGTGATTTTTGTGGTTGCCATTGCTCGATAAACTCAAGCCAGTTGTTAACCGAATATTCTTCACCTTCTAATAACTCGGCCGTATCCTTAGACAACAACATTTTGCCCGTTGCCGTAGATACATACATATGCGGATAACCCAATACAGGCGGCAAGCTCTTCATAAATTCAGCATTTTCATTGGCGTCGCTAACACTCACTTTTAAAACAACAAAGTTGTTATGTAACGCCTCTGCGACCTTAGGGTTGTCGACTAAAAATTGCTCCATTTTGCTACACCAACCACACCAAGTGCCGCCTATTTCTATCAAGACATTGCGCTTAGTTGCTGCGGCGAGTTTAATCGCATTTTTTGCATCGTCGAACGGGTTGCGTTGGTCATCATAATGTTGGCTATAAAGCGGTAACTTTCCTGCCGCAACACTTACTGAACTAATACAATATGCAAGGCTAAAAATCAGAGTGAAAAATAAGGTAACTAACTTCATAAAATCAAAACTTCCAACAAATAAGGCGTTTAACAAGACCTTGGGTAAGCTAACTATATTTCAAATTTCTTCTGTGATCATTCGCTGACGCTAACATCGACAGTATCGAGCCGTATCCTTTCATAAACATATAAAGATAATCAATACCGCTACTGTCAAAATAACCCGACAAACATTATAATGCGCAGCAATTAATTTACTAGATTAGGAACACTTATGCGTCCAAGCGGCAGAACCAACGGGCAGATCCGCCCCGTAACTATTACTCGTCAATTTACCGCCCATGCTGAAGGCTCAATTTTGATTGAATTCGGTAATACAAAAGTTATCTGTACAGCAACGGTTGAAGAAGGTGTTCCGAGATTTTTAAAAGGCAAAGGTAAAGGCTGGGTCACAGCAGAGTACGGTATGTTGCCGCGCTCTACTCATACTCGTATGCGCCGCGAAGCTGCTAATGGCCAGCAAAGTGGTCGAACGCTAGAAATTTCACGTTTAATCGCTCGTGCTTTACGTGCAGCTGTTGATTTAAAAGCGCTAGGCGAAAATATGATCACCATTGATTGTGATGTTATTCAAGCTGACGGTGGCACTCGTACCGCGTCAATTACCGGTGCTTGTGTTGCCCTTGTCGATGCTATTAATTACATGCGCGCCAAAGAGATTATTAAAACTAACCCGTTAAAACATATGATCGCTGCGGTCTCTGTTGGTATTTATAACGGTGAGCCGATTTCAGATCTTGATTACCCTGAAGACTCAGCGGCTGAAACAGATATGAACGTGGTCATGACAGAAACCGGTAAGTTAATTGAAATTCAAGGCACGGCCGAAGAAGCACCGTTCAGCTTTGATGAAATGAACGAGATGATGCAACTGGCTAAGCATAGTATTAATGAGTTGTTCGACATCCAGAAAGAAGCCTTAAATAAATAGCTTAGGAATTATAATGAAAGCATACCAACAAGAATTCATTGAGTTTGCGTTAAGCAAAAACGTTTTAAAATTTGGCCAGTTTACGCTTAAATCAGGCCGCACTAGCCCATATTTTTTTAACGCCGGTTTATTTAATACCGGTGGTGATTTAGCCCGTTTAGGTCGTTTTTATGCATCAGCATTAACCGAAGCTAATATTAACTTTGATTTATTATTCGGCCCTGCTTACAAAGGCATTCCTATTGCCACCACGACAGCAGTTGCATTGGCCGATCATCATGATATGGACGTACCCTATTGTTTTAACCGTAAAGAAGCTAAAACGCACGGTGAAGGCGGTAGTTTGGTTGGTTCTGAGTTAGTGGGCAAAGTAATGCTGGTCGATGATGTGATAACAGCTGGCACCGCAATTCGCGAATCAATGGAAATTATTAAAAATCATGGTGCAACACTTTCCGGTGTGTTAATTGCCCTTGATCGACAAGAAAAAGGTAAAGGCGAGTTATCAGCGATTCAAGAAGTAGAACGTGATTTTGGTACTGAAGTTATTTCAATTGTTACCTTAGCAGATTTGATCACTTATCTTGAAGGGCAAGCAGGGATGGATGAGCACTTAGCTAATATTAAAAAATACCGTGAAGACTACGGCATTTAATACCAATCCATCTAAAGAAGTGACCACTTAGAATGGCATAGGGGATATGAGAAAAAGCAAAATATGTTTAGATATAGTCATTCTATATTAAACAAATTTTGTATCTTTATCATGATACCTATGCGTTCCCGAGGGGCGAGTTTTTAAGGCTTATAGGCAGCGTTATTGATTTTTATAATAGAATAACTATTCCTTATAATCAATGCCTTGCCTTTAAGCCTTAAAATTCTCGCTAAGCGATCACTTTCTTAGACGAATTGGTATAATTTCTGTTAAAAGTAAATCAAAGTCGAAAAAAAAGGTATCCATTGGATACCTTTTTTATTGAGCTTTTATTGATTTTTAATGGCTTCGGTTTAACTTATTCGTCAAACGGGTTCACTAAAATCATAGTTTCAACACGATCAGGACCGGTCGAAATAATATCAATTGGAACGCCAGTGATTTCTTCAAGACGTTTGATATAAGCGATTGCGTTAGCAGGTAATGCGTCAAGTGACGTGGCACCTACCGTTGATTCGCTCCAACCGGGTACGGTTTCATATACTGGGGTAATTTTATCGTAACCTTCAGCAGCCGTTGGTGGCACTGTGATAATTTCACCTGCTTCAGTTTTATAACCTATACAGATTTTTAATTCTTTTAAGCCGTCTAATACGTCAAGTTTAGTTAAGCAGAAACCGCTAACACTATTCACTTGCACTGCACGATGCATAGCAACCGCATCAAACCAACCACAACGACGTTCACGGCCAGTTGTTGCGCCAAATTCATGGCCAACAGTACCTAAGTGATTACCAACTTCGTCATTTAATTCAGTCGGGAATGGGCCTGAGCCAACACGTGTTGTGTATGCTTTAGTGATACCTAATACATAATCAAGGTGTAATGGACCAAAACCACAACCAGTAGCAACACCACCAACAGTAGTGTTAGAAGAAGTTACGTATGGGTAAGTACCGTGGTCAATGTCTAATAAAGTACCTTGGGCACCTTCAAACATGATTGACTCACCATTCTTACGCGCTTGATCAAGCATTTCTGCAATATCAGCAACCATGCCTTTAATCACATCAGCAACAGCTAACGCGTCAGCTAATACTTCTTCGTAGCTTACTGGCTCAACTTTGTAATAAGTTGTTAAAACAAAATTATGATATTCCATAATTTCTTTTAACTTAGCTGCAAATGATTCAGCACAAAATAAATCGCCAACACGTAAACCGCGACGCGCTACTTTATCTTCATAAGCTGGACCAATACCACGACCAGTAGTACCAATTGCTTTTGAACCACGTGCAATTTCACGAGCTGCGTCTAACGCATTGTGATAAGGAAGAATTAATGGACATGCATCACTAATAAGTAAACGCTCACGGACTGGAACGCCGCGTTCTTCCAACATGCTCATTTCAGCCATTAAGGCTTTTGGACAAAGTACAACACCATTACCGATCATACATTTTACGTTATCACGTAAAACACCAGACGGAATTAAATGAAGAACGGTTTTCTCACCGTTGATAACTAGAGTATGGCCCGCGTTATGACCACCTTGATAACGCACGACGTATTTTGCTTTATCAGTTAGTAAGTCAACAACCTTACCTTTACCTTCGTCACCCCATTGGGTGCCTAGAACTACAACGTTTTTGCCCATGTTTCACATGTCTATCAGAAAATTAGGCGGGGATTCTATCAAATATCAAAAAGCAGTCCAAGTAATAATTGGCTATTTTTGTTTCATGTTTTAGACAAATAGCTGATTACGGAGCGGCAAAATAAAGAATCACTGCGCCAATAAGCATCACAGTAATGCCGATAGTTCGAATGTTACTGGTGGGCTCTGCTGCTAATTTTGCGACATAAGCTTGCCACTTATTTGGAAACAATGCTGGAATTAAGCCCTCTAATATCAAGGCAATAGCTATCGCCATTAACAATATTGTACTGGTCATCTGTTTTCCCTTTTACTGGTTTAATATTATTTAATTTACCACTAAAAAGTAAAAAGCCATGAACAATGTCATGGCTTTTATATCAAAAATAACTTATTAAAAAATTATTTTTTCTTTTTAGTATTCACTTTTAAATATTGAAAAAAGTCACTGTCTGGTTGAACAACCAAAATGTCATTTTTACTATTAAAACTGTTTTCGTAAGCTTCTAAGCTACGAACAAAGCTATAAAACTCAGCGTCTTTTGAATAAGAATCAGAATAAACTCGAGCAGCTAAGGCATCACCTTCACCGCGTACTTCAAACGATTTCTTTTGTGCATCAGCTAACATAATTGTTACTTTTGCATCAATAGTCGCTTTAATGATCTCTGATTGCTCTTGACCCTGTGATCTATGTTCTTTGGCAACGGCAGTTCGCTCGGCGCGCATACGTTCGTAAATTGAACTACTGACCTCTTTTGGTAAGTTGATCGCTTTAACACGCACATCAATCACTTCAATACCAAGATCTTGACGGCTACTAGAGGCGCTTTCAAGCGCTTCCGACATAATGCCGTCACGGTCACCTGAAACAATTTCTTTAATAGTTCTGTTACCAAATTCAGTACGTAAGCCGTTATTCACTTTTTGCTTTAATAACGCTTTGGCATTTTCAATATTGCCCGCTGTACGTAAGTAAAAAGTAGAGAAATCAACAATGCGCCATTTCACGTATGAGTCGACCATTAAATCTTTTTTCTCTGACGTAACAAAACGATCAGGTGCTTCATCAAGTGTTTGAATTCGCGCGTCTAATTTTTTAACCGATTCCAACAAAGGTATTTTGAAATGTAAACCCGGTTCGAAAACCACCATTTCACCTGCGTCGTCACGTTTAATTTTCTTAAACTGAAAAACAATCCCGCGCTGTCCTTCAGAAACAATAAACACTGAAGACACTACTAATAAAATTAGAGCAGCAAAAATAATTACCAATAAATTTTTCATTGCTTAATTTCTCCCGCTATTAAAACGATCACTACGACCAGCATCAGAAGTATTTATACGTGCCGGCTGTTGAGTATTAGTCGGTAATGTTTGTTGGATTGAACGAGTAGTTTGATTCTGCTGACTGATAATTTTATCAAGTGGCAAATACATCATGTTATTACCGCCATCAACATCAACCATAACCTTACTCGTATTGCTATAAACCTTTTCCATTGTTGCTAAATACAGGCGCTGACGAGTAACTTCAGGTGCCGCTAAATACTCAGGTAACAATTTATTAAATTTAGCAACGGAACCTTCAGCGTCTAGAACAATTTGTGATTTATAAGCAAGCGCTTCTTGTTCCATACGTTTAACTCGGCCACGAGCTCTTGGCTCAATACCACGAGCATAGGCTTCAGCTTCACGTAAGAAACGGATCTCATCTTCTTGTGCTGAAATCGCATCATCAAAAGCATCTTTAACTTCTTCCGGAGGACGCGCATCTTTAAAGTTGACATCAACAACTAACAAACCAAGGTTATATGGTTCGATAATTTTTTCTAACTCTTGCCACACTTGTTGACGAACAAGTTCACGACCTCTAGTTAAGACATCATCCATTTTTGAATGGCCAACAACATAACGAAGGGCACTATCTAACGCTTGGCTTAAACTGTCATCAGCATCAGTAACACTAAAAACATAATTACGTGCATTGATAACACGATATTGCACCTGCATTTCAACACGTACTACGTTTTCATCTTGCGTTAACATAAAGCCCGAAGCTGGTAAGTCACGGGTTGTTTGCATATCAATTGGAATAATGCGTTCTAAAAACGTCCATTTCCAACTTAAACCTGGTTCCACAACACCAACGTATTCACCAAAACGCAATTTAACACCGCGCTCAGCTTCATTGATAGTGAAGATGCAAGAATAGGCATAAACAACTAACACAACTAGCATTACTAATAAGCTAAATGCACCGCCGACGTTACCTGACTGTGAAGATCCTGAAGATGATTTGCCACCGCCAAAAATCCCACCCATTTTATTACCCAGGTCTTTTAATAAATCATCTAGGTCTGGTGGTCCCTGTTCTTTACCACCTTTATTTTTCCAGGGATCTTTGTCGCCTTTCCCCGGTTCGTTCCAAGCCATTTTGCTCTCCGATAATTAAAATAAAATACGTTATTGAAACCGAAATCGATAAAATTTACCAACTTCGTCATTAGAAATCTACTAGCCGAATTCGGTTAATATATCAGTCTGTTAAGGTAGGATAAAGCCTTCTATTGCTGCTTTATCGTCTTTAATTAAGCGATTCCATTCTCGTTCTGGCAATTTTATCGTTAATAAGCAATTTCCTTCATCATCAAATGACTCATCAGTAATGCAATTTAATTGATAAAAAGCCCCACGCAGCTTACCTGCATTCGGTGGAATTTTTAAACGGTGTTGAACAATCTCTCTACCCATGCGCTCGGCAAGGGCCTCAAATAACAGTTCAATACCAATATTTGCCCGCGCTGATAACCAAACACGAATTGGCATGCCAGTATCGTCTCGATCAATGCGCGGTTCAATATCATCAAGGTTGTCAATTTTGTTACAAATCATTAATTGGGGGACATCACCCGCGTCAATTTCATCTAAAACGTCTTGCACTTGGGCAATATTTTCCGTGCGACGTTCATCCGAAATATCGACCACATGTAACAGTAATTCCGCTTCGCGCGTTTCCGTTAACGTTGCTTTAAATGCTGCGACTAAGTCATGTGGTAAGTGACGAATAAAACCAACGGTATCAGCCAAAATAACGCGGCCAACATCTTCCACTTCAATTTTTCGAAGGGTTGGGTCTAACGTCGCAAATAACTGATCGGCAGCATACACAGTTGCATTAGTGATTTGGTTAAATAGTGTTGATTTACCGGCGTTGGTATAACCAACTAATGATACTGTCGGTATTTCAGCACGCGTTCTTAAACGGCGACCTTGATGACGCTGTTTTTCAACTTTTTCTAGCCGAGCGCGAATATTAACGACACGCTCACGTAATAATCGACGATCGGTTTCTAATTGTGTTTCACCTGGGCCACGTAAACCAACACCACCTTTTTGTCGTTCAAGATGCGTCCAACCCCTTATTAGGCGAGAACTAATATGGCGTAATTGCGCCAGCTCAACTTGTAATTTACCTTCATGCGTGCGAGCGCGCTGGGCAAAAATATCAAGAATTAAGCTAGTACGATCAACAACTCGACATTGACATAAGGCTTCGACATGTTTTTCTTGCGACGGTGTTAAGGCATGATTAAAAAGTACGACATTAGCTTCGTACAACTTAACCGCTTCAGCAACTTCTTCCACCTTACCAGTACCTACAAAGTATTTAGTATGTGGTGAAGTTCGCTTACCCGTGATCACAGCGAGTGCGTTGACACCTGCTGAGGATACTAACATTTCGAATTCTTGGAGGTCTTCTTTGGAGCTTTCGTCTGGAAAATCTACGTGAACAAGGATTGCTTGCTCACCTGCCTGATAACGATCAAACAAATGAGCATCTCCTTAAGGAAGAATCTACCTGCATTATTCCTCAGGATCCTGATTAAAGCTACCTGCAACCGGTTGTGTTTGTACTGCGCGAGCAGGCACTACAGTTGAGATGGCATGCTTATATACCATTTGGCTAACCGTGTTTTTTAATAAAATAACAAATTGATCAAAAGACTCAACTTGTCCTTGTAATTTAATACCGTTTACTAGATAAATTGCTACCGGAATGCGATCACGACGTAAAGCATTCAAAAACGGGTCTTGTAACGATTGCCCCTTTGCCATATTTCGGCCCCTTTTGTTATTGTTAGAAAATAATTATTCTTTTCAATTTAGATGTTTACTACCTAATTATACACAAATGTTTATAGTTTGCTCACTATAGACAAGACTTGTTGCAAATTAGTTTCATCTTCCATGTCCAGCCAAGTTAAATTTGGCCAACTACGTAACCAAGTTAACTGACGTTTTGCTAATTGTCTAGTAGCACAGACACCTTTGAAGATCATTTCATCATAAGAAAATTCATTATTAAGATATTGCCACATTTGACGATAACCAACACATCTAATTGATGGTAAATTTTCGTGTAAATCTGGCCGCTGTTTTAATTTAACCACTTCTTGCTCAAAACCTTGCTGCATCATAATATCAAAGCGTTGTTCAATACGTTGATGCAAGGTTTTACGATCACTTGGCGTTATAGCTAGTTGAATAACATCACCACCAAGTTTTTTACCTTTAATTTCGGTAAGTTCCGTTAACGATTTACCCGTCAGTCGATAAACTTCAATCGCCCGCGTTAAACGTTGTGGGTCATTCTGATGTATACGCTTGGCAGAAACCGGATCAAACACTTCTAACTGTTCATGCATTGCCGCCCAGCCAAGTGCTGCCGCTTCACTTTCAATTTGTTTTCTAATCGATGCATCCGCTTCCGGTAAAGGAGAAATGCCTTCGATTAAGCTTTTAAAATACATCATAGTGCCGCCAACCAATAACGGAATACGGCCGCGCGCTTGTATTTCAGCAATTTCCCTTAATGCATCTTTACAAAAATCAGCCGCGGAATAACTTTGCGCCGGATCAATTAAGTCAATTAATCGATGCGGATATTTTTCCAGCTCTTGCGCCGTTGGTTTCGCAGTGCCAATATCCATACCTTTAAATACTAGAGCAGAATCTACACTAATAATATCGCACGGTAAGTTATCGTATAACGCCATCGCTAGTGCTGTTTTTCCGGAAGCCGTCGGGCCCATTAAGCAAATAACAGGAGGAAGACGCTCTGGCGCTAACTGGTTTTCATCAGCAAACAAAAAAATACTCCGGGAAAATAAAACGCTGGTTAAGGGATTTGGCTCAGTATCATAAAAATACTATCGGCTTTCATTGTCAGCATTGTGACCAAAATTGTTATCGGCACCTACTGGCAATTGCTTTAATGAAGAAGTAAGGTCAACAACCACCGAATTCAACTCTAATAGCTGTTTTAATTGCGATCTCGCTTGATTATTTAATTCACGCCAGTATTGCTGAGCCTCGCTAAAGGTATATTTCGTCGGTAAAGAAAGCCCGGCGAGAAAGTCTAGCCAAGCATCAAGTTCAAGCGTTTCTATCGACGCTATGTCATTAAAATAATTAAGAATTTGTTCAAAAGAACGAGTCACATCTTGACATCTTAACAAGGCTGGAAACTGACGAATTTGGCCATAACCATGATCAACATTGATATGAATACCTGATTGTTGCAAGATTGCCTGAAATGCCACCACTTGCTGTACTTGTGTCACCGTGAGTTTTATTTTCACTGGCAACAACAAGGGTTGTGAGGTTAATCCTTGCTGCCAGTTATGGGCTATTTTATGAACTTGTGCTGCTTTCGCTAATGGCACAATCGCACATAACTTTAATTCCTCTGCCGCTAAAAAAGTCAGATATTGCTCTTGATGAACAGCAAGCAGTTGTAGCTTAGTATGCTGGTCAACTAATGGCGCGGCCTGTTCAGTAGCACTTGCCGTCATTAACTGCTGATAATTTTGTGACGCTTGGCCGATTGCTTTAGTAGACGGTTGTGGTGGCCGCTGATACGAAGTTTGATAACCGTTACCAACCTGAGTGTGAGCTTGCGTATGACTGCCCCCACTCAAGTTATAATTTTCGTTTGCCTGCCGAGTATCGTAACTATCCGTTCCCGTACTAGCCGCTTGATATTGTGACCTTGTATGCTCAGCAACTTTTTGTAATGGCTGAATATAATCGCGGTCTTGCGCTGGCACTTGAGCATTTTGATAGCGAATATCCGGCTCAGCGTCAGGTGCAGCAATTAGTTCGCCACTGACACAATGTTCGGTTAATGCTTTATGACAAACTGAATAAATAAAATCATGAACATAGCGCCCTTGATGAAAACGTACTTCGTGTTTGGCCGGATGAACATTAACATCCACTTCTTTAAAGTCTAACGATAAAAACAACACAAAGGCGGAATAAACATCGTTGCCGATAAACTCGCCGTATGCTTGACGAATGGCGTGATTAATTAATTTATCACGCATCATGCGATTATTTACATAGCTATAACACAAATCATTTTGCTTGCGGGTGTAACTCGGGCTCGCAATCCAGCCCCACAAATGAATATCGTCGTGTTGGCAGTCAATGGCAATGGCATTATTAACAAAACTTTGCCCGCAAACCGCCGCAATACGTTTGACATATTGTGCTTTGCTTTGCACCGCGCGATAGGTTTTCACCATTTTATGATTATGATTTAAGACAAAAGTAACGGAAAAATTCGCTAAGGCAATGCGTTTGATCACTTCTTCAATATGAGCAAATTCTGTTTTTTCAGTGCGTAAAAATTTACGCCTCGCAGGGGTATTAAAAAACAAATCACAAACATCAATCGTCGTACCGTCAGGATGAGCAGCCGGCTGAATTTGCACCGACATATCACGACCTTCAGCATAAGCTTGCCAAGCGGCTTCTTGCTCAGGTGGCTTAGACGTTAAGGTTAAACGGGCAACCGAGCTAATACTGGCAAGTGCTTCACCGCGAAATCCTAAGCTGCTAATTGCTTCTAAGTCATCAAGGTTATGAATTTTACTGGTCGCATGTCGGCTCAGCGCTAAGGTTAATTCGTCTTTAACAATACCCGAGCCATTATCAGTAATGCGAATACGTTTCGCGCCACCTTTTTCAATATCAATTTGGATCCGCGTTGCGCCAGCATCAATACTATTTTCAACTAGTTCTTTAATAACTGAGGCGGGACGCTCAACAACTTCACCAGCCGCGATTTGGTTCGCAAGGCGCGCCGGTAAGATAGCAATGGACATGATCGTTAAGCTCTTGGAATTTTCAGCGTTTGGCCAATACGAACCATATTGGAATTAAGATTATTAACCGCTTTTAGTTGCGAAATAGAAACATTGTAGCGCTTTGCTAATACCGACAGCGACTCGCCATTACTGACTTTATGTTTTCTAAAGCCAATCGATGCAAAATAACTGCCTGATAATGGGTGTTCTAAGAAATAATTTTTAATACCGCCGTGAATCGCTTTTGCCAATTTAGTTTGGTGGCTACTCGAAGTAAGATTGCGCTCTTCGGTATGGTTAGAAATAAAACCGGTTTCGACCAAAATTGAAGGAATATCAGACGACTTCAACACAGCTAAACTTTTATACTGGGTGGTTTTTTTATGCATTTTGGTAACTTTTTGCATGTGCGAGATGACATTTTTAGAAACGCCAATACTGACATCTAAAGAATGTTCGCGGCTCATATCTGCCAAGGTTTTTGCTAAATTATCATCGTTGGTCGATTTAATAACACCGCCGCCACCGCCTAATAATTCAGAGTTACGTTGGCGATTATCAAGCCAGCGTGCTAATTCAGATTCTGCGCGTTTATTTGAAACGACCCAAACAGAAGCGCCACTCGGCTGGGATGTATGAAAAGCATCAGCGTGAATCGAAATTAAAAAGTCGACTTCTTCCTTACGAGCAAGTTCAGTGCGGCGGTCAAGATCGACATAATAATCGCCCGAGCGGATCATGACTGCCTTCATACCTTTTTCGCTATTAATCAAACTTTGTAACTTTTTCGCGATCGCTAAATTCACCCGTTTTTCGTAAGTGCCTCGTGGGCCAATAGAACCGGGATCTTCGCCGCCATGACCGGCATCAATACCTATGATAATATCGCGTTTTTGGCTTTGAAAACTTTGCTGACTTTGTTCAATTTTAACTTGTGGCTTGGCTTTAACCGTTTCTTTATCATAAAGATCTATCACCAAGCGATTGCCATACTGGCCTGCAGGTGCGAGCGGAAAAACGGTAAGTTTATAAGTTTGAGTGAGTTCTAATACTAAGCGGGTTGTGCCTTTGCTTTTTGAGGTGCTAGTACGAATTTTACCAATACGAGTGTCTTGGTCAGCGGCATTAGTTAACGAAACAGAATTTTGAGTATTTTCAAAATCAATCACTAAGCGCTCGGGCTTACTTAAGGTAAAATATTTATATTCTGGCGTATTTTTTAAGTCAAAAACAACACGCGTATTTTCAGGTGCCGGCCAAACCCGCAAGCCATCAATACTATTTGCTGCATTGACATGAAAATTAATGGCAAAAAAAGTGATGAAAAAAGCAATTGATTGTCGACTTAATTTTAACCAAGACATCGCCGTGTTGTTTACCCTTTAGCTAATAATGAAATAACTTGCTGACCGAAAGCTGATTCCGCTTGAATGGTCAAGTAACGTTGCTCATCACTATACGCTAAGTTAATAATAAGATCAGCACTTGGTAATATTCCCTTACCTTTTTCAGGCCACTCAATAAACGAACAGCATTTTTCACCGAAATAATCACGAATGCCCATATATTCCAATTCTTCCGGGTCAGCCAAGCGATATAAATCAAAATGATACACTTGCCAAGATGCCAACTCATAAGGTTCAACTAAGGTATAAGTCGGGCTCTTTACATGCCCTTGATGTCCCATTCCTTGCACAAAACCGCGCGTTAACGTAGTTTTTCCCGCACCAAGATCGCCGTTTAAAAAGGTAATAACACCTCGGTCTAAAGTTTGAATATGGCATGCTA
Source organism: Thalassotalea sp. (assembly GCA_051251725.1). GTDB lineage: Bacteria > Pseudomonadota > Gammaproteobacteria > Enterobacterales > Alteromonadaceae > JALZUE01. Next base: position 34,359 of record JBPOFN010000023.1, on the reverse strand, counting down.
AGGTTTTACCAAAAGCGACTGTCGCTTCGGTGTCGACTAACAATGTTGAAAATTCATTCATGTGATTTTTATAATTACTTAATGTCGGTGTTGGTAAAAAATATTGTCTTGGTTTATTTTTCTTTCGCTTAACTAATGTTTTGTAAGCGTTTTATTTAACCGTATAGGGTTTTAAATAGCGAGGTAATTGCGCAATAATATCGCTGGCAAGTAGTCCAATCGGCCCTTGTTCGCTGACTATACCATCGGCAATGAAGCCATGAATATAAACCGCTAATCTTACCGCCGAAAGTTTATCATCAAATTGCATTAAAAGAGCAGCAATAATTCCACTTAAGACATCACCCATACCGCCTGACGCCATACTTGGATTACCCGAAGTATTAATCCAAGTTTGCTGACCATCGGTAATTAAGCTACCCGCACCTTTTAAAACACAAATACCGCCGTATTTTTGGCTGATTTGCCAAGCCGCGCCAAACCTATCTTGTTCAATGTCAGCAATCGAGCAATTTAATAAGCGCGCAGCTTCGCCCGGATGTGGTGTTAACACCCAACATTGATAATATTGCGGCACATCTGCTGCTGAGCCATCAGCGAATTCATTATTTAATAAATTCAAACCATCTGCGTCAAGCACCAGCCATTTATTTAGTGCTATTGCCCGCGTTAGCGCATAACTAAAAATTTCCTGGGCCCAAGTATTTGTACCTAAACCTGGACCAATGATCAGCATTTTCGCTTTTTCAATAACGCCAGCAATTTGTAAATCGTCAACACTGCTGCCAGCAATCATTAATTCCGCTTGTGTTGCATGAATAATCTGTTGGCTTTGTTTATGACTTAACACCGAAACTAATGATGATCCGGCTCTAAGTGCCGCACGGCTGGCCAGTTGAATTGCCCCGGGCAGACCTTGATTACCGCCAATCGCCAATAATAACCCAATAACACCTTTATGCGCTGAAATTTTCCTTGCTGGTATTTGCGGTAAACCTAACGACGTTTGCAACCGCACTGTGCTTGAAACTTGCTGACAAAAAGCGGCGGTCATCGCTAATTTTTTCAGCTTGATTTCACCACTATAATTAACCGCAGCGCCGGTATACAAACCTTGTTTCTGCGCAATAAAACTAATTGTTATATTCGCCACAAAGGCAATGTTGTTAACGTGCCCAGTTGTGGCATCAACGCCCGATGGCACATCAACAGCAATTCGAATAACTGGTAGCTGATTAACATAGGTAATTAATTGCGCAGATAATGGCGGTAAACTTCCGCGAAAGCCGATACCAAAGATGGCATCAACGACAAGTTCAGGCGCAAAGCTATTAATCGAATTAACCAGCTCTGATAATGACGGTGGCGAATTTTTATCTTGGCCTTGCGGCTTTTGCTGTGTGTGCTCGCAAGCGTAAAACAGATTAAGCGTTAAGTGCGGATGCTTAGGACATTGTTGACATAAGTCTTGATACGCACTTAAAGCATCACCTTTAAACGCAGTCGGCGGCGTTAAAAACACCAACTGAACTTTAAAACCCGCAGCTAATGCTAAGCGCGCAACCACTAAACCGTCACCACCATTATTACCCTTACCAAGCAAAATAAGTATCGCTTTTCGCCGCAAGCCAAGGGCGACAATTTCGTTAAAGACAGCTAAACCTGCCGCCGTCATTAACGCATACATATCAATCGCTAAACTTTTTGCCACGGCTTGTTCGTGCTCAAGAACTTGTTTAGCGGTAAAAGCATGCTGTGCTACACTAGCGACCATCTTCACTTAGCTCGTTTTCCAATAATGTCGTGTCAAAATAATACCATTAACTATCAAGCATTGGCTGAAAAAATCAAGGTTTGGGGCTTAGAACTTGGCTTTGCCGAAGTCGGCATTAGTGATATCGATCTAAGTGAGCACGAACCTGCATTACTGGACTGGTTAGCAAAAGATTATCATGGTGACATGGACTATATGGCGAAACACGGCCTCTCTCGTGCTCGCCCGGCAGATATTCAACCGGGCGCTATCCGCGCTATTTCCGTGCGTATGGATTATTTACCGCAAGCGGCTAAATTTTCAAAAATTCTGAAAAAATCTGATCACGCTTTTATTAGCCGTTATGCGCTAGGGCGCGATTATCACAAACTGATCCGTAAACGTTTAAAGCAGCTTGGTGATAAAATTTCAGCGCACTGTGAAACTTTAAACTTTCGCCCCTTTGTTGATTCTGCGCCAATTTTAGAACGACCACTGGCAGAAAAATCAGGTTTAGGCTGGATCGGTAAACATTCATTATTATTAAATAAGCAGGCGGGTTCTTGGTTTTTTCTCGGAGAATTATTGGTCGACATTCCATTACCCACCGACAGCAAACCAGCCAATGAATGCGGAACCTGTGTCGCTTGTATAAAAATATGCCCAACCAATGCCATTGTTGAACCTTACGTGGTCGATGCTAGGCGCTGTATTTCTTATTTGACCATTGAACTGCGCGGCAGTATTCCGGAAGAATTTCGTCCGCTGATGGGTAACCGCATTTATGGTTGCGACGATTGCCAGTTAATTTGTCCGTGGAATAAGTTTGCGAAATTATCCGCCGAAGATGATTTTCAAGCGCGTAATAATTTTGATGAAATCGAATTATTAACCTTGTTTGCTTGGGATGAAAAAACCTTCTTACGCAATACCGAAGGCTCACCTATCCGCCGGATTGGTTTTGACTGCTGGCAACGTAATATCGCTATTGCATTAGGGAACGCCAAAGCATCAAGCGAAGTTGCCGACGCGTTATCAGAAAAACTGACTAGCGCCGGTGAAATGGTCGCCGAACATATTAATTGGGCACTTAAACAACAAGCTGAAAAGCAGCAAGCATTAACAAACCATATTCCGCTAGTTGAGAAAAATGAACGACTAACGGCGCGATTAGTACGCTCAATCGAAAAAGGTTTACCAAGAGATGCCTAAAAATAATGCTCTTATCTTGGACAGAAACTAAAAGCGTTATTTTAAAAGCGGTTTATCAATAATTATCGATTAGGTTTTTGTACGCTTTTAATGTTTTTATCTGGCACTAAACCATCGGGTATTTCAATTTTTTTATCGTCAGAACCAGCCGCGAAATTACTGATGTTGTAGCTATTTTTTGTCGACCAGTCCATTTCTACGCGGCCATCACCTAAGGCGATATTCCCTAACTTATTACGAAACCAATTTGCCAATGCCATATATTCGGCAGAATAAGCGACATTATTTCTTTCCAGCGGATCATTTCGTAAGTCATACAGCGCCATATCCGCTTTTAATGGCTCAGTTGTTAATGCCCAAGTTATGTCATCATTTAAAAATGGGGCGACCGCTACCGTTCGTTTATCACGAGTGCGCATCGAAAAGGCAAAGTCTTCACTACGTAAAAAGGCACGATGACCACAAACTAAATTCATTTCACCAAGAATATAATCGCGGCGAAAGTTTTTATCATTGGCAACATTATATAAATCTGAGCCATCTAAATAATCATATTGCTGATCCGCGACATCAATATTAGCTGCCGCCATCATGGTCGGGGCAAAATCAACATATTCAACCAAATTGTGCACAACTTTACCGGGTGGATACTTTTTCTTATCGGAAGCAACAACAATAACCGCACCATTAAGTGATTGTTTCCACGAGCCAAATTTTGCCATCATGCCTTGTTCGCCTAAGTGCCAACCATGATCGCCAACGGTAAAAACAATTAAGTATTCACGGCCCTGTTTTTTCGAATATGCTTTAAATTCAGCAACCGCCTCACCAATTAATGAATCACCAACAGCGGTAAAAGCATAATAATCTCTAATGGCTTGCTGCTTGTCTTCTGGCTTCATGGTGTCGGCTTTCGACTCATGATAAATCTGCATTTGTTGCGATGAAAATGACGAGAGTTCATCACTATCAAAGGCCGGCACTTTATATTCTATCTCTTTAAATTGATCGCGAAATTTCTTCGGCGGTAAAATGGGCGTATGGGGTAAATGAAAACCCAAGTTGATAAATAATGGCTTATCAGAATCGGCACCTGCAACCTTTTTACCTGCTAAGGTTTTGTACGAACGCTCTGTATTGGTTAAATAATTGGTAAATTCTTCCACGATGCGAGCATCAATGGTTTTATCCGCTGGTTGCGGGTTAACGCCACCTAAAATCAGGCCTTTATTAATCCGTGTATAAGCTCTTAAAATATCAAATTCGGCTTCAACACCATCTTTAATCGCCTGCTCTTCACTCGTTAATTCTCGGTGCTGCTTAGATAAAACATACGTTTTTTTACTGCCATCTTGATAAAAAACGGTTTCGGTTGCGTCTTTGCGTAGTAAAAGACCATCAATCAAACCATAAGCGCCGGTTGAATATAAACCGCCAAAACCTTGTCTATGTAAGTCTTTATTAAACTCGAGCTCAAAATCAAAAATATTACTTTTTTCTTTAAACTTCTCACTGATGCCATGATGGGTTTTACCAATAATTGCAGTGCCGTAACCCGCATCTCTTAAACTTTGTGACACTGTCGGTTAGCAAAATCAGTTTCTTGATGCACATGCTCCCAGGCATATTTACCGCTTCTAAACGGATAACGCCCTGAATGCATTGATGTTCTAGAAGGCCCACACGCCGGTGATTGATTAAATACTTGCGTGAATAACACCCCTTCGCTGGCCAGTTGGTCGATGTTAGGTGATGAAACATAACCTAAACTGCCCTCACTTTTACCGGTCGTCGCTCGATTATATGCTTGAATAGAATCAGGGCGATGGTCATCGGTAATAATCCATAGAATATTAGGCTGCTCGGTATTAGCAAAACAGTTATTCGCTAACAGCATTGTCCCTAAAATAAGAAAGGGGTTGAGTTTGATATTTTTCATCTTGATTCCTTGCGAACAATACAGCGGGTAATTATTAGCCTTTAGACGCAGTAATAACGCCAAAGACCATTTTGTATACAATAAACAAATAGCATCTGGGATTATATAGATAGGGCTGTAAAGTTATGTAAAGTGCTGGCGCTCAAAGGTGCTGCGTAGTGAGTATTAACGCCAAGATGGAAGCATTAAGTTGATAAGTTTAAAGGCAAAAAAATCATCTAATAGTTCTCGAATGATTAGGTAATAAATAGCTAATCATTCCCAAATAATTAAAGAGCCCCTCTTAATTGAGAGTTAAAGTTCAAATGATAAAGAGGCGCAGCGAGCAAAAATTAAATATAACTTTTAATTTTTTACCGGCTCATAGGTTTTTTTATTAATATTAATCTTCATTTCTTGTAGTTTAACGGTTAATTCCGGTACAAATTGCTGGTGTTTTTTATGAAGGTAATGAAATAGCGGTTCAATTCCTAAAGAGTCGCCATAAACGCTAGTAGCAAATTGCGCATCAATATCCTTAAAATATTCTCCGACACTCAACGGCAGCAATAAAACATCAACGCTGTTATTATTGAGCATAATAATCGCACGCTGATAACTATTAATAATTTGGCAATCCAGTTTCATTTTTTTACTGATTTGTCGTACTGATATTACCCCTCGGACACAGCCAATTCGATAACGTCCATCTATCTCTGCACTATTCACTAACAGCGCCTGATTATAAGTAAACATTCGCACATCAATATGATTGATCGGTACGGGAATTTTTATCAACTGAGGATATTGTTTTTCAACACCAGCAACTCTTGAAACATCGCCATCTAATTTACCGCTATTTGCCAATATTAACGAGCGAGCAATTGGCACATGAATAACCGTTAACTGATAGCCGATTTGTTGATAAGCTTCCCTAAGTACTAGCTCAGAAAAGTTTTGTATCGCCGCATCTTCGCCTCTGCTCAAGGTAATATTCTTGGCAGAAGTCATTGAGGGGAGCAGCGCTAAGCAAAAAATAAAAGAATAAAACTTCACATGTATCAACAAGTTTTAAATGATATTTATAACTATAACAGAGTTCCAAAAAAAAGCAGGAAGCGCTATTGCCTTCAAACAAGTAAGGCTAGTATTTATTAGCAACCAACAAAACGCTTTAATTTAATATTGTCAGTAAGTTAGCAATATATGTTAATGACTATTTCGGTCTTGTACTGTGCTTTCAAGAAATGCAGAGAATTCAAGCGGTTTAGCGCGATATACAACATGATCCCCGCTAAAGGTTCGAATGGTCCAATTGCGCTGAGCAGCCCGCTGCCAAGAAGAATCTTGCGAACGTTCTGCGATACTCATACCTGGCGGCACAAATGCAACATAAGTGACATCAAGTTTTTTCGCCGCTGGATTTTTATAGGAGACCGCTTCGATAAATGTGTTTTCCGGCTGCGCAACATCACGTGGTAATGGCGCTTTCTCATCTAACCATGCAAAATGAATTTGGCCATCAATAACTTTATGCTGCGCTGACATTGGCACAATATCCCTTACCGACATACCATCGTCAGGCACTATCGCATCTAAAAAAGTAACGTGTTTAATACGTTCAGGAATTCTATCCATAACGCCAGTGATCACCATGCCGCCGTAGCTGTGACCAACCAAAACAACATTGTCTAAATCTTCGAAAATAATGGTATTAACAACGTCATTAATATGAGTAGTTAAATCAACCTCAGCACTGGCAAGATGATATTTTTCACCTAAGCCGGTCAGTGTCGGCCGATAGACATTATGGCCATTGGCACTAAGATAGTTATCAACCATTTTCCAATCCCAGCCGCCGCCAGAGGCGCCGTGTACAAGCACAAAAGTGTGCTGCGCTTGGCTAGCGTCAGTTTTAGCGACTGCACTTGCCCATGTGCTAATTAATAACAATGTGGTTAATACGATTACTTTTTTCATCTAAAAACCTCTGCTGCTGAATTCGATTAACATGATAAATAGCTAGGTGATAACTAGCTGACAACTTGTTGATAACTTATTAATAACTAGGAAATAACTAAATCGCCTCAGCGTATTGGGCGATTAGCTGCACTTCTTCAATAATTTTTGGCATTAACCTTTCGCAGTCATGATAATGCTGCTGAGCAACATTAACTTCAATTTCGCGGCATAAGGTTAATAGATTATCAGCGGATAAAATTTTCGCGTTTAAGCTCAGTTGCGCTAAATATTCCTTAACATGTTCATGCGACTTCACCGATAAAACATAATTAAGTTTTTGCGCCAGCTGTAAATTTTCAGTGATATATTCGTCCAGCATATAGGCAGCACATTCAACCCCAGCTTGATTATTGGCAAATTTGGCAATATTAAACACCGCGGGTAAATCTTCAAAGGCCGCTTGTTGATTGCGAACTGGCGATACTGATTTAAATTGAAAATCCAAATCCACTTTTTTAGTGGCTCTGTTGCTTGCTGTTTTAATTACCGGCTCTTGTACCACTAACCAAGTCGACAATATTTCAGTTAAGTTTTCAATCGTTAGCCTTGCTGGTAAACAAGCAAAGTGCCACTGGCTCGCGTTAGTCTCTTGCTGCCAAGTATTGATCAGTTGCTGACTAGTCGCAATAACTCCACGCTGAACTTGCTTGCCATTGTCTAACGCAATAATCGGCGAAGCGTTAAATTCCGAGATCAAAATTAAGTGACGACCACTTCGCCATAATGGCATCATTTCAGCTTCACTGGCCGCAATAGTGACACTAAAACCGAAATAATTTAATACTTGATAAAGCACCGCATATTGGCTGAAATCCCTAACGGCTAATAACACTTCAATACCAGAATTAAGATAAGTCGCTTTATCCATCGCTTGTTTATCAATCTGTAAATTATCGAACGGCTCACCCGTCAATAATGTTTTCAAGCCGCGAATAAAGGCATGTTTATTAAAAGGTAACGCTATTTGGTCAAAAACACCTTGGTGAATGCTGGTCGCTAAATGCGCCTTACCCGCAAGACAATAAAGTTTAGGCCTGAGCTTTTCAGGTAAAGCATTGATGGTAAAGGAAAGTTCAGGATATCGGCTAACTTCACTAACAATCACCGCATGCAGCGACTGACGCTGTAATTGTTCAACGGTTAATTCCTTGTCCAAGTTTTCATATGCAACACGGTCAACCTGCGCTTTGGCTTCTTCAAGTGCGGAAACCATTAAGTTTTGGCTCACTTTTGAAGTAAGTGCGGTAGTAATATACAAAAAGCGTTTATTAGTCAGTTCTAGTAACAAACTGTCTTCACTTACTTTATTGATTGAGGTATGAGGTAATTCAAAACTAAATTGGTAGCCGGTCTCCGTTTCTTCCAATAGTAATTCTCGAGCGAATAAGCGCTGCAATAACTGCCTTAATAATCGGCTGTAATTATTAGTATTGAGTAACGTCTGGTTATTATCGCTTAGCTCATCGGTACATTCTGCAGTTTGCAATAACTCACTGATTTCAGCTGGTACTATTGGCGCTTTGGCTTCAGCTGAACTGTGCTCAGTGATTAATGTAAATTTATAACCAACAATATATTGGCCATCATTTTTATCCGTTAAATTGGCCGACAGTAATAATTCACAATTGCGCTGACGCGCCACCATAATACGGGCGATGCCTAAAATTAACGCCTCAAATAACTGAGCATCAAATTGCACTGAATAACGCTCGGCTAAATTATCTTGAAATTGATAGCGATTGCGTTGCCCTTTAAATTCAGTGGATAAATTGGCAAGCGCGGCAAGAATTTGATCTTGTAAACATGTATCAACTAAAGATAAAGCGAGCTCTTTTTGGCCAATTTCAGCACTTAACTGATTTTCCTTTGCCCACACTAACATGCGATAAAGCTGACGATATAAGCTCGACACCGGCGTTTTATGCATTAAGCTTTCCGCTTGGCTTTGTAACATAGCTTGAATAACACGATTATTAACCGCTTTCGCTAACGAGCCATTATTAACTAACTGTTGCTGACGTAAATTATCAATTTCAGCATGCAGATGATTGACTTCCATAAGGTGACTGTTGCTATCTTGGTTAAAGATTTCACCGACAGCGCCATATAAAATAAAAGACTGTTCATCGTAGTGAATACTTACCAACAAAGTAGTTCCCGCCAGTGATTCTAAGATCACTTGCTGACTACGATGATTTTTCTTTACCGCTCGGGCTGCTTTAATAAAGTCACGGCAAGTCTGGCGGTTAAAAACGGCTCTAAAGCTAAATAATGAGGTCATGGTGAAATTATCAAACCAAGTCCCCATTAACCGTTGAAGGGGTTGTTGCTCACTTGCATTTGATAACTGCCATTGTGTTACTTGGTAGTTTTGACAAAATTCGGTTAATAATTGCTGATGATCCGCTTTTATTTTTAACATATCGTCACGGGTAAAGCCGGGATTGACAATATTATTCAATAATTGATAAAGCTGCCCTTGCTCGTCATTTTTAATTTTTAAGGCCGGGCTTTTTTCAGGTTGATTGTTAGCCGATAGACAGTTTTTGACAAAGCTGATTTGCTGCTGCGCTGACGATTGAATGCGGCGATTAAGCACCAAAATCGAGAGCAAAATCATCGAAATTGCTAACGCCATCACCACTAATAGCGTTAACTGTAATATTTGATGATTTAACTTAATGCCCTTGCTTGCCAGCTGTTCTTGTAACCACACTGGCACTAAATCGTGTACCGACACTTCGCCACCGATATTTCTCACCTGTTTGCTTAAGTGGTTGGTGGCATTGCTTAATTGTGATTTCTGCGTGTAGAGTAATTGTTGGTATGCTTTATAAAGGCGAAGGTGGCCGCGCCATTTTGCGATTAAGCGATCATCCGTCACCAAGACTCGATTTAATAAAGTCAATTGCTCAAATAAGGCTTTATCTTCATTGGCAATGGTTTGCGAAAACTGTTCAAACCAAGCAAATAATTGCTGACTTAAACTGTCAACATGATCAATAAATAAATCAGGGCTTTGTAAATTAAATAAAGCAATTTGGGCAGCAATCGCTTGCAAATGATTTAACGCGATCAGATCGTGTTTTAAGCCCAACATTAATTGCGCATGTGCTCGCGCTCTTGAAATAGTAGTCGCCTCACCAGCACGTTCATTTTTTATTAAATTATATAATTCTTCTGCACGCTCTGACTTTAACGCAATGACCTGGTTCAAACTGAGCAGTGTATTGCTCAATAACGTTTGGCTTTTATCAATTAAGTTACGATTTAACGTGTCTTTACCGGCAATGCGGATGATTTGATTAGCATCCGTCTGTTTAGCTAAGTATTCAAAGTCAGCAATCGCTAAAAAATCAACTTGCTGCGTTAAGGTTAATAACTGTTTTTCGAGTGCTTGGTGTAATTCAACAAAATCAGTCGCGATAGTACCGGTATTAAGCGCTTGTAAATTTATTTCGGCCGCCCGTACTAAGGCGAGTTGCTCGCTGTTTTTCTGCATTTGCGGAATTTGCAGATCAAGTTGCTGAACAAATTTATGCTCGCGTACTTTCATCAAACCATAACTGGCAACCGCTAGCACCATAAGCGCAAAAAACATTAAAAAATAAGTACGATAAAACTGTTGATGAAAAGCGGGGGTCGATGAACTCATGATTCCTTCCACATGCCATTATTTTTCATGCATGTATTGATAATAAGATTGAAAATGATGCCATTAGTTAGTTAAAACCAAGCAGAGCAATAGTGTAAGATTTACCACTGAGAATCAATCATAATCACTAACTTCGCCATTTTTGCATTTGATTTTTATGCTTTTGGCCAAACATTTCATCAAAAAGACACATAAGTGTCACCTGAGATTCATATGTTGTGCTTATTTTAACAGCATGAACGTTAAAAATGATGTTTACAAATGCGACCTGCAACTTTTACTTTGGTGTGTAAGATCCCACAGTTATGGCCGCTTTATCGCGTTTATTCGCGGTTTCTCTAAAAGCGGCGACGGTTATATGCAAGTGCTATTACCTTGCGTAATTGCCATGGCCGAACCCGCGTCAGGCGCTAACTTTTTACTCTTGGCTTTATTAGCTTTTGCGATTGAACGGCCAATATATTTTGTTTTAAAGCGCAGCTTAAAACGTCGCCGACCACCTGAAGTTATTCCTTATTTTTCAAGTTTAGTAACACCATCAGACCAATTTAGTTTTCCCTCTGGCCACACCATGGCGGCTTTTTTATTAGCGGGTTTATGTTGTTTAGTTTATGGCGCAACTGCCTACCCACTTTATATCTGGGCAACCTGTGTTGGTTGCTCACGCGTCATCTTGGGCGTTCATTTCCCAACTGACATCTTAGCCGGAGCTTGTTTGGGCTCTGCACTTGCTTATTTGGTCGTAACTACGGCGACCTTTTTATAAATATAAAAGCGAAACCACAATGAAAATACTTTATGGCATTCAAGGTACTGGTAATGGTCACATATCTCGCGCTCGGGTGTTAGCCAATAAATTAGCACGTTATCCTAACTTAGAAATTACTTACTTATTTTCGGGACGAGCTAAGAAAGATTTTTTTGATATGGAAGCGTTTGGTGATTTCCTCCACGTTGCTGGCTTAACCTTCATCAGTAAAAATGGAAAAATAGATCATTTTAGTACTGCCAAACAGAATAATCTTTTACGGTTTTATCAAGACATTAAAAGTCTCAATGTCGAACAGTATGATTTAGTGATCACCGACTTTGAGCCAGTAACCGCTTGGGCAGCGAAAACAAAAAACAAGCCAGTGTTAGGTATCGGTCATCAATATGCTTTTGGTGAAAATACCCCGCTTGCTGGTGATAATTATTTTACCCGTTTAATTATGCGAAAATTTGCGCCGGCAAAACACAGCTTTGGTTTACATTGGCACCCATACAGCGACAATATTTTACCGCCGATCATTGATACCGACATTGTTTCAAGTAATGAGAATAAACATGTCTTGGTTTATTTACCGTTTGAAGATCAAACACAAGTTACTGCTATGTTAACTCAAATTCCGAACGTTAATTTTGTTCAGTACTCACCTGATTTAAGCAACCAAACCAAGGCCAATGTTGAAACCCGAACAACCAATTATTTAGGTTTTAAAAAAGATCTTGTTGCTGCCTCAGCAGTGATTTGTAATAGCGGTTTTGAATTGATCAGTGAGTGTTTACATTTAGGTTTGCCAATTTTAACCAAGCCGTTAAATGGGCAAATGGAGCAGCATTCGAATGCGTTAGCTTTGCAGCAATTACAACATGCAACTGTAGTGAAGGCATTAACTTTAGAAAATATTGCCCGCTGGTGCCAAGAGCAAATAAAACCTAATGCTAAACCCTTACCCGATGTTGCCGGAGCAATTGCTCACGCCATTGTTAATAATCAATGGCGTGATGCAAAACCATTAAGTGCGCAATTGTGGCAATAGCGCAACTAAGCCTACGAGCCTACGAGCCTACGAGCCTACCAAAAAGGTTAAACGTTAAAGAAATGTTGTTGATAAACCTTTAACTCGGCAATCGACTCTAAAATATCATCAAGTGCTAAATGGGCGCCGGTTTTAACGACTTTGTCTAATACTTCCGGCTTCCAACGTCTTGCCAATTCTTTTACTGTACTGACATCAAGATTGCGATAATGAAAATAATCTTCAAAGTCAGGCATGTATTTATTAATAAAACGTCGATCTTGGCCAATGCTGTTACCACACATCGGGGATTTTCCTGGCGGGACATATTGTGCAACGAAGTTAATGGTTTCTGTTGTCGCTGTCGCTAGGTCAACTTCACTGTCTTGACAACGTTTTGTTAAACCTGATTTACCATGATGTTCAATACACCAAGGATTCATATTATTGAGAACTTCCTCTGATTGATGAATAGCAAAAACCGGTCCTTTGGCAAGAATATTTAGCTGGCTATCGGTGATAACGGAAGCAATCTCTAAAATCACATCAGTTTCTGGCTCTAAACCAGTCATTTCTAAATCTAACCAAATTAAATTTGTTTCATTTAATGACATAACAATCCTTTATGAAAATTTTCTGCCAGTATAGCGATTATTCTAACCAAGCCCAACTCGGCTTTAAGCTAATTTCTTTCTTTGGGAATTTATCGCCTGATGATTAAAAAGCCATAAACCGAGCTTAATGGTTGTCTAAACATAAAACACACCTGCGCTATTATATAATCTAGTAGCTTGAACGGACAATCTAGTAATAATATCAGGCTTGAGTATAATACGATTTAATCTATTAAGATCACTTCGTATCTTAATGACCCATTTTTAATGAGTATTAACGTAATGATCAATACCCTGTTGACGAATTGTGGCTAAAACTAAAAAACTGACCAAAGGTCAGGTACGACGTATCAAAGCCAATCAAACCAATAAAATAAACAATAAAACACAAATTAATTGGCAAGACAGTGAACTCGGCGATGCGCTAGAAGGTGTGGTTATTAGTCGATTTGGCCAGCACGCTGATGTTGAAAATACTGATGGTGAAGTATTCCGTTGTAACTTACGCCGATCGATCACCAGTTTAGTGTGTGGTGATAAAGTTATTTGGCGTCAAGGCAAAGAAACTGAACATAGTATTTCTGGAGTTATTGAAGCCGTTCACGAGCGCTCAAGTGTACTTTCAAGACCCGATGTTTATGATGGACTAAAGCCTATTGCCGCCAATATCGACCAAATATTCATTATCTCTTCAGTTTTACCGGCGTTTAATAGTGATATTATTGACCGCTACTTGGTTGCTTCCAAACAAACCAATATCACCCCCATTATTGTGCTTAATAAAATTGATTTACTTGATGAACTTAATCAAAGTGCAATTGAAGAACGTTTAGATATTTACCGTGCGATTGGTTATAAGGTGCTTTATGCCAGCAGCCAAAGTCAAGACGGCATGACAGAATTAACCGAGCAATTAAAAGATAAAACCAGTATTTTTGTTGGTCAATCTGGGGTTGGCAAATCAACCTTAGTGAACAGCCTAATGCCTGAGTTAGCAATTCATACTAAGATGGTTTCAGAAAACTCTGGCCTCGGACAACACACCACAACAGTCGCAACCTTGTATCATTTTCAAGTGGGGGGCAACTTAATTGACTCTCCTGGAATTCGCGAATTTGGTCTTTGGCATTTATCGCCAGCACAAGTTAGCCACGGTTTCATTGAGTTTTCTGATTATTTAGGAACTTGTAAATTCCGTGACTGTAAACATAAAACCGATCCTGGCTGTGCCTTAGTTGCCGCCGCAGAAAAGGGTGAAATACATCCACAGCGACTAGAAAGTTTTCAACGTATACTCGAAAGTATTAATGAAAATTTACAAACTACCCGCTTCAATCAATAATAAAATTAATCTTTAAGTTTAAGGAAAAAGAGTGTCTCTTGATCGTTTAAAAATTGCATTACAGTACGCGATGCCAAAACACGTAATCACCCGTTTAGTTGGAAAAGTGGCCGCCGCAGAAGCCGGTTGGGTTACCACCAAAGCAATTAATATGTTTATTAAAGCTTATGGTATTAATATGGCTGAAGCGAAGTTAAAAAATGCTACCGACTTTAAAACCTTTAATGATTTTTTTACCCGTGAATTAGCAGACGGCGCTCGCCCTATCGATAACGACCCAAGCACGCTTTGTTACCCTGTTGATGGTGCAATTAGCCAACAAGGGAAAATTGAACAAGGCCAGTTAATTCAAGCAAAAGGCTTTAATTATAGTTTAACTACGTTATTGGGCGGCGATGAAAAAACCGCTGCGCCTTTTCAAGATGGCGACTTTTCTTGCATCTATTTAGCACCAAAAGATTATCACCGCATTCATATGCCAATGGCTGCCACTTTACGTGAAATGATATACGTACCGGGTGATTTATTTTCAGTCAATCCCTTAACAGCGAATAATGTTCCTAACTTATTTGCGCGTAATGAACGTGTTGTTTGTGTATTTGATACCCCTAATGGCGCGTTGGCGATGGTGTTAGTAGGGGCAACTATAGTGGCGAGTATTGAAACAACTTGGGCTGGCACAATCACCCCACCTGCCGGCAAAGATATTTTCCGTTGGACTTATCCGGCTTCAGGCGAAGCGGCCATCACTTTTGCCAAAGGTGATGAAATGGGCCGCTTTAAATTAGGTTCAACTGTTGTTAGCACTTTTGCGCCCAATATGGTGAAATTTAATGAACAGGCAGGCCCAGAAACCGTCACTCGTTTAGGTGAGCACTACGCCGATTTAATTAGCCCTGAAACAGTTAATGCTGATTAGTTGACGCGAAATAGTTTAGCGTATACTTTTTAACTATAGAGCTAAACAAAGGGCTGAGCCCATGAAAACATTTGCACATCGGGGCGCTAGTGGTCAATATCCTGAAAATACCTTATTAGCCTTTGAACAGGCGATTAAACAAGGCTGTGATGGGATTGAACTTGATGTGCAAATACACCCCAGCGGTGAGCTAATAGTATCGCACGACAGTCATGTCTTAGATGCTTGCCAGCGGCCGAAAAAACTGCACGATGTTGCCATCACTGAATTACTTCAATTACCCGCGGGCCATGGTGAGCACATCACCACCCTACTGCACGCATTAAGAACCATTGATGGCCGCTGCGAATTAAATATCGAAGTAAAATCAAGCTATTTAGCATTAGCGGACATACCGAAATTAATCGACAGCTTGTTTCGTCATATCGAAATCGCCGTACAGCGTTATAACTTTAGCTATCAACAAATTATCGTTTCTTCTTTTAATCATCATATTATTGCGCAGCTCAAAAACCAATGTCCTAAGATTCGTACCGCCGCACTCATCGCTTGCCAGCCCTTAAAACTATCATCGTTAATTGAAGGTTTAGCTATCGACCAACTTAATATTGCCCTCGAAAGTGCGAATCAATCACTCGTTAACGAAGCAAAAGCCCTTGGTTTAAAAATAGGTGTTTATACTGTTAATCATATCGAAGATATTAAAATATGTGCTCAATGGGGCGTTGACACTCTGTTTTCTGACTTCCCTGAATCAACCAAAAAGCATATAAAAAATATAACCTTAGCGGAAAGGTTTACTGACTAACACTAGCACTTTTGAATAATTAGTTGCTGGATAAATGCACACGCGTTAGGATACAAGGTCTGTTAGCGTAAATTTAACGCTAATTAAATAACATATTTATAATTAATATTTGTAATAGGAACTATTAATGGCTCGAAGTAAATCACCGAATAAGCCAACTGAAGCTGAACTAAGTCTGTTAAATATTTTATGGTCTCTTGGTCCTGCAACCGTTCGTGAAATTCATGATGCAGTCAGTAAAACTCAAACCACCGGTTATACCACGGTACTTAAAATCTTACAGATCATGCATGAAAAAGCATTAGTGATCCGTGACGAAAGCAACAGAGCACATGTTTATGCGCCTGCGAATAGTCAAATGCATACACAATCGTCTTTGTTAAAAGACCTAGTCAGTAAAGCTTTTGGCGGTTCAACCTCGAATCTTGTTATGCGCGCTATTGATGAATCAACTAGCCAAGATGAAATTGACGATATTCGCCAACTATTAAATAAAATTGAGCAACAAAACAGTAACTAGATAATTAAATGTTAGAAACAATAATTAACAGCGTACTTTTTTCGACAATTGCCTTAACCTTGATCCATTTTTTATGGCAAGGCCTAGCTGTCGCTGTTTTATTGAAATCGGCACTGATGATAACGCCTAAACAGCACTCTCGTTTACGTTATTCTTTCGCGTCATTTGCCATGCTGATCAACTTACTTTTACCTTTCTTAACTTTTGCTATTCTATTTCAGCCTGATTATTTTTCCGATCTACAACATTCAAGTATTGCCTCCTCTGATATCTTAGGCTTATCTCTTTTGGCACAAGAGTCATCGTTAAGTGAAGAAATTATCTTTTTATTACCTTACTTAACCATCGCTTGGTTAAGTGCGGTGCTTTGTTTAGCCGGAAAAATGATCGTGCAAATGATTTCGGTTAATCAGTTACCTAAACAAAGAATAGCTCAGCCTTTTACTGAATTGAATGCGCGTTTTAATGAATTAGTTCACCGACTAAAAATTAATAAAGCCCCCGAACTTGTTGTTTCAATGGCGATTGATGTGCCTATGGCAATCGGTTGGTTAAAACCCGTAGTATTATTACCGGCCGCAATGGTGACCGGTTTAACACCCGCGCAACTAGACATGTTATTACTGCATGAACTTGCTCATATTCGCCGTCATGATTATTTAGTGAATTTGATCCAATCACTGGTAGAAATTATCTTATTTTTCCATCCAGCTGTTTTTTGGGTCAGTAAACAAATGCGTATTGAACGAGAATATTGTAGTGATGACATCGCCGTGCAACATTGTGGTGACGCGCTGGCTTATGCCCATACACTAACCGATACGGCTTCTTTGTGTAATAAACATCGCCACGCTATTCCAGCGATGGCAATGGCAGCTTCCGGTGGCGATTTAAAAGAACGGGTATTAAGGCTCGTAAATCACCATAGCTGTACGACTACTTATGATAAAAGTAAGTGGTTAGCCTCTGTTATCATCGTGACCTCGTTTCTGATTCTATCTTCTAAAGAATTAGCACAATTAAATTATCTTGATATGAGTTCACATTCCGCGCCGTCTGTTAGTACTTATGAAACCGGCGATACCAATATTGAAAATTATTCAAACACGACCTATTTATCGTCGAGTAATACCAGTGCTGCCAAGAAAAATACTTTAACTGAAAATGCTTCCCTCGCTCAAGCAACAACAGTGAATGTTATCTCAAGTGATACTGTCGAAACGACAGAACAGCTTCCAATTAAGGAAATCGATGTTTTAAGTCAGCCATTGGCTGAACCAATAAACCAGCGGGTTAAACCTATTACATCAGCTATTTTAACTGGCGAAAAAAATAACGCCTTCGTTATCGAACAGCTAAGCAATGAAAATATCGAAGCAATATCAACAATTACTGATAACACGACAGTGCCAAGCAAGACAGTACAGCCAAGCTCAAATATGCAAACTGAAATAACAGTCAAAAAAACGGTCTCAGAGCAAGCGGTAGCAGTAAATAAACCTGCAGCAGCTAAGGTTTTAACGAAACCCAAAAACCTAGTTACGCAAGCTAGCATGTCGCCAACGAAAGCTGCGATAAAATCACCTGTTCAAACACTACCTAGCCAGAGTACTAATCTCACTACGTCAGCAGCTAAACTTGAGACCATAAATGAACTACCTAATATTAAAAAACGAACAGGTCAAGTGACTAATCCTTACCAACAAGAACTAACAGCACTTAACGAACCTACGGTTCATCAAGATGCGATCACTAAATTTGAGCAAAAAAATCCCCTGGCTCGCGCTAAAAACATCGCCAAAAAATTAATGGTCGCGCCAGAAGTGATTTTTAAATCCGCTGAAATTATCAATTTAGTTGACCCTAAATACCCAAGCTCGGCACAACGTAAAAAAGTCGAACAAGATTTATTAGTTAATTTTTCAATCAGTAAAGACGGCTTGGTAAAAAATATTCAAATAGAAAAGAAAAATAAATCAAGTTACTTTAAAAACTCCATTATTAAAGCGATGGAGCAATGGCGCTTCCAACCGGCACAAGAAAATGGCAAGCCCGTAGAAAGCACTATGTCTAAAATATTCTCATTTAATTTAAGCCATTCTTAAATCACTTTTATTGGCTAGCGCGGCAGTAAAAACATTCACGTCTTCGAACATAGCTAAAATCATTACCAACTATCGTGTAAGTTTGTGTAAATATTTTATCTTCATCTACGGCCAATGCAGTAAACTATTGGTATTAAAATAAATAGGTAATCTAAATATGACAGCTAAAAAAATATTGGTAATTGATGATGATCAGGAACTGGTAGAATTACTAACGGAATATTTAGCTCACGAGCAAATAGAAGTTACCGCTTGTCATGACGGTCTATCGGGTTTAGAGCAAGCACACGATGATAGTATCGACCTTATTCTTTTAGATGTGATGATGCCTAAAATGGATGGTTTTGAAGTATTAAAAAGTCTTGGTGGTAATCATAAAACGCCTATTTTAATGCTGACCGCCAAAGGTGATGATAACGACCGCATATTAGGGCTAGAGCTCGGCGCAGACGATTACCTAGCCAAACCATTTAAACACCGAGAATTATTAGCCCGCATCAATGCCATTTTTAGACGTATTGATATTGTTAAACAGCAAGATGTAGTGAATACGGTCACCGCCATTAATAACGTTGAATTAAATCACGCCACGCGCGAAGTTTTTTGCCACCAAAACAAAGTCAATTTAACCGGCACTGAATATCAAATTCTTTATTTCCTTATGAAAAACACCGGCAATGTTATCAGTAAAAGTGATATTTCTGAGCAAATTTTAGAACGACCTCTGAGTCAATATGATCGCAGTATCGACATGCACGTAAGTAATATTAGACGTAAATTAATTGAATTCAGTGCTGATGATAAATTTAAAACTATTCGCGGCGCTGGCTACATATTTCTACCCGGAAAATAATAATGTTCACTAGCATTAAAAATATTCTGTGTGGCATTAGCGTTAAACTATTTTTTTGGTTTTGGTTAGTGATCGTTAGTTCGGTTTTAATCACTTATTTTATTACCTTGCAATTTAGTGATTCAACGTCAATTTACGCCCCGAATAAATACAGTAAAAAGATCCTCACCAAAACCAGTCGGCAATTGATGGCGGCTGAAACTTTCAATATTAATAAGGTGCAGAAAAAATTTCTCAAGGGCTATGGTGGGCATTTGATTTTTAAAGACTTAATCACCAATAAAATCTATTTACCGGAAGGTATTCAATGGAAAAAAGTAAAAGATTATTTAGCTGAAAATGAATTTGTCAATCAAGCCAGTGTTGAATTCAGTATAACCCGTATCACTGGCCCTCAGCTTTTTACCTTTGAAAACCAAACCTATCATCTGTTTATGGCAACAGATAATATCAATCAGAAGTTTCATTTTTTCATGAAACAATTTCCTATTTGGTTACGCTTATTAGTCTTAATCATTATCAGTTTTTTATTCTGCTGGCTGCTGGCTAGAAATATCAGTAAACCGTTAATTAATATACAAGCTGCTGCACATAGCTTTGGTAAAGGCGACTTGTCAGTACGTCTTAATGAAGAAATTGATCGGCATGACGAATTTGGCGCTTTAGCAACTAGCTTTAATATTATGGCCAGCAAACTAGAGAGTAATATCAACGCTCATCAGCGATTGTTAGGCGACGTATCACATGAATTTAGATCGCCACTAACACGCTTGCAATTAGCCTTAGCCTTGGTAGAAAAAGCCCAGAACTCCCCTACTGAGCAAAAGAAACACCTCGAACGCTGTGAAAAAGCAATCGATCAGCTCGATAATATGATTTCTGATGTCTTAACCTTATCTCGACTTGAACACGCGACACAAAAAATCAATCAAGAATCTATTAACCTGTATAACTTAATTGAAAGTATTGTTGATGATTGCCAATTTGTTGCCAATCAAAAGAAAGTTAAAATTAATTTGTTTGAACCTCAGCAGCTTTTGATCAATGCCGATGCAAAATTACTTGATAGCGCAATCAGCAATATTCTCAATAACGCGGTAAAATATGCACCTGAAGACAGTGAGATAGATGTAAAACTTAAAAAAGATAACTATACTATTTACTTATCAGTATCGGACCAAGGTTCGGGTGTGCCAGAAGAAACATTATCTAAGTTATTTAAAGCATTTTATCGCGTTACTGACGCTCGTGACAGGAAGTCTGGTGGTACTGGTCTAGGGTTGGCGATTGCACATCAAGCAATTGAACTCCACAAAGGAAAAATTTACGCCCGTAATAATACCGACCAAGGCCTAACTGTTTACATTGAATTACCTCTTACCTAAAAGTAGATTGTATGGTTGGCGTTAAAACATATACCAATGAACAAAATTTAATTGAAAAAACCCAAACGGATATCCGTAATTTTTGGCAAACAGGAATATTCCATAGCTTTGATGGTGTCGATGATATCACCATTAAATATGCCGTCTTTATTAATAAAAGCCACTATAAAAGTTTAATTATTGTTCAGGGTCGATCTGAAAGTTATTTAAAATATAAAGAACTCTGTTTTGAATTCTATCAACAGGGATTTAATATCTTTTTACTCGATCACCGTGGTCAAGGTTTGTCGGGGCGTATGCTCGCCAACCCACATAAAGGTTATGTCAGCAGCTTTGATGATTATGCTGAAGACTTACATACTTTTATCAGCGTCCACGTTTTACCTTTTTGCCCGAGCAACACCAAGCCTTATTTATTAGCGCATTCGATGGGCTGCGCCATTACCAGTATTTATCTCGCAAAATATTCAAAAATGATCCAAGCGGCGGTTTTTTCTTCGCCGATGTTTGCGATTAATACCGGCGGTATTCCTAGTAAAATGGCAAAGCTACTAATTAATGGCGCCAGTTTCATCGAAAGAATTTTCACTAAAAAAGCTTGGTATTTCCCTGGTCAAAAAAACCATTATTTTAAACCGTTTTCGAAAAACAAACTGACTCACAGCCCATTACGCTATCAGTTATTTAAAGACTTATATCATCATGATACTGAATTACAGCTTGGCGGCGTTACCATTCAATGGTTAAAGCTTGCTCATCAAATTAAAACTAGCATTTTTTCATTCACGCCGAAAATTTCAACGCCGTTAATGGTGTTACAAGCGGGTCAAGAAGCGATCGTTGATAACCGAGCACAGGATGAGTTTTGTCAGCAATTACATAGCTTATATTCACACTCGTGCCCCAATGGACAAGCAACTGTGATTGAAGGGGCTAGGCATGAACTGTTTTTTGAAAAAGACGCCTATCGAGAGCTCGCGCTTGCGCATTGTTTGGCTTGGTTTGAACAACACCAATAATAATATCAGCATCACCAATAAAGCTGATGATGATACTGAGAATAACTGTTAGTCGGACTTAACCACAGACTTGGGGTCTTGATGAATAAAAACGTCACACGGCGATAATTTTTTCACTATTTTTTCTTCCACTTTATCGCCAATATCATGGGCTTTTTTCAATGACAGTTGATCAGGGAGCTCAAGATGAAATTGAATAAACTTGATATTACCTGACTGGCGCGTTCTTAAGTCGTGAATACCTAACGCTTCCGGATGCTCAGCAATAATTTTTTTGATGATATCGGTATCTTCTTCTGGCAGCTCATGATCCATTAAATGCTGAATACTTATCCAAGCGATTTTAACGGCGCCATAAAGTAAATAGCCGCCAACTAACATAGTAAAGAAGCCATCCGCTCGCAGCCAATAATCTTGGCTTAAAATAATCGCTAACAACACACCAAAATTTAATAATAAATCAGATTGATAATGTAAAGAATCAGCACTGATCGCTACCGATTGTGTGCGCCTAATCACCATTTTTTGCACGAGTACTAAGAGTAAAGTCATAACAATGGTGATAATGGTCACCCAAATAGCGACATTGGCCTGTACTATTACCACCGGATTTACAATGCGCTCGATACCATTAATGATCAAAAGTACTGCCGAGCCCATGACAAATGCGGATTGCACTAGGCCTGCTAAACTCTCCGCTTTACCGTGGCCAAACTTATGTTCGTCATCGGCCGGCTGTAAAGCAAAGCGCAAAATGATCAAATTCATCAGCGAGGCAAATAAGTCTAGTAATGAGTCGGTAGCGGTTGCTAACATGGCAGCAGCATCTGTCACTAACCAAGCATATAACTTTAATATCAACAAGATTAAGGCTGTGCCGGTGGCTAACCAAGCAGCTAAGGTTACCCATTTTTTATAATGCGAAGGATCAGACATATTATTCACGAAAGTTGAAGAGCGCTAACATCAATTATAGCTCGGATAAAATAAGATTATAGAATATAAGACAATGAAGTTTAAAAGAAATAACTAGCGGCTAGATTATTGCGCGCCGTCAAAATTAACTTGTCGCCAAGCTTCATAGCTAATTATTGCGACAGAATTAGATAAGTTTAAGCTACGATTATTGGCAGCCATAGGGATTAAAATTTTATTTTCAGGTGCGATTAACTCATGCACAGCAGGTGTTAAGCCGTGTGTTTCCGCGCCAAACAATAAAACGTCATCCGCTTTAAATTGAATATCGGTATAAAATCGCGTGCCGCGAGTCGTACAGGCATAAATATTTTTACCTGCCATCGCTGTTGCAAAGGCCGGGTAATCTTTATGAATCGTTAAGTTCGCCAGATCATGATAATCCAAGCCAGCTCGACGTAAGCCTTTTTCTTCGAGGTTAAACCCCATAGGTTCAATGATATGTAACTGACAGCCATTATTCGCCGCTAAACGAATAATATTACCGGTATTAGGGGCTATTTGCGGTTCAAAAAGCGCGATATGAAACATATAAGAGCTTACTTAAGATTCTTGTTTTGGTGATCGGGCTAATAAATCTTGCGCGGCAATTAGCGCTGACTTACCTTGATAAAGTACTTGGTAAACTTGTTCAACAATCGGCATTTCAACTTCTAACCGTGCAGCTAACATATGTACTTCTTTGGTATTGCGATAACCCTCAACCACTTGGCCAATTTCGGTCATCGCCTGTTCTACTTCTTTACCTTGGCCTAAAGCTAAACCAAAGCGACGATTACGTGACTGGTTATCAGTACAAGTTAACACTAAATCGCCTAAACCGGCCATGCCCATAAAAGTATTTTTATCAGCACCTAACTCAGTGCCAAGTCGCATCATTTCAACCAAGCCTCGGGTAATCAGGGCTGTTCTAGCATTTGCGCCAAAACCAATACCGTCTGCCATACCTGCAGCGATGGCAATAACATTTTTTACTGCCCCGCCTAATTGCACACCAATAAAATCAGTATTGCGATAAACCCGAAACGATTTTTCACAATGTAATAAAGCTGACAATTCTTCGGTAAAAGCATCATCTTCCGATGACGCAGAGATAGCCGTTGGCATACCCATCGCCATTTCTTTCGCAAACGTTGGACCGGACAAAACAGCTAATGATATTTCATCACCCAAAATCTCACGGGCAACATCTTGCAATAAACGACCAGTTTCGTTATCTAGGCCTTTAGTGGCCCAAGCAACTTTGGCATTTTTTCTCAGAAAAGGTTTTATCGACTTCAGTGTTTCAGCAAAAGCATGGCTTGGCACCACCAATAAAATATTATCACTGGCGGCCGCTACCGTAGCCAAATCGCTATCTAACGCCAAAGCTTCTGGAAATGGACAGCCAGATAAATACTTTTCGTTTGAACGCGATTGAGCCATGGCGGCAATATGATCAGCACTACGGCCCCACATTAACGTTTTATGGCCATTACGAGCGATACAAATGGCAAGCGCGGTGCCATAAGAGCCCGCGCCTATTACTGAAATTTTAGCTGAAGTCATCTGAGATAATTATTAGTGAGTTTCTGTGCTAGCTGGTGCACTTGCTTCAGCTGCACGTTGCTTAACATATGAAGCGAATAACGCATCAAAGTTAACTGGCGCTAAGTTTAATTGTGGGAATGAACCACGGTTAACTAAGCTAGCAATTGATTCACGAGCATACGGGAATAAAGTGTTCGGGCAAAAAGCACCAATTGTATGAGCTAATTGCGCTTCAGGCATATTACCAATAGTAAATACACCGGCTTGTTGAACTTCTGCTAAAAAGGCAGTTTGATCTTCAACTTTCACTGTTACCGTTAGCGATAAAACCACTTCAAAAGTGTTATCCGCAATTTTTGATGATTTAGTATCTAAATCTAATTGCACTTCTGGTTTCCATTCTTTTTGAAAGATAGCTGGAGAGTTAGGCGTTTCAAAAGAAACATCTTTCATATAAATACGTTGAATAGCAAATTGTGGTTCTTGACCTTCGGCTGCTTCGTTGTTTTGAATTTCGTCTGACATTTTTTATCTTCCTATTTTACTGTGTCTAAGCACACTAATTTGCTATTTAATTGGTTAATAACGCATCTAATTTATCGGCTGACTGTAATGCAAATAACTCATCACAACCGCCAATCGGCTTATTATTAATTATGATTTGTGGCACGGTGACACCACCACTACGCTCAATCATTTCAGGACGTAATTGAGGTTGTTCATCAATTTTATATTCTTGATAACTTACTTTTTTAGCATCAAGTAACATTTTTGCACGATGACAATAAGGGCAGTGACCTTTGGTATATATTTCAACAGATGCCATAAGTTTCTCTTTGTAGAAATTGCTAATTACTTCTTAGCAAGTGGCAAGCCTGCGCTTGTCCAAGCATTTAAACCACCTTTTAACATGCTAACTTGAGCAAAGCCGGCTTTCATTATTAAACCTGACGCTCGGTTAGCTGTCATACCAGCAGCACACACAACAATAATGGGTCTGTCTTTATATTTTTCAAGGCTAGTCAGTTCATTCTTATTTACTTTTTCTAAAGATAAATGCACTGAATCAACGATATGGCTGGTTTTAAAGTCTTTTTCTGAACGAATATCAACAACCACACCGTTTTCGCGATTAACAATAAAAGTTAATTCTTGCGGCGATAACTGCTTAATTGGCGATAACTTTATTTTAATTGTCATAAACGTAATTAACACAACTAAACCAAGCCAAATACCACTTAATAAAGCGTGGCTACTTATAAACGTAATAAGTTCTTCCATAAAATAATGAATCATATAGGTATAAAAATTTCGCTACAGTATACATACTAAAAGCAATTGAAAAAACAGCTCATTTTATATTTCTTCAATAGTGCAAATGTTCTACTAACTATGTAAAATAGCTGGGTTCTTTCAATGCGCAATTTAATAGGAATTAGGCATGCCAAATAAAAAGCCGACAGTATTAATTATTTTAGATGGTTGGGGTTACAGCCAAGTTACCGAGTCAAACGCGATTCATCACGCGAACACCCCAGTATTAGATAATTTAATGGCAAATTATCCCAACATGCTGATCGAAACCTCAGGCATGGCGGTTGGTCTTCCTGAAGGTCAAATGGGTAACTCAGAAGTTGGTCATGTCAATTTAGGTGCTGGCCGTGTTGTTTATCAAGACTTTACTCGCATCACCAAAGCTATTGCCGATAACGAATTCAAAGATACTCCAGCCTTATGTGCTGCAGTAGATAAAGCGGTTGCTAATAATAAAGCCGTGCATATTTGTGGTTTAATGTCGCCCGGCGGCGTGCATAGTCATGAAGATCACATTATCGCGATGATCGATTTAGCCAAAAATCGCGGCGCAGAAAAGATTTATTTACACGCCTTTTTAGACGGTCGCGATACGGCTCCTCGTAGCGCTGAGCAACCGTTAAAAAATGCCCAAGCAAAATTCGATGAAATTGGTTGTGGCCAAATCGCCTCAATTGTTGGTCGTTATTATGCGATGGACAGAGATCAACGTTGGGAAAGAGTTGAAGCCGCCTACAACGTTATGGTTGATGGTAAAGCTGAATATCAATTTGATAACGCGCTTGAAGGCCTAAATGCCGCTTACGCTCGTGATGAAAATGACGAGTTTGTTGCTGCAACCAGTATCTGTAATGCCAACGGCGAAAAAATTACCATTGAAGATGGTGATTCGATTGTTTATATGAACTTCCGTGCTGACCGTGCACGTCAATTTACCCGCGTATTTACTGACGAAAATTTTAGTGGCTTTACCAAAGCGCGAGCTCCAAAGTTAGCGGATTTTGTGATGTTAACGCAATACGCGGCTGACATTAAAGCGAGCTGTGCTTTCCCACCAGCATCATTAAATAATGTGCTAGGCGAATGGTTAGAAAAACACGATAAAACCCAATTACGTATTTCAGAAACTGAAAAATACGCACATGTTACTTTCTTTTTTAGCGGCGGACGCGAAAATGAATTTAAAGGTGAAGACCGTGTTTTAATACCTTCACCACAAGTGGCTACTTATGACTTACAACCAGAAATGAACTCAGTTTTATTAACGGATAAATTAGTCGAAGCAATCGAAGGTGGCGCTCATGATGTCATTATTTGTAATTACCCGAACGGTGATATGGTTGGTCATACGGGTATATTTGACGCCGCAGTAAAAGCCTGTGAAGCAGTAGATGTTGCTATTGGCCGCGTGTTAACTGCGCTAGAAAAAACCGGTGGCGAATGTTTAATTACTGCCGATCACGGTAACGCCGAGCAAATGGTTAATCCAGAAACCGGACAAGCGCATACCGCTCATACCTGTGAACCTGTGCCATTAATTTATTTTGGTCGCAAAGCAACAATGGCCGCAAGCGGCACTTTAAGTGATATTGCACCAACGATTTTAAAATTAATCGACATGCCACAACCTGAAGAAATGACAGGTAGCACGTTAGTGAATTTAGCTAACTAGTGCAGCACCAGATGTTTCAAGTTTTTTTGAAACAGTTCAATTACTTACTATGCAGTATTTGCTGCATAGTAAGTTTTTCAACCTTTGCATTTCAAGATAAAAATCAGTCACAAAAGCAGCTTGATGATATCAAACATGCGATCTCATCTGAAAAACAGAAAATAACTCAAACGGCAAAACAAAGGCAGGCATTAGAACAACAACTTAAAAAAGACGATATTGCCATCGCTAAAATTGCCAAAAAATTAAACAGCACTCAAACAGAATTAACCGCCACTCAACAACAAATTACCGCGCTTGAAACTAAAAAGCAGCAGTTGAGCAAGCAAAAAATCCAGCAAGAAAACTTACTCGCGAAACAACTACAAACCGCTTACACCTCAGGTAATCACGACTATCTAAAACTGCTGTTAAACCAACAAGATCCGAGTAAAATCCAACGTTCTATTAGTTATTACCAGTACTTGAATAAAGCACGTATTGCTGAAATTGAAAACTTTAAAACCACTATTGCCGAACTGTTAACTGTAGTCAGCCAACAACAAGAAAAATCAACTCAGCTCAGTCAACTACAAGCCAAACAAACAGCACAACAAAATAATTTAAAACAATCCAAAGCCCAACGTTCGGATACCATTAAAAAATTAAATAAAGACTTATTAAGTAGCCAAGATTTACTTGTAAAATTAGTCGCCGAAGAAGAAAACTTATTAATCGAAATTCAACGGTTAGCGAAACTAGCGAAAAAATCGCAAAAGTTAACGGGCTTAAGTAAACTGCAGGGTAAATTAAAATGGCCGGTCAGCGGTAAACTCAAACACCGATTTGGTACCAGAAAACAAGGCTATTTGAAGTGGAAAGGCGTATTATTGTCAGCGCCGATTGGCCGCCAAGTAAAAAGCATTCATAATGGAAAAGTGCTGTTTTCAAACTGGTTAAAAGGTTATGGTTTGGTAACAGTTATTGATCATGGCAATGGCTATATGAGCTTATATGGTCATAATCAGGCGTTATTAAAGTCAGTAGGTGATTCAGTTGATGCGGGAGAGCCAATTGCATTGATTGGCCAAAGTGGCGGACAAAATCAACCTGGGCTTTATTTCGAGATCAGACACCAAGGCCAAGCCGTAAATCCCAGAAAATGGTGCCGATAAGTTATCGCCCTTAATTAACACAGTAAAAACACCAACTAATAAGAATAATTTTTTATGCCTAAGACCTTCTTTATCACAATTATTATAGCGCTCAGCACCAGCCTATTCTCAGCCATTAGCTTGGCAGAAAAATTACAAGTGGTGATTGTTATTGATGATATTGGCTATCGCAAAACCGATGAAGCCGCACTAGATTTACCGGGTAATATTACCTTTTCAGTTTTGCCTCATACCCCTTATGGCCAAAAGCTTGCTTTGCAAGCAAACAGGCAAAACAAAGACGTGCTACTCCATATCCCAATGGAGTCTACTATCGGAAAAAAACTTGGCCCTGGTGCGTTAACTAGTGAAATGAATGAAACAGACTTTCAACAGCAACTAAATAAAGCTTTTATCGAAATTCCTTTTGCTGTTGGTATTAATAACCATATGGGCAGTAAGCTCACGCAGTTATATTCGCCAATGGCTTGGACCATGCGTTACCTAAAACAAAAAGAAGTGATGTTTTTAGACAGTATGACAACTAAACTCAGTAAAGGTGAAGAAGTCGCTAAGCTTTTTGGTGTCCCTAGTTTGCATCGCCATGTGTTTCTAGACAATCAATTAACTGAAGCATATATTTCGCAGCAGTTTGCACAGTTAATTGCGATTGCCCAGCAAAATCAATATGCCGTTGGTATTGCGCACCCACACCCTGAAACCATTGCCATTTTAACTAAGCTTATTCCAAAATTAAGCGAGTTAAACATTGAGCTAGTGCCTATTTCCGATATTATCAACGGACAAAATATCGAATACAAAACCGCGCAAATTACCGAATAACTTTGCGCCCTTGCCCCTTTGCGACTTTACACCTTTGCTCTAATAACTACCGCTATTTCCTAATAGTTAAATAGCAATATTGTGTTGTTTGAGTAATTCTCTTAAATATTTAACTGGAATTGCATAAGTGATCCCACTTGGTTTACTGATCACCGACTCTTTCGTTTCTTGCACAAAAACCTTATTAATAATGCCAATGACCTCACCGGTTTCGGCGCGATACATAGCACTACCGCTATTGCCCGGATAAGCGACAGCATCAAGTTGATACACCATATAGGGATCACGTAAGCGCTTTAACATTTTAATTGAGATTTGTCTGGCATCATCAACAGGAATGACCACCGGCGTTACCGCAGAAATAATACCGCGATGAGTAACTGGGTAAAGTCCCAATACCGCGCCAATCGGAAAGCCCGTAAAGGCAATATTGTTGCCTTCAGCAACATAGTCATCATTTGCTAAGTTCATAGCGGGTAATGGCTTACCTGCTAATTTCAGTACCGCCAAATCATGCGTTTTTGAACGCGCAACAATTTCAGCATCTCGCACTTTGGCGTTATTACCTGAACCAACAAATACTGCCATTTTTTGGTTAAGGGTATCATCAAGTATTAACGGCAAAACATGATCATTAGTAACAACGTAGCTACCATTACCGATAACAAAACCTGTACCGCGTAAAATATCTTGCGGCCGAGAAAGCGGCGTATGAATACCAATACCCACTACTGACGGTTTTATTTTAGTGATCACTTTAGGTAACTCACTTGCGCTTAATAAATTTCCCGATAACAAACACAAACTGATCAGCAAAGTTTTGACTAATGACACTAATGACATAAGGATCCCAAATAAAATTATATAAAAATGCGGTAAAAAAAATAATTTTAACCATAATTATCGATATAACAACACTTTATTGGCTACTAATCAAAATCATATGGAAAATAAAAAAATCGTTCCTATATTTGCCGGTGGCGGTACACGACTACCAGCACATATCGGAATTTTACAAGCAATTGAAGAATTTAATATTAGCTTCGATCATTTAGTTGGGGTTTCTGGCGGTAGTATCGTAAGTAGTTTATATGCATCGGGTTTATCGGTAAAAGAAATAAAATTGATCGCGCTTGAAACTGATTATAATCAATTCAGAGAATTTTCAATTATCAAACTGATCAGAAATGGCGGTCTTAGCTCAGGAGATTTGTTTGAAAAATGGATGGACAGATTACTACGGGGTAAAACCTTTGCCGAGCTCGATATGAATTTACACATTGTCGCCACCGATGTAAAAAGAGGAGTACCAGTAATATTTGATAAAGAAAGAACCCCTGATATCAAAGTTTCTTTAGCGGTTAGATTTTCAATGTCGATCCCTTTAGTTTTCAGTTTTAAGAGTTTTGGCCAACATTTAATGGTAGATGGCAGCATTTTGTCCGAAGATGCCCTTCATCGCGATTGGGCGGGTGATGGCACACCAGTTTTGTGTTTTCGATTACGAGGAGAACATTCACACGATGAGCTAAAGATTAATGGATTCTTTCCGATATTTAATTATGTCACCTTATTAATAAGAACCTTTATGACCACCATTTCGCGTGAATATATTAATGACGCTTTTTGGCATAATACCATAGTAGTGAATACGGGCTGCGGCTCGGCTGTTGATTTCAGCATGAATAATAAAGGCAAAGAGGAACTCTTTCAAAGAGGCTATTGCACCGCCAAAGAAGTGATACCAAGAAAAATTTAATTAGAGAAGAAATAATCCTAGCTAGATGATGAGACTTAGATATACTTAAGAATTAGAGTTTTTGATCTATGTTAGGTTCCAACACATAGGAAATATGCTTGTTTTAAAAGCATTACGAGGTAAGGATGAGCTGGAGTAAAAGGTTATTAAAAACCCCGATCATTGGAAATATGGCAAAAAAAGTTGCCTCTGTTAAAGTCAATCATGACGCTCAAAATATTGCCCAACATTTTACCCAATTTTTACAACCCGAAGTGGCAACAACTGAAGAGTTAACCAAAGAAGTTTTTCGCATACGCCATAATGTATATTGTGAAGAGCTCAACTTTGAGCCGACTCGGCCTGATGGCATGGAAACCGATGATTTTGATGCTCAATCATTATTTGCCATGATTAAACACAAACCAACCGATACCTATACCAGCTGTGTTCGTATTGTTACCTCGAGCAAACCGGAAGAACTTTTACCGATTGAAAGATACTGCCGAGATTCAATAGAACACGACGAATTTGATCCCGCATTATTTAAGCGAGAAGAAATTTGTGAAATATCGCGTTTAGCTGTTCGTTCTGAATTCCGTCGCCGTCAAACCGATAAATTTGCCGGTTCAGCAACGGGTGTTATTAGCGAAAAAAATTATTCAGAAAAAGAGCTACGTTGTTTTCCATTCATTGCAATTGGGCTATATATGGCGGCCGCTTCATTGGCACTCAAAGCAGGGAAAAGACACGCCTTTGTGATGATGGAGCCCAGGCTAGCCCGCAGTATGAAATTTGTTGGCATTAAGTTTATTCAATTAGGTAAACCGGTTGATTATCATGGTCTTAGAGCGCCCTACTATATCAACGCTGCAATATTTTTAGATAATCTAACACCGGGGTTTAAAAAGCTGTTTCAATCAATTGAAGTCGATATGGAAAAACAAATTAGTTTATAAACGTAGCGATTTTTCTCATGCTAAATTTGTTAATTTTTCCATTCACTTCCGGCTTAACTAGCTATACTTTTTTAGTGAAACTCAATCTCATATTCAAACGCTACCGGCTAATCAATTAAGGACCTCTAATGTTCGACTACAACAACGCTTTTTCTCGCAATATCGGTTGGGTTACAGAGCATGAACAGCAATTATTAAAACAAAAACGCGTCGCGATGGCTGGAGCCGGTGGTGTGGGTAGTGAACATATAGTGACTTTAGCCCGATTAGGTATCACTAAATTTAATATTTCTGATTTCGACGAATACGAAGTACATAACTTTAATCGCCAAGCCGGCGCATTTATGTCGACTATTAACCGGCCAAAATCAGAAGTAATGGCAGAAGTAATAAAAGATATTAACCCTGAAGCACAAATTAATAATTTTCCTGTGGGAATTAACGAAACGAACGTTGACGCTTTCTTAGATAATGTTGATATCTATGTTGATAGCCTCGATTTTTTTGCCTTAAGCGCGCGTAAGTTAGTTTATCAAAAATGTTATGAAAAACAGATCCCATTAGTAACTGCTGCGCCAATAGGAATGGGCGTTGCGCTACTTTGTTTTATGCCTGGCTCAATGAATTATGAAGAATACTTTCGTTTTAATGACTGTGCATCAGAAAATGAACAACTAGTTAAATTTTTGATTGGTGTTAGCCCGTCATTAATGCAGAAAACTTATTTAGTTGATCCATCATCAAGTGACTTTATTGCCCAAAAGGCGCCGTCATTACCTATGGGCGTTAAGCTTTGCGGCGGCTTGGCTGGCTCTTATGTTCTCAAAATATTATTAAATCGCGGCGATGTATTAACGGCCCCATGGGGACTTCATTTTGACGGTTACCGCAATAAAATGAAAAAAACATGGCGGCCATTTGGCAATAATAATCCAATTCAAAAATTAGCCTTCAATATTGTCAAAAACGTAGTGTTAGCGCCAAGACCTGAAAAGCAAGAACCGAAAAACTTATCACCGATTGAATTTTTATATGATCAATATGCAAAAATGGCACCTAGCGGTGACAATATGCAGCCCCATCGTATCGAGCCAATCGACGAACATACTTGTATTCTGCACGGATTTGATACCAGCGACCATGTAGTTTATGACTTACAAGGCAATGCCAGCAAACTTGCTATTGGCTGTTTATTAGCAAACTTTGAAATAGCGGCGCAATCACACGGTTATGATATAGCGATTACTCCAACAACCAATAAAGAAGGTAAAGATCCAGCTGATGATGGCTATGCTACTTACCCAACTTATAAAATAACTATCAGCAAAAATGATCAGTTAGCTCAACAGCACGAATTACTTCCTTATATTCAAACCCGTTGTGTCCAGCGAAAACGTATGGGCACACGGCCATTGAGTGTATTAGAAAAACAAAAGCTCACGGATATTTTGCCAACTGGTTATTCTGTTATTTGGTTAGAGTCTTTTAGTGAACGCTGGCGTTTGGCTAAATTTATGTATGCTAACGCCACAACGCGCTTAAGCATGAAAGAAGGTTACGATGTCCATTCGAAAATTATGGAATTCACGCCACTGAGTAAAGACAATAGTCCACAGAAAAACTGCAATTCAACCTTCAGCAAAGATAAATTACCCGCCAATTCGCTTGGCTTAGATCCGCTAAATATTGCATTAACGCAATGGGCGATGACAAGCTGGGAGCGCTTTAAATTATTAAATCAATTAGGCGGCACTATTATCCCTAAATTGTTATTAGATTTTTCTACGGCTATTAAAAGCTGTGCCCACTTTGTTATTGTTGCTGACAACCAAGCTCAATCAACAGAAGACTATGTTAACGCAGGTAAAGCAGTACAGCGTTTTTGGTTACAAGCGACGGCATTAAAATTAGGCTTTCAGCCAGAACAAACTCCGGTTATTTTTTCAGAATATTTACGAAATGGTGTCGATTTCACCACCAATCAAGCCGCAGTTAAAAATGTTATCAAAGTAGATGCTGAATTTAAAAGTATAATTGGTGAAGACAATGTTCAACGTTCTGTCTTTATGGGCCGATTAGGCCGCTCTACCACACCAACAAGCCGTTCGGTTAGATTAAGTTTAGATGAGCTTAGGTTCTCGAAGAAATAGCTGCTAACCACTTACTCGGAATATTCTACCCAAACATAGTAAATAAAGGCATTACTGACACTGTCGGTACTGCCTTTTTTAATACCTATCACTACAGCATCCAGCATCCAGCATCCAGCATCCAGCATCCAGCATCCAG
>JBPOFN010000022.1:0-70709 GCA_051251725.1 Thalassotalea sp. | reverse complement strand
TGTAGCTCAGCTGGTAGAGCACTTCGTTGCCAACGAAGATGTCACGAGTTCGAGTCTCGTTAGCCGCTCCAAATTCTCGATATTGCTGATGGCAGTATTATGAATAAGTAGGTTGCCAATACCTACTATAAAAAGAACTTACTCGATGCCCGGGTGGTGGAATTGGTAGACACAAGGGATTTAAAATCCCTCGCTGAATAAGCGTGCCGGTTCAAGTCCGGCCCCGGGTACCATTTAAGTAAACTGGCAAAGTTCTACGAAGCGGCTGTAGCTCAGCTGGTAGAGCACTTCGTTGCCAACGAAGATGTCACGAGTTCGAGTCTCGTTAGCCGCTCCAAATTCTCGATATTGCTGATGGCAGTATTATGAATAAGTAGGTTGCCAATACCTACTATAAAAAGAACTTACTCGATGCCCGGGTGGTGGAATTGGTAGACACAAGGGATTTAAAATCCCTCGCTGAATAAGCGTGCCGGTTCAAGTCCGGCCCCGGGTACCATTTCTATTTCTGCTATTACTATTTATTCCTAGCAGTTCTAACTTAAAAAAACCTTTTAATTTACACTCAAATTTCTTACCTAAACATTTATTTGACATCTAATACCAATCCGTTGCCTTAAGCCTTAAAATTCCCGCAAAGCGATCACTTTCTTAGACGCAATGGGATAATTTTAAAACCCCGCTGTTTTACTCTATTTCTCTTTATTTCATCACTACGACTACAAACCTTACCTTGCTATTAAGCTTCAAATTTTGTTCTTGACAGAGAATACTACCTAACTATTTTAATACTTCTAACTTCTAACTTCTAACTTCTAACTTCTAACTTCTAACTTCTAACTTCTAACTTCTAACTTCTAACTTCTAGCTTTAACGGCTTTAGTTATTTTCTGGCAACAGCTTTTTTGTCTGCCCTTATTTTTCGGGTGGATTACCGTATCACCGTAAAACGCCACAAAAGTTATTCAAATATCCTCTAAACCAAGGTCCTATATTTATTAGTGTTATAAAAATGTAAATTTATTCACTAAAAATTAATGCCGCTAAAAACGAATTGCAGTCAGTTTAATAGCTGCGCTTAATTTTCACTTTCTTCAATAACTTCATGTTTTTAGCTAGCTAGATACGATAGGTAATAGCGCTAGCCAAGAAGTCAGAATAACAATTCTACTTATTGTGCTTTGAACTTGGATCAATTTCTTCTGGTTTACAAAGTTTAACCACTCATATACATTGTATAAATATAAAGATCATACCTTTGTATTTGTCTGATTTGTTTTTGTGCCGTGAAAAATAATAAAAATGTTGGCTCGGCGCAACTGTTGTTCACTGATCAAACGTATTTTAAAAATCATGTTAGGAAAATAATAATGAAATTAAACTTTGAGTATAAAAAAATATTAAAACCAGCCTGTTTAGCGGCTGGTTTAGTTCTGAGTGGCTCTGCTTTTGCGGGTCTTATTAATAATGATTTTAGTGATGGGCTTACTAATTGGAATGCAGACTATAGCTATTTTGATGGATCTCAGGAGCATTATTATCAGCCGGTAACTGACTTTAACGATTTTACCGATAACTTTTCAACGGCTACTAACAGTGTAACGCTTAATACTTCTGTTGATGGCGTCAATGAGTATTTTGGCCTTTACCTTTTTCAAGAGTTTGAAGTTGCTGCCAACGCCTTTGAGCTTTCACTAAACTTTGATTTTTTAGCTGATCATGCTTACGTCACCTTAGTTGATGAAAACCTTGACCTACTACATGATTTTATTAACAACGGCTTAACTGTTGATATTAGTCACTATGCCGGTTCTTTTGTAGCATTAGAGTTTGGCCTTGAAGATGAAAATTTTACTTACGATGATTATTTGACGGTTTCTAACATTTCTATCAGCGAACAGTCTTTATCTGTGCCGGAGCCATCATCATTTGCAATATTTGCTTTTGCATTGCTTGCGCTGAGCCGCCGTATGTTCACCCGCTCAACCAATGAGAAATAGATTAGATCGCTGATTTGAGCAGATTAAGCGGCCATAAAATAGATGAAAATTTTATATGGCGGCATTTATAGTATTTTGGAGAATATAAATGGTTAACACCAATTTATCCCGTTTGTTATTGAACAAAGTTAAAAATGTCCAGCGGAGTGTTGTTTCGCTGATCCTTGTGGCTTTTGCCGGACAATTATCATTTCATGCACTGGCAGTTGATGGTTCTTGGGTTAAGGTCGCAGAAGCTTCTATTGAACAGAGTGAGCGGTACACTAAACGTCGTGTTGGATATTACACCTTTAATAATATTGTTATCTCTGATGTGTCTGAACTTTCAGATTCATTAAGACTCGTTGTTACTAGTACCAGTCATGATGTACTTGATGCATCAGGCACAGATGCAAACGGCTTGCCTTATTTTGATATTCCCTCTGTTAGTGATAGTACGCAAATTTATTTTGCTGCTAAACGAGCAGCATTTGCTTACACAGCAGAATTGCAGCAGTTTGTCACTGCTGCACCAACCCCCGTGATCGGTGATGTAATATTAAACACTGATCATCAAACTATTTCTTCATGTACGCCGGTTGAATTAACAGCAAGCTGGTCTGAAGGTGACTTTCCTGCTGGTTTTGATATTAGCTTTACCGGCGCTGATATAAGCGTAGAAAATGAAACACTTAATGGCCTTAGTAGTGAAACAGCGTTAATTAAATTTAACCCACATACGTTGGGAGGATCAGTTGTTACTGCCATTTACACTGACGTTAATGGTGAGGAGCATGAAACATCAATTGATTTCACGGTAGAGAATAATGCCGCTTGCAATGATCTTAACAACCCAACCTTTTCATTAGATACCGACTTTGAAAGTGATCCAATTGACTCGTTGATAAGACCAATGAATGCCAACTTCGGTACCGTTGATATTGTCAGTGATGGTATTGTTGGCCAAGCGATTGAATGGTCAAAAGGGGTTAATCTTGGCGGCAGCAATAACAATAACGGATTGCAATATTGGAACAGTAATAATAATGCCGATTGGAATGAAACCGCAGTTTTTGATCAATTAAGTACTGCTATTAATGTCGGTGAACGCTTTAAGGTTGCCGCTTGGATTAAAGTGACCCATCCAAACCCTGTCGATACCCAAATACTGCATACCATCTACCCTGAGAAATCGTTATCGTCAGGTGGTATTAATCAAAGACGCAGCGAAGGTGTTTTATTTTCTACTGATATTAGGGTAGCAGATCACGGTAAGTGGGTTTATAAAGAATTTGTTGTTGATGGCACAAATGAACAGCAGTTTACAATTCCTGAAACTTGGGTCGTGTTTGGTTCAACCCCTGCGGCGCCAACACATATGGTTGCGGACTTTAGATGGCAACAAACCTCACCCGGGGCAAAGTTTGCAATTGATGAATATTCAATGGTTATTACTGGCGCATCACAATTGCCTTATGTGCCAACACCTGAACCAGAACCAACACCTGAAACAGAACCAACGCCTGAGCCTGAACCAACGCCTGAGCCAGAACCAACACCTGAACCATCAGCAAACTTGTTAGTTGTTGAAAATATGAGCCCAAGTAGCCATTGGGACCGCGCTCAATTATCAAATGTTGTTAATGTTGATAATACCCAAGAAGCGGTTGCAACCTTAGTTGGTGCAGCGAATGATAATGTCTACGTGATTTTTAATATTGAACAAAATGCCAGATTAGCATTTAGCTTTGTTCAAGATGATAACCCCGACAACCTTGTTACTAGTTGGGAAGTTGCCTACAAAAATGACAGTGGCTGGGTTGTTTTAAAAAGTTGGAGTGACGCAACGATTGGCCTAAATACCTTTACTGCTAATCCTAATGTTTCAGCCAATCTTATTCGATTTAGATTTTCGACAACTGACGGTTCAAATTTAGGCATCAGCCAACTTTCAGTTGTTAGCTATGGCACCATCACTGTGCCAGAGCCGTTACCAGAGCAAGATCCTGATACGCTGCCATCAATAGATACAGACCTTTCAGGTTATACCGGTTATACCGACGAATTTGGTGTTACTACCCTTGATGTTGGTTATTTTGAAAACAAAGTTTTTGATGATACCCCTGAAGAGTTAGTCGCTGCTGATGAGTTTGTTGATACGGTTAATGATACAGCGCGCTTAAAAACGGCATTAAATCAAGCCAAAAATGAAACTGACGGTGGTGTTGTTAGATTATTAGCCAATAGTAATGGCCAAAACCGATTCAGCCTATCGCATATTGCGGTGCCGTCAAACGTACGCATTGAAGTTGAACCCGGCGTAGTGTTAGAGATGCGCGGTATTAAGGAAGACTTATATCCAACTAGCGCAAATGACCATAACAATAAAAACAAACCTAACCGACAGTTTTTGTTCTCGTTTGGCCGCAGCAACGGTCCAAGTAACTTACTGGCAAATCGCATAGAGAACGTGGAAGTTAGATCAACCGTTGCAGGTGAAAAATTTACCATTGATGCAACAACCAATATGCCACATGACTATGGTTATATGGTTGGCGGTAATGGTAACGGCGTGGTTAA
Source organism: Thalassotalea sp. (assembly GCA_051251725.1). Taxonomy (GTDB): domain Bacteria; phylum Pseudomonadota; class Gammaproteobacteria; order Enterobacterales; family Alteromonadaceae; genus JALZUE01. The sequence continues at coordinate 66,150 of JBPOFN010000022.1, read as the reverse complement.
TTTAACTCGCGCAATACCTATTGGTTTGTTTTATGTTAAAAATTTCGCCATCTCAGATGTGAATATTGAAGATAATCATACTGAGTCTGTTGCGGTTCAAATGTTTGCAGATGCTGATTATCAAGACGGCTCTTATACCTATCGTTTTGGTTCTACACCGCTTTATTTAGAAGATCGTTATGTTAAAAACCCTGAAGGCAGTGCTAGCCTGAATCGGCCAATGAATCCGGTTAATATTCCACTGGCGACCAATGTATATGGTGATTTTATTAATGACGCAGGCGATATTATCCCTGATATGTTCGCGATCCAGCGTAACCCTACTTATGCTCGTACGCCGGTAAAAGGCTCGATCAAAAACATCAAGGCGACTCATGCCCATACTGGTTATGGTGTGGTGCAAGTTTATGGTGGCGACTGGATTGAAATTGACAATATCGAAGCATTTAATGGTATTGGCGTTCGTGTGGAAGCTGGTAATGGTACAGATAACGATAATTTCAACCGCTCAGGTCCTTATTATTCTTCGATGAATAAGATCAAAATATCGAATGTGAAAGTCACTAATGGTTTTACTGGGGTCTGGTTAAAACCACACGCTAAAATCATGAAAGACATCTCAGTTGAAAACGTTGAAGCGATTGATAGTGGCACCGCTTTATTAGTGGGTAAGGGCACTTTTAATTGTAAAACGAGTTGTCGTGATTTAACCCGAGGTCGTATTAATAACTTAGTGATCAAAGGTGATATCACGCTAAGACAAACGGTTTTTAACAAACCTGTGGCTGAAGTAGGTAACAATATTACTTATTTGATCACCGATGCACATCGTCAGTATTTAGCGAACCTTCATGGTAAAGAGATGAGCCAATTAACCCGAGGCGACTTGCAAGAAAAATCAATTACAGGTTTGCAAACACCAGAGCAATTAGCGGCACTTACACCTAACAGCTTTGATAATCCTTCAGGTACACGTTGGTATAAAATATTTCCCACGGCGCCGATATTGGCTTTGTCGATGTTATCTGAAACAGAGGTCGGTGATGAATCCGCTAAGATTGGTTTCTACCCAGTTGATTTCTCACAAGCAAATATTGTTTCTGATGGCTTACCTGAAGAAACCCTGATTTTGTATCGCGGCGACATGCGTGAGCCTAATGGGACACCAGCAACAGACTTCATTAATAAATAATATTTGAAAATAAATAAAAGGGAATAAAGCAAAAACTTTATTCCCTTTTTTTTAACCAGGAGTAGTAATTAAAGTTTTAACAAACGTACAACATAAATAATTAAAATAGATTTAGGGGAATAATGTCTGATGAATAACAATAGAAATAAAAATCACAGTAAGATAAAAAGTAACCACATAATTAATTTTTCAAAAAACACACTACTACGTAGTTTATTAACCTCAATAATTTTAGGTGCAAGCTTAACACCAACTTTCGCCGTTGAACCAGGTGAAAGCTTTGACTTGGCAACAGACAACACCTTCTCAAGTGCAAGTAATCGCTGGGATCTTGATACCTTAAAAAATGTTTTAGCCGGTGATATTTCTAAAGAAGCAAAAGCAAGCGATAAAAGTGCTTGGGTAAGTTTTGAATTTCCAACGGCTAACAACTTAAGTTTTTCATTACGAGAAGATAACTCTGCTAACCAGCAAGTATCAAGGTGGCGGGTCCAAAATAAAGTTGATGGTACTTGGAAGAACCTAGTGCCATGGCAAACAAGTAATGATGGTGGCTGGACGCGATATACCGCGGATCCAAGCATTGAAGCAGACGAATTACGTTTTTTTCTGCAATCGCCAGATGGTTTCACCGTTGGGGTTCGCGATATTGCCGCGGTTGGCAAACTTGTTGTTGAATCAGGCAGCACGCCTCCTCCGGTTACTCTGCCGCCGAGCGGAACACTACCTACGGATACTGACTTAGCCGGTTATACCGGTGCAAACATCGGTTTTTTTGAAAATAAAGTTTTCGATAACAACCCAACAGAGCTAACCGCAGCAGCTAATTTTACCAATACGGTGAATGACACGGCTCGGTTAAAAACTGCGTTAAATCAGGCAAAGAATGAAAGTAATGGTGGCGTTGTCATCTTACGTGCTAATGGCAGTCAAAAGCGTTTTAGTTTATCTCATATTGCTGTGCCCGCTAATGTCCGTATTGAAGTCGAACCGGGTGTAATCCTAGAAATGCGCGGGACTAAAGAGGATAAGTATCCAACAGGAAGTGCCAATAGTAATCCTAATAGGCAATTTCTTTTTACCTTTGGTCGCAGTAACGGCCCGGCGAATTTATTAGCAGATCGAGTTGAAAATGTTGAAATAAGATCAACCATTCCCGGTCGAAAGTTTATTATTGATGCCACCAGCAATATGCCGCATAACTACGGTTATATGAATGGCGGTAATGGTAACGGCGTTGTTAATTTAACAAGGGCGATTCCGGTTGGATTGTTCTATGTTGAGAATTTCGCAATTTCAGATATTTATATCAGAGATAATCATACCGAATCGGTTGCCGTGCAAATGTTTGCTGACGCCGATTATAAAGATGGTGCTTATGCTTGGCGTTTTGGTTCAACACCGGTCTTTCTAGAAAACCGCTATGACAACGATGGTGGCCCAAACACGCCAATGAACAGTATCAATGCACCATTAGCAACGAATAATAATGGTGACTTTATTGATAATCGCGGCCGAATTATTCCCGATATGTTTGCCATTAAACGTAATCCTACTTATGGCCGTACGCCGTTAAAAGGTTCAATTAAAAATATCAAAGCAACGAACGCCCATACCGGCTATGGTGTGGTGCAGGTGTATGGTGGTGACTGGATAGAAATAGATAACATTGAAGCTTTTAATGGCATTGGTGTCCGCGTTGAAGCGGGTAATGGTACTGATAACGACAACTTTAACCGTTCAGGTCCTTATTTATCGTCGATGAATAAAATTAATATCTCGAACGTTAAAGTCACCAATGGTTTTACCGGAGTTTGGTTAAAACCACACGCTAAAATTATGAAAGATATTACCGTTGAAAATATTGAAGCGATTGACAGTGGCACGGCGTTACTTGTGGGTAAAGGCTCATTTAATTGTAAAACCAGTTGCCGAGATTTAACCCGTGGTCGCATCAATAATTTGGTGATTAAAGGGGATATATCATTAACCCAAACTGTCTTTAACGCGCCTGTTGCGGAAGTAGGTAATAACATAACATATTTGATCACTGATGCTCATCGTGAATATCTTGCCAATTTACACGGTAAAAACATTAACCAACTTACCCGTAATGACTTACAAGAGAAAAAAGTTGTAGGTGCACAAACACCAGCTCAATTAGCGGCACTTACACCTAACAGCTTTGATAATCCTTCAGGTACACGTTGGTATAAAATATTTCCTACTGCACCTGTTTTAGCCTTATCTATGATGTCAAAAAATGAAGTTGGAGATCAATCTGCTAAGGTAGGTTTTTATCCGGTAGATTTTTCACAAGCAAATATCACTTCTAACGGTTTACCTGAAGAAACGTTAATTTTGTATCGCGGTGATATGCGTGAACCAAATGGCACAAGGGCGACAGAATTTATCAATAAATAACCTGAGTCTACCGACGCCGCTGTCTTTTGCTGTGTCGTTAATGACAATAAGTTAAATAAATTAAGCGGGTAAGCACAAGCTTGCCTGCTTTTTTGTTAACAAGGTTCAGCGCTCGCCCAGCACTAACGTATTACTTCTTATTAGTGCTTTCTTTATTACATAATTCTTATATACTGAAACTAATTTATTTATATTTAAATCGGTTGGTTTGTAAATGAACTTTATTTTATTTAAGGATGAGCAGTGAAAAAAGTAATTAAAATATCCCTATTACTCCTATGTAGTTTGTCATTTTCTAGCAACGCTAATTTGTTAATCGCTAATAAAGCAATTGAAAATAGCGACTTTACCACGGCACAAAAACATCTGGAAAATATTGCTACAATAGGAAATGGTGAAGCGCAGCTAACCTTAGGATTACTTCATTATCAAGGTAAAACCGGTAAGGTTGATAAATTAACCGCATTTGCTTGGCTGTTTTTAGCGGCAGAGCAAAAAATCGATAACGCTGGCAAATTTGCCAATCAAGTTTATTTGGAATTAACAGCGGAACAAAAAATATCAGCGAAAGCGTTAGCGACTGAATATGGCAAGAAATACAGTGAACTTGCCTTATTTACGGCAATTTATCCGTTAATATTAGATAAAAATATCGAACGCCAATTAATAACGCAGCCAGCAAAAGAATTAGTTAATTTTGAACTTAGACAAGAAGACGCACAATACCTAGATAAATTAGCGCGAGCGAGAAAAGCTAATGCTAATCAAACGGCTGAGTTAATCGCCAAATTAAATACCGGCTACCGCCATAATGCTTATGACAATTTAGATAAGTTAGGGCTAGAAGACGAGTCTGGTTTAGTGATCATTCAACATGATGTTAATAAGAGTGGGAAAGTAGTTGATCCTGAGGTTCTTTTTTCATGGCCAATTGACAGATTTGACGACGTTATTATTAAGTCTGTATTAAAAAGTGAGTTTTCACCGGCGCTACGTAATGAAAAAAGTACTGAGCAATTTGGCCTGGTCACCGAAAGGCGAGTTGGCGTGCACGGTAAAAATAGCTTTAGAAATAAATACCCACAACGCTATAAATATTTTTTAAAAATTAAAAAATCTGCACAAGAAGATATCAACGCAAAATATATTTATGCCAATATATTAAGAGCTTACGGCGATGTAATCGGCGCTAAACAAACGCAAACTTTCCAACAAGTATTAAAAGAATTGGCACAAGATAATTACGCACTTGCGCAATACGATTATGCTCAATACTTAATTTATCAAGAAGGGAATATTGACCTCGGTTTATATTGGCTAACGAAAGCAGTTAAATTTGGTTTAACCAAAGCCGAGTATCGCTTTGGCGATTTACTCTATCAATCACCATCACCGTTGTTATTAGAAGATAAAGAAAAAGCACTTTTTTGGCTTAGCCGAGCCGCTGCGAAAGGGCATGAAAAAGCGCAAGAAAAGCTTGTTTTATTAACGCAATAAGCATTTATTGTCTTTGTTTAACCTAGGGGCTGTTGATCTTTCGAGATTGTTTTTGCAGCAGTTTGTTGGGTATTTATACAAGGCAGAACCTTTGTCGTGTGGTTATTCCACATAAAAAGGTGATAAAGACTTTGTGCTCCTGCAAAGTCACCTTACCCCACGTCCGTGTGGGGCAACGCCGTAAAAATATCCTACAAACGCTGTCCGAAGGATTCGTCTAAAAACGTTTTACTCTTTGTTGCTTACATGGATGTAAGTACTTAGCGTGAGCAGGATGCGGAAGCTGTGAGCAGTATTTGCTTAGAATGACTAGGCTACACACTGCTCGCCGCGATTAAAACGGTTTACTATCTTTAAAGAGCCGAACAAAATTTAACCGTGAAAGATCAACAGCCCCTAAGTAAAAATTATTTTATTTTGCTTAGGTTAGAATAGCGTTGAAGATTATGCTTTTCCTATTTATGATGGCTGCAATATTCTTTTAATTTAATCATGATCAATGACCCGTTATTTAAAAGCACTGAGTAAGTGGCTAATAATTATATCTATATCTTTATGTTTTATCATTTGGATATTCTCTCCGCTAGTTGTTAAACATTATTTAAAATCTCATTTATTTAATTATCAATTAGTACTCTCAGACGACACGAGTATTCGCTACAACCCTTTTAGCACCCATTTAACCATCAATAACTTAGCGGTTAATGAACAAGACTCAGATAAAAAAGTATTATCGTTAGATAACCTCGAATTAGAGCTGAGATTACATCAAATCCTTTTTGATGAACTTTATATCTCAGAGCTTTACATAGATGGCTTAATGATTGATGTTGTAGGTGAAAATAATGACTTTACTATTGCCGGCTTCAATTTAAAGAAACTTGCAGCTCAAAACGCAGCCGTAAGTGCTGAACTGCCAGATGAAAATACTCAGCCTGAAGACGCGGACAATACCACACAAGAAAATCAGCCATTACCGTATAAGTTAATTATTCCTGAATTTACGCTTGAAAATTCATTAATAAATTTTGCGCTGGAACAACAGCAACATAAATTTGAATTAAATAATTTTTCGTTAAATGACTTACATTTATCAATCGCCGAGCAAAACATTAATCTTTCAATTAATAGCAAAATTAATGACGCTTCGGTTGTTATTGATATAGCAGGGCAATTATTAGCGCAACAAGGTGAAGTAACAATAACCACCCATATAGCAGCTATTCAGTTAGGGCGGTTTAAGCAGTTTTTACCTGAGCAATTCAAAGCATTTACCAGTGAATTTTCATTTGATGCGACTAATAAAATAACATTAGATAAGCAGCAACTAACGGTAAACGTGAGTGAACTGGCCGCTAAATTAGCTAACTCGCATGTAGCAACACTAACGGAACAAGTTTTTATTGAAAACGTGTTATTCACGGCCTCAAATATAGATATTAGTTTAGACAATTTTGCTTTGTCACAAATCAGTGGTAATGCAGGCTTAGTGATTAATAATAGTAAAGTAACAACGGATGACCTTAAGCAACAATTATTGTTAATTAAGCAAACATCGCTGCCAGGCATTGAATTTACCCTTAGCCCTGAGCAGTACCAAATCGCGTTGCCGCAGCTTAATGTTAATAATATTAGCTTGATGAATAACTTGGAACTTGATGATAAGTCGATGGTGGATATCGCTAATGTCGCAATAAATGAAATTCAGCTAGCGCCAGAGTTAGTTGCTATCGCCTCGGTAATCATCTCAGGTAGTAATATTGAAATTAAAAAAGATGAACAGGGGCTGATAAATAATTTAGTCGCTTTAAATTCTCAAGCAACTGACGCTAACATTGATACCGTTGCTGGCGACAAGAAAATCAGCGCTGACACAAAACAACTTGCTACCGAGCCGCCAAACGAAGTTGAAGAAAACGGTCAAGTCGGTCCATTTTTCTATCTGGGTGAGCTTAAAACGGGCGACAAAACCAGCTTTACTTTTCACGATAAAAGTATTTCACCTAATTATCTGCGCGATTTTAATATCACAGAATTTACTCTCGGCGCGATAGATACCAAAAATGTTGATAACATAACCAAACTTAGCTTAATCGGCAAAAGTAATAAGTACGCAACGCTAACCCTAAATGCGCTGATGACACCATTTGCTCAAATACCTGAGTATGCTTTTAATGGCAAAATTAGAGAAGTCGATTTGCATGACATTTCAGGTTATATGAAAGCCGCACTTGGTCATGAAGTAGAAAGCGGTCAATTAGATCTCAATATTGATGCTAAAATTGTCGGCACTGAATTGGCCGGTGATACTGAAATTATATTACGTGGTATTGAGCTTAAAGGCGTTGATGGCACTAATGTAGTGGTTAAAACGGTTGTGCCTTTTGGTATGGCATTAAATATGTTAAAAGATAATGATGGCAAAGTAGTACTCGACTTACCTTTATCTGGCGATATCAGCTCACCGTCATTCGGTTTATCAGGCTTAATGACCTTATTAGTGAAACAAGCGACTATTTCTGCTGCGAAAGATTATTTATTTACCACCTTTGTCCCTTATGCCAGTGTTGTTAAAGTTGCCATGATGGCTGGTGATTATGCTTTAAAAATTAATGTCCAAGATTTAATATTTACGCCTGAAATTGTCGAGTTAAACGACGAACAGCAAACTTTTATGGCGCAGTTTTCAGCGTTAATGAAAGATAAAAGTGATTTACAAGTGACATTATGCCCAATTTCAGTGCCGCAAGATATTGGCTTATTATTTGATGCGAAATTAACAGAGCAACAAGTTTCTGCTTTACATAACATTGCAAAGCAAAGAGCTACTAACTTCAAATCGTATCTAGTCGAAAATCAAGCAATCGAATCGGCTCGATTATTAGTTTGCAAACCGAAAGTAGATGGCAGTAAAGGCAGTAAACCAAGATTAACTTTTAAGTTATAATTTTAATATTGAGTTTAACGGTTCAAATTCAACGGTAATATTTTTATCCATAATATTATCGCTAAAGAATTGTAATTAAAGAAAATAAAAAGTAGGATTAATTTCGTATTAATAAATTGGTTTTTCTTATATAGTAAATACTTAGCTAACAACTTAATTAATTTTAAAATTAAGTGATAAGTATGCTGACAAACTAAGTTGAATTATTAAATTAATAATTCACGATAAAAATAAGATAAATGCTATATTCATTTACGATTTGCTATTAACTATGCCAATTGGGTGCTTATATATTAAGGCGAATTGGACAAGAGAGGAAAAAAAATGAGAACAGGCTCTATATTACGTAAACGCCGTGCTTCAGAAAAAGTTTATGTACCAAAAGATGCTCGTGATAACCAATACGTTATTGCTGAGATGCCGTTAACGGATGAATTATTAGAATTAGTTGCTGGTAAGGTTGATTTAACATTAGAAAAGCCTTATCAAAAATTTTATCAAACCTTAGCTAAAATAGCGTTTGATGTTGTTGAAGAATGTAATATCGCACATGCTAACTTTGTTGCTAATAGTCGTTTAGTTCGTGTTCGACATAGTGATGAGCAACAAGTACTACATACCCCACAGCAAACATTTTTCTTTTATAGCCCATTACATAACTCTACTTTTAAAGGTTATTTTGAGGGTGAACATCGCTCAACCAAAGTTAAATTTTTATTTTTAGCTACGGGTGATGAATTACGTGTTAATTCTGGCGCTTTCCATAAAAAAGTATTTAAAGCGGTAAAAGAAATTTCTAAACGCATTGGTTTAGCTGGCGGTGAGTTAAAAGTTAGAGATCATCAACATTTAACGTACGATATTTTTGCTAAAGAAAAAGGTCGTAAAGAAACAATACCACATACGTTTAGAGAGATTTCAGCCCGTTATTTACAACAAGGCTATGAAATTGAAGGTGAACACACCTATGTAACTTATGCCATTGTTAACGTACCCATGAGTCGTCGTTTATTGAAAAACGTTGAACTCGACTACAACAATGACGATATGTTTGCGCCGTTATATGAAAAAATTGAAAAAGCGTTTAAAGCCTCGGCAGAAAAACATAACTTAACGCATGCTGCGATGATTGCAAACGGTAATACTGTTATAGTCCGTTATGACAAAGAAGAAAATACCATTTTTAACGGTGAAATCATCTCACTTGGTTTTAACCCGAAAAATGATGTTACTGATATTGTTAGTCTTTATGAACCTGATCAATTAGTTGATAATATTCGCTTGGTATACTTTGCTGATGAGTATGATGAAACGCATCGCACTTACGGTAAGTTTGTTAATCAGGTCACACAATCAATTATTACGTTAGCCAATGAGTTAGATTGGAATAAAGAACGTGATTATATGTTAATGCGATTACATCAGCAGTTAGTACGTAAAGTGTAAGCACAATGTATTAATTTGAAAGGTCAGCTAATGCTGGCCTTTTTTGTTTATGGTGTTTTATTTTTGCAGTTTTCACCTTTATGGTGCTTTGTGTGTTGTTGTTTATCCTGTGATCTGTGTTGGGGTTTTTATTGCTTATCATTGGTGCGCTTTGTTTTTTGTTATTTCATACCCTTATGTAACATAAGGTTTGTGTGTTCTTGATGGTGCAACTTTTTGTTCGTTAATGGTGCGTTAAAGGTTTGTTTGTTGTGGTGCAAGCAGATTGGTAAGGAATATTTATTATATTTACTTAATGTGATTTTGATTAAATCTAATAAAATCAGTTTATTACGATTTATTTTGGTTTTTATCAATAACTAGCAGTAGCGATTGAATTATTTGGCTTTGATATTGCTATCTAGTTATTTATCTGCATTAAGTATTACGTGGTTTTTATGAGTCTTAAAAGTTCTTTGATGGCATTATCTTCGCCAGAGCGTCGTTGGTTACCGTGGTTTGGCAGTAATGGTAAATTTTCTTTAGCTTGGTCGTGTTTTGTTAATCGCTCACGTTATGCCTCGATTGAGCAAACATTTGAAGGGATCTCTGCTACTCGGATAAAGCTATTACAACAATGGGCAGAAAACCAGTGGGAACACTTATCTTCACTGGCTAACATTATTTCAGTTAATAATAGTTCGCCAATTAATCAATTAATTAACGGTAAGCTAATTGATGCCCCTGACTTTTCTGAAATTTTTGTCTTAAATCCAGAAGGGGTAATTAGTCATTCAACATTTTCCAGATTTGTTGGCGGTCAAAGTAGTCAAATCAAAGCGATTAACCAAGCTAAAAAAGGGCGGTTTTTACATGGCCCTTATATTGATGAAGATACACTAACGGTCGGTGCATCATCATCAAAGTTTCATGACCAAGTTACCTTGATGTTTTATCTACCTTTGTTTAAAGATAATGAACTACAAGGTTTTCTCTGTGCTCGTGTGCCCAATGATGTGCTTGGCGATATTATCCAACGAGAGGCAGGACATATTTATCAAGAGTCAGGTGACAATTATTTGTTTATGGTTGAGTCAACATTTGATCCAACGATAAAAACCGGGGTTGCTTTATCTCGTTCACGATTTGAAGACAACTCCTTTTCCCATGGTGAGAACCTTAAATCAGGGGTGTCGACCGACTTTGGCGTGGTAAAAATTGAAAAGCATACTGAATTAGAAATTCGCTTTACAGATCCCGCAACCGGTGAATTACATCCAGGTGTTAGAGAAACGATTAAAAACGGTAATAATTTGTTTGTTACTTATCCGGGTTACTCAGATTATCGCCATATTCCTGTGATCGGTAAAGGTGATACATTTACCATGCCGGGCTCTATTGATAAATGGGGCATGATGTGTGAAGGCGATCTGGAAGAAGTTTATCGTCGTCGTTCGATAAACTTAGGCTTAGTTAAAGTTTATTTTAGCTTGGTTTTTGTCTTATTAGGGGCAAACACAGCGTTAAATCATTTCACCGATCTTTCGTTAACCAGCATTAGCATTACCTCAATGTTAATGTTATTTGTCAGTTGTTTTGTGTTTTCAGCGATTGGCACCAATCGCGTTTCTAATCGGCTTAATGGCATGACGTCGGTGATCCGAGCGATCGCAGAAGGTGAAGGAAACCTAACGCAGCGGTTAGCGCCTGATAAAATAAAACATGATGAAACTGGTGATATGAGTCGCTGGGTCAACAGTTTTATTGATAATTTAGATGGTATTGTTGGTCAAGTTATTCACGCGTCACATAATGTGAAAGGCACCAATGAAGCGATGTTACAACGAAATGAAGAAGCACATGTCAGCTCTACCCATGTGCAAGATTCAATGACGGTGATGCAAAATTTAATTGAGCAACAACGAACGGTAATTTTACATGCCTCTGAAACCGCACAAGATATGAAGCGTTCAATGGCTGATGTGGTTGAAAAAGCGCAAGCAGATTTTGAATCGGCCAAAGCTGGCACGCAAGCGATCAGAGATATTGTCGAACAAACCGGCAGTAGTGTTAAATCAATCGATGGACGCATGACAGAGATTGGCAGTATTATGAATGTAATTAGTGACATTACTCGACAAACCAATCTATTAGCTTTAAATGCTGCGATAGAAGCTGCTCGTGCTGGCGAGCATGGTCGTGGTTTTTCCGTGGTGGCCGATGAAGTTAGAGGCTTAGCATCGCGTACTGCAGATGCGGCAGATGATATAAAAACCATGATCAATGGCTTACAGACAGAAACCCAACATGCAGTTTCTTTTATGGAAACAGGGGTAAAAGAGGTTGATCAAAGCTTAAAAATGACTGAAGCGGCCTCGTCAGAAAATATCGAGTTACATAATATCGTCGATAAAATGTTCGAAATCATTAGTGTTATTGAACAAAACAGCGCCAGAAATGGAGAAACTGCACGAGAAGTGACAGATGTTACTCACCATATGGCTAAGTCAATTGCTGAATTAGCGTTTAGCTCTAATGAAGTTGATTTAACCGCGGCAAAATTACAACAATTAGTTGGCACTTTTACGGTCAGTAACCCTAAAGCCGCGTAAACCATTACGGCGTCAGCTAAACGTTAACGGCCATACTTTGTTTTTACCGTTAACGTTTAGCTATTAGTCGTTAGGATTTCAATCTAAGGCTAACGATAAAGTTAATTTTATTTTGTGTTAGCCGTTAATTTTTTTTCGAATATAAATACACCGTGATATAATCTTACCACTTTTGTCTCTTATGAAATAAGCAGTTATGTTACCGCGGTTAGATCATCAATCTTCAGTTTCTCCTTTATACCAAGAATTTGCGCAAACGTTAGCAGCTAGTGCTTATGACGGTGAAATAAACTTTCAATATAGCGCGCGTTTAGCAGTAGCTACCGATAACAGTGTTTATCAACAATTACCGCAAATGGTATTACATCCAAAGTCGATTGAAGATGTTCAAGCGCTTACTCGCTTAGCAGCGGATGAAAAATATCAAGAGATAAAATTTAGTGCTCGCGGCGGCGGCACAGGTACCAATGGCCAGAGTTTAACCCCCGGCATTGTTGTTGACCTGTCAAAACATATGAACAACATTTTAGAAATTAATGTTGAAGAAAACTGGGTTAGGGTTCAAGCGGGTGTTATTAAAGATCAATTAAATGACTTTTTAAAACCACACGGTTTCTTTTTCTCACCTGATTGTTCTACCAGTAATCGTGCCACGTTAGGGGGCATGATCAACACCGATGCTTCGGGTCAAGGTTCATTGGTTTACGGTAAAACCTCTGATCATGTTTTAGGCTTAGAATCGATTCTGGCCAATGGCGATTTATTATCAACCGCGCCAATGAATATCTCACAAGCGGAAGCATTATCAAAAGAAGTGTCGACAACCGGTGCTATTATTGAACAAGTGTTAGCAAGTTGTCGTGATAATCGCGATAAAATATTAGCTAAATTCCCGCGCTTAAATCGCTTTTTAACCGGTTATGATTTAGAAAATGTCTTTAATGACGATTTAACTCAGTTAGATTTATCTCGAATTATCACCGGCTCTGAAGGTTCATTAGCATTTGTTTGTGAAGCTAAACTGAATTTAACCCCGATCGCAAAATACAAAACTATTATCAATATTAAATACGATAGTTTTGACTCAGCGTTACGACATTCACCATTTTTAGTTTCGGCCAAAGCAACATCGGTAGAAACTATTGACTCAAAAGTATTGAACCTAGCCAAGCAAGATATTGTGTGGCATTCGGTAAGCGATATGATCACCGAAGTTGAAGGCCAAATTATGGATGGCATCAACATGGTGGAATACAACAGTGAAGATGCAGCAGAAATTGAACAACGCGTGTCGGCATTAACCGCACGTTTAGACGAAGAAATTGCCGCTAAAAAAGGCGTGATTGGCTATCAAGTAACCTCAGATTTATCGAGCATTGGTAAGTTATATGGCATGCGTAAAAAAGCGGTTGGTTTATTAGGTAATACCCAAGGTAGCCAAAAGCCATTAGCTTTTGCTGAAGATACCGCTGTACCACCTGAAAACTTAGCGGATTACATTGTTGAGTTTCGTGAATTATTAGATGGTTACGGTTTGCAATATGGCATGTTTGGCCATGTTGATGCCGGTGTTTTACATGTTCGGCCAGCACTGGATATGTGCGACCCAGAGCAAGAAAAACTACTGCGTGAAATTTCAGATAAAGTAGTAGCATTAACGGCTAAATATGGCGGCTTAATGTGGGGGGAGCATGGTAAAGGTTACCGTAGTGAATACAGCCCAGAATTTTTTGGTGAAGAATTGTTTTTAGAGCTGCGTAAAATCAAAACGGCTTTTGACCCATTCAATAAAATGAACCCAGGAAAAATCTGTACGCCGATTAATTCAAGTGAAAGTTTAGTGTCAGTTGATGCGCAAAAACGCGGTTTTTTCGATAGACAAATCCCAGTGACAGTAAAAGATTCATTTTCATCAGCCTTAGACTGTAACGGTAATGGCCTTTGTTTTAATTATGATGCCTATAGCCCAATGTGTCCTTCTAGCAAGGTTACGCGTGACCGACGTCATTCGCCGAAAGGTAGAGCTGGCTTGATGCGGGAGTGGTTGCGCTTATTGCAAAATAAAGGTGTAGATGTTCTGTCTTTAGAGGAAAAAATTAAAGGTTGGTCAATAAAACGTTTAGTAGATAAAGTAAAATATAGCTTAACTAAGCAGCAAGACAACGATTTTTCTCATGAAGTGATGGAAGCAATGCAAGGCTGTTTGGCTTGTAAAGCTTGTGCCAGCCAATGTCCGATAAAAGTAGATGTTCCTGATTTTAGAGCACGCTTTATTAACTTATATCACTCAAGATATGCACGTCCTCTAAAAGATCATTTAGTCGCGAATGTTGAAATATTAGCGCCATTAATGGCAACCGCGCCGAAAATATTTAACAGCGTTATTGATACTAAAATATACGAAAGTTTTTCACGTAAAACTATTGGTTATCGCGATACACCGTTATTGTCATCACCGACATTAAAACAGTTAACGAAACAAGCAAAATACCAAAGCTTTGATTTGGAATTTTTCCAATCGTTGTCTGCAACTAAACGTCAGCAATATGTGTTTATTGTGCAAGACCCATTTACGTCATTTTATGAAGCACAAGCGGTTAATGACTTTATGGCGTTAGTTGATAACTTAGGTTTAAAACCTGTGTTATTACCTTTTAAACCCAATGGTAAGGCCCAACATGTAAAAGGTTTTTTAACCCGCTTTACTAAAACGGCTCAAAGCACCGCACAATTTTTAAATAGGGTCGCTGAGCTGAACATTCCAATGGTCGGTTTAGATGCGTCTTTGGTTTTATGTTATCGCGACGAATATAAACAAATATTAAAAGGTACTCGCGGTGATTTTTCAGTGTTGTTAACACATGAGTGGTTATTTGAAAATTTAGCTAGTTTTACCGATATCCCTACAAGTAAACATGCGACTGAATTTAAACTGTTTGCCCACTGTACAGAAAAAACCATGTTAGCGAAAAGTGAAAGCCAGTGGGGTGATATTTTTGCTAAGTTTGGTTTATCGTTAGCCTCTATCCCAACAGGTTGTTGTGGTATGGCTGGTACTTATGGTCATGAAGTCAGTAATTTTGAGAACTCGAAAACACTTTACCAAATGAGCTGGCAGCCGCAAATTGATAAGTTTGATCGTTCACAAATTTTAGCCACGGGCTTTTCTTGTCGTAGCCAAGTGAAACGATTTGAAAAATATAAACCGGAACATCCGATTTCTGCTTTGTTATCTTTATTTGTCAATGAGCAATAGCGAAAACAGTCAACTTAAAGCTAAAGGTTATTAAAAGTATTCAATGTCTAAACGATTAAAAAAATATTTATCAATTGAAATGTTGAAAGCTAAAACCGCGATTGATAATAACGATTATGTTTTAGCTTTTCACCATCTTGAGCGCGCGCATATTTTAAGCCAAAACTATACGTTAGCTCATTGCACTGTTCATTGGTGGATGTGTAAACTTGGTTATAAACAGCGCGCGATTAAAGAAGTTTTTGGTCAGTTAAGTCGTTTGCTTGGCGCTTTAGTTTTTTCTAAGCTCTGGGTACCAACAGGGAATACTGGTGGCACAAATGTTAGCGCCTTTAAGTCGATGCCAATACCGGATGATTTAGCCAAAATTTTAACTAAATACAGTTAACCTGACTGAATTTTTAAGCATGCTTTTTGGGCTTACAGCTTACAACTTACAGCTTACAGCTTACAGCTTACAGCTTAGCGCTTGTGCTAAATGATTAGTGATTGGCTGAATAATGTGACATGACGGCGGTTATTAATCATTAATTGAATTGGCGTTGATCTTAATAAGTAGGCTAGAGAACGCCTAAATGGCAAAAGAATGAGTTAGTGTGACAGATAGCCTTTAAGGGATTGATGATTGGCTTCGCATTGGCTTAACAGGCAGGCTAGCTTTTGCCTTGCTATCCCCGCTTCCATGTAAACATTACCAGCAATGTTGAAATCATTCGAACGGTAATACTCCACTTTATTGAGCGGTGAATTAATATAAACCTCCGCTAAGCCCATTTCTTTCGCAACTTTAAGTAAACCTTTAAGCACAACCTTATCGACTTTATGCTTTCGATAAGGTGTCAGCACGGCAATACGACTGATTTCACCGGTCGGTAACATCCGGCCAGTCGCAACCGCTTCTTGGGTGTCATCGTCGCATACTATGATGTGGACAGCATTTTTGTCATGCTGATCAAATTCAATATGTTTGGGAATACGCCATTCACAAATAAAAACTTGTTCTCTTATTGTTCTTAATAATGGTTTGGCTTCTTTCCATTCAACACGGCTAACACTAAAACTCATACTTTATTCTACATACCAATAACCCTTATTTAAAAGGCTAGTTAACAATTGTTTATTTTTCAAACAAAAGTCGAAACCTTTTAAGGTATTTTCAGTCAAAGGCTCACCGCAGGCGATAGCTAAAGCAAAGCTTTGCTGTTCAGCACTCATTTTGAAATCTTCACCGTTGATATAAAGGGTTTCATTTTCAATATCATAGATAGCTTTTATACCAAGTACCGGCGAACAAGTAGCTATTTGCAATAATAAATCATCAAAATCTTCTATCTCGAATAACGGCTCAGGCACCTCTATGTCTAAATGGTGATGATTGGAGGTTAAGTGTTGGCAAATAAACTGATGAAACAGTTCGTTGTCAGCCATTTTTGTTAACATAAATGCTTTTAATTCATCGATATCAGCTTTGCCTATCACTTGCGGCTGCTCAGTGACGGTACGGTTTTTATCGCCAAAGCGTTCTTCTGCGAGATTTTTATCAATTAATTGATCAGCAAAACCCGACCACAACTCTTTATTACTTGGCGCTTGAAAACCAACTGAATAATTTACTGAATTTTCAATAGCAATACCATTATGTGGATGATTTGGTGGGATATACAGCAGGTCGCCGGGCTCGGTAACTGCGTCAATAATGGGTGAGAAATTTGATACTTGTTTTAAGTCGCAATGCGGGATCACTGTCTCAAGCTGAGGATCTGGTGCTCCTACTTGCCAACGGCGTTTGCCTTGGCCTTGAATAATAAACACATCATATTGATCTAAGTGCGGACCAACGCCACCATTTGGCGTAGAAAATGACACCATCACATCATCAATGCGCCAGTTTGGAATAAAACGAAAAGGTTGTAACAAGGCATGGGTTTCTAGTGACCAATGATTTGTTGCTTGCACGAGTAAGGTCCAATAGTCTTCACCAAATTGTGCAAAATCCTCAAACGGTCCATGTTCAACAAACCATGTTTTATCACTTTTTTGACCAACAATACGCGATTGAATTTCTTCTTCCATCGCTAAACCGGCTAATTCATCAGGTTCAATAGCATGGTCAAAATTTGTAAAAGCATTTTTAATGAGTAGTGGTTTCTTTTGCCAATATTCTGCTAAGAATTTTTCCGGCGACATATCAGCGCTGAAAGCCTGCCAATTGATTTGATATAACATGAATAGATAACTTGTGATGGAAATATATTCTTCAATTTTATCATTGAAATCAGCAAGGTTGTTAGTCAAAAAGGCAATAACGCGCTTATTAATGTTTAACTTATTGTGAAAATGTATTATTTCGTAACAAGTTTAATTTCGCTTTTTAATAACATACGAGATAAGGTGTACTGTTTGATATCGTCGACAATTAACCGAGATAAACGTAAAGTTCGGCTTCAGCAATAACAGCATTTAAGACAACTAATAAAATTATTTAATATAAGGGACTAACTGTGAGTATTATAAAAAAAATATGGCTACCAGGTATTATTCTAATCATCGGTTTTTCAGCCATTTTTCTCATTATGGCAACTAAACCGACACCTACTGCCAATCCCGATCTATTAGCCGAACCGGCAAAACCGAAAGTGAAAGTGTTAGCGGCAGCCCGTGAAAAAGTGACTATTTCTACCACTAGCCAAGGCACAGTGCACGCAAAAAGAGAAATTGCTGTCATCGCGCAAGTTTCAGGAATTATTATGAATGTCAGCCAATCATTTGTGAGTGGTGACTTTTTTAAAAACAGCGAAATATTAATTGAAATTGATGACCGTGATTATAAAACCGCATTACTGAGCGCCAAGGCCAGATTATCACAGGCCAAGCGCAGTTTAGCGGAAGAGAAAGGGCGTTCGCGCCAAGCGCAACGTGAATGGCGCGATTTAAAAAACCAAGACGCCAACGATTTATTTTTACGTAAACCCCAGTTAGCAGAAGCGCAAGCGGATGTTGATTATGCACAAGCAGCCGTTGAATTAGCACAATTGAATATAGAACGTACTAAAATACGCCTGCCTTTTAATGGCCGAATTAAACAAACCTTGGTTAATGTCGGCCAATTTGTTAGCACGGGTACACGTTTAGCTGAGGTATACGATACTGCTAGCGCGGAAGTCAGGCTGCCATTATCTGATCGTCAAATCGCGTTATTAGATTTGCCTATTAGCGGTAATGAACTTGCGAATAAACCGAAAGTTACTTTAATTGGCGTGATCGGCGGCAAAGAATATTCTTGGCAAGCTCAGATAAAACGAACGGAAGCGAGTGTTGATGTAAATTCACGAATGTATTTTGCTATAGCTGAAGTTGACATGCCGTATGAAATTAATAAAGCCGCGCCGTTATTGCCAGGTTTATTTGTGCGGGCAGAAATTGAAGGGAAAGAACTTAACAATGTTTTAGTATTACCCAAAGACGTCATTGTTAAGCGTGATCATATCTATATCTTAAACGATGATAATGAAATTGAAATAACGCCAGTTACCGTACTAAACAAAAATGGTGATCAAGTCTGGTTACAAGCGAATATTGATGAAAACACCTCAATTCTAATTGAAAAACATGCGGTACTTTCCATTGGCGAAAAAATTGAGCCTATTTATAAAAGTAGTGAACTGCAGCCATCAGGTGAAATTGCTGTTGCCAAAGTTAAAGGGCAATAACCATGAGTAACATTATTCAGTGGTTTATTAAAAACCCGATAGCGGCTAATTTATTGATGATAGGCTTATTACTTGGCGGTTGGTCAGGTTCTAGTGCAATTAAAAAGGAAGTATTTCCAACACCTGAGCGTAATTTCGTTAACGTTAATATGAGTTATCGCGGCGCGGCGCCAAGTGAAGTCGAGCAGCAAATTGTCATTCGTATTGAAGAGGCAATCGCTGATTTACCTGGTATTTTCAAGATAACATCTAATGCGAATCAAGGTTTTGGCTCTGTTGCTATTGAAGTGGTAGATGGCATAAATGTTAAAGATGTACTTGCTGATATTAAAAGCCGGGTCGATGCCATTAACACTTTTCCAACATCTGCTGAACGGCCGGTTATTAGCCAACAAGTTTTTCGTAACACCTTAATTTGGTTTTCTATCGCTGGCGATATTAGTGAGAGTGAGCTTAAAAATATAGCCTATCAAGTACGTGATGAAATGCCGTTATTATCAGGAATTTCTGAAATTAAAATATTTGGTATGCACGCTGATGAAGTAGCGATAGAAATATCGGAAGAAAACCTACAACGCTATAATTTAACCTTTTCAGAAATATCACGGGCGATACGCGCAAGTTCGATTAATGTACCTGCCGGTACCATTAAAACTGAGCAAGGTAATATCCAAATTCAAACCCGATCGCAGGCTTATTCTGGCGAAGATTTTGCCAATATTGTTATCAGAAGTTTTAACGACGGCAGCCAGTTATATTTAAGTGATGTTGCAGACATTAACGATGGTTTTGCTGAACAAGATATTGATTTTTTATTGGATGATCAAAGAGGATTTAATTTTGAAATTAAAATTAGCGATGATCCTGATTTATTTGCCGGGACTAAAAATGCTCGAGAATACTTAGAGAACTTAAAAACAACTTTACCTGACGGGGTAAAGCTGAACATCAACTTTGAAGCCAAAGGTTTATTTGATGGCCGTTTTAATTTATTAAAAGATAATGCGTTAAGTGGACTACTCTTGGTATTTATTATTTTAATGCTGTTCTTACGGCCGATGCTTGCACTTTGGGTGGTGGTTGGCATTGTTACCGCATTTGCTGGTGCGGTCTGGTTATTACCTTATTTTGGCATCTCACTGAATATGTTGTCGATGTTTGCTTTTTTGATGGTTTTAGGGATTGTCGTTGATGATGCGATTATTGTCGGCGAAAGTATTTATTTAAAACAGCGCCAAGGCCTTAAAAAATTCGACTCAGCAATATTGGGTACCAAAGGTGTGTTAACCCCTGTCGTGTTAGCAGTGATCAGTACCATTATTTTCTTTTTACCTATGGTTGATGTCCCGAGCGAAGTGAAACCTTTTACGATTTCAATATTTTTTGTTGTTTGTTTTAGTTTGTTGTTTTCCTTAGTTGAGTCTTTGTGGATATTACCGTCACATTTATCACACATGAAACCTGAAACTCCGAGTCGTTTTAAGATATTAAGAAAATTAGAAGGTATCCGTCATTTATTTTCTGATGCCATGGAAAATTTTGCATCAGGCACTTATAAACGTACTTTAGCTTTGATGTTAAAACATAAAGGCAGCGCCGTTTTAGGCTTTGTTATGGTGTTTGCGTTGTCAATTTCAATGTTTGCCGCTGGTTGGGTTAAGTCGTCATTTTTTCCGAAAGTACCGCAGCCTTTTATAATGATCAAAGCTATCTACCCAGATGGCTCACCATATCGTTACTCAGTTGAAGCGGCTGAATATATTAAAAGCCATGCGTCGGCGCTTAATCAAAATCAAGAATTACTCGACATCAATGGTGGTCAGTCATTTACCACTGAAATAAGTACAACAACTTATAGTAACTCGGTTGATGTTTTTATTGGTTTAACACCAGCAGAAGAGCGAGATATTAGTGTTGAGCAAGTACGCATTAAGTTAAAAGAAATGATCGGACCATTGCCTGAAGCTAAAAGCTTTTCGCTGGTTTCTTCTTTTGGCGGTAATGGCGCTGATGTGCAATTAAACCTGCGTTTACAATCAAACCTTATTGCCGTTCAGCAAACTGCTGTTGACGAGGTCAGACAAACACTTGCCGCTTACGAAGGCATTGAAAATGTTCGCAGTAATTTAGATACCGGGCGTTTGGAAGTTGAAATCGCCTTAAAAGATTATGCTCAAACGTTAGGGATCACCACAGGTGAAATTGCCAATCAAGTAAGACAAGCATTTTATGGCGAAGAAGTTCAGCGTATACCGCGCTCGAAAGAAGATGTCAGGGTCATGTTACGTTTTCCAGAAGAGCAGCGCCGTAGTTTAGATACGTTAGATGATATGCGTATTCGTACTGCCCAAGGCACAGAAATTCCGTTAGAAGCGGTAGCGGATATAAAATTAGTGCCAGGTACTAGTGCTATTAGACGTACCGATCGTGTGCGCAATATTTCGGTTACCGCTGATTTACAAGATGGTTTTGATAGCACCAAAATTATTGATGCGATGCTGAAAAAGTATGAAAGTCAGTGGCAGAAAAAATACCCGGGTTTTAAACTTTCTGCTGATGGTAATACTCGCGCGCAAGCTGAATTTGGCGATAACTTTCTTAAAAACTTTATATTAGCGTTTATTGTCGCCTTTTCTTTATTTGCCATTGCCTTTAAATCAATTTTCGAACCGTTTTTAGTCTTAATTGCGGTGCCATTTGGATTTATGGGCGCGTTATTTGGTCATTTGATTTTTGGTCATGACATCAGCATGATGTCTTTCTTTGGCTTTTTGGCATGCTCTGGAGTTGTGGTAAATGATAACTTAGTATTATTAGAGCGGATAAATCAATTACGAGAAAAAGGTTTAAGTGCCTTTGAAGCCGCACTGAATGCCGGTGCCGATCGTTTTAGACCTATTATCTTAACTTCCTTAACCACCTTTGCTGGTTTATTACCTATCCTGTTTGAAAAGAGCACACAAGCGCAATTCTTAATCCCGATGGTTTTATCGTTGGCATTTGGTGTACTGTTCTCGTCAGTGGTGACGTTATTTATGGTGCCTTGTGCTTATTTAGGAGGTAATAATATCGGTAATAGAATTCGCCGTTTATTTGGCTTTGATAAGAAAACTAAAGCTTTAGATGAAAGGGCTATTCAACCTGAGTAAGTTGAGAAGTTATTATAACTGATATAAAAAAGCACCAGAGGTGCTTTTTTATATTGTTTTCTCTAATACCATTGTGTCTAAGAAAGTGGTCGCTTAGCGAGAATTTTAAGACTTAAAGGCAAGGCATTAATTATAAAGAATAGTTATTCTATTGTAAAAATCAATAACGCTGCTTATAAGCCTTAAAAACTCGCCCCGCGGGAACGCTAGGCATCATGATAAAGGCACAAAATTTGTTTAATATAGAATGACTATATCTAAACATATTTTGCTTTTTCTCATCTCCCCCATGTCGTTCTAAGCGGTCACTTCTTTAGATGAATTGGTATAACTATGCGTTCAAGAATAACGACATTTATTATTTAACTATTCTTCTCGTAATAATGCCAACAATTGAAAGTAAGACCAGCCAATAACTGGTACCGCCACTGCCGCCAGACTGCTCAGTCGATGGTGCTTCAGGCGTCGGTGTTGGGGTTGGTTCGGGCTCAGGGGCTGGCGTTTTATCCTTAATGGTAATGGTAACCGCTTCATTATTGCCTAAGTTTGCATTGGTTGGTGTACCCATAGTTAGTATTAATGTTTCATCTGCTTCAACTAGATCATCGCTACTGATGGCGATAACAATGCTTTTTTCTGTCCCTGAATTTATGGTTAAAGTACCAGCCATCGCATCGTGATCGTCATTTGTTGCAGTACCGCTAATAGTATAAGGAATTGCTACAGGGTAGAGCATGGCATTAGATGAAAGTGTTGCTATAACTGTTGTTGATTGACCTTCATCAAGGGTAATGTTTTGAGAAAATGTCACCGTAGGTACTTCTGTAGGTACGGTTATACAGTCTTCACCTGGAAGGCCATAACAGCCATTACCTGTTGGTCCTAATTTTCTTTCCCAATCAATACCTGCAACCCAATTAGCATTGTCGCCACCGCGCTCATAAGCACCAACATCTGGTTTACCATCAACGACATCGCTAGTAATATCTGGAATTATTTTGCCTTGATCGATAGCGTCAGAATTCTGCGCTAATCTAAAGTCTTGATTCGAAAAATCAGCAAAGGTTGTTGAGGCTAATGTTAGGTTATTTTGTTTATCAGACTGGGGCTCCCATGAGTTTTTATCTGAGATATTATTCCAAACATTAACATTACTAAAGGCGGTACCGTCTTTATGCCATGCGCCCATCGTGGTACTGCCATTCCAAAGTGTATTGTTGTATATGTTGAGATCTTTACCACTCCAATTAATTTGGATATTTGACCACTCAGTATTCCAAATAACATTGTGGTGTACGTCATAGCCTTCAGCGTCATTGTCTAAATATATCGCCGTTGCTTTTTTCTTAGTACCTGATGAATAGGCATCATGAAACCAATTATGATGAATAACACTATTATGCGGCCCGCCAACGGTATAAAAAAGGCCACAATCGTCAGCAATTAAGTTTGAATATGAAATGTCGTTATAAGCATATTCAGCATTTCGGTTAAAGCCTTGAATAGCATCACGCCCAGCACGGGTGATGACATTATTTAATAACTTAGTATTATTACCACCGCGTGCATTTATGATGGCATCATAATTTCCTAAGTAGTTAAAATCGTGAATATACGAGTTGATGATCTGCGTATGGTTACCTGAATCATAAATACCAGTGCCAGAGCCAAAACCAATTTCACTTTTTTCGATTATATTGTTACTGCCACCGCGAATATTAATACTTTGGCTATTGGCAGCAAAACCGCTTACAACCCCTAAAGTGTTATTACCGTATAAACTGGTGATGCCATAGATATGGTTGTTAGATGCGCCATTGGTTATTTCAATTGAACCACCAAACACCGCTAAATTTTTAATGTGAATGTAGTTGCGTGAGTTTAAATTAATCGTTGTGATGCGCTTACGCATTTGAATTTGATCTTGTGCAGGAGCAACCCCGTCGGGTAATTGTACATATAGCTTGTTAGCATCTTCATTTAAATACCATTCATTTTGATAATCTATTGCTTCTTTAATACCTTGTAAGAAAAAATCGCCTTTATCAACAGGGGCGTGGAAGGTACGAATCCAACTAGGGTTTTTATCTAAACTAAAAGAAACACGTGTACTGGTGTTACTGGTAATAAATGAACGCCAAGTTGTCCAGCCAGAGCCCGGTTTATCACCATAAAAATGGACCGAGCCACCTTTAGACCAATCACCAGCAGGAATACCAGATGAATAATCTAAATAGGCATTGATAACGTCAGCGCCACTACCACCAGTATTACGTAGCGTATTTTGTGTGTTTTGTGCATATGGGTCGCCAACAGTATTATTTGGCCAGCGGGCAAGATCCATTGCCGTGCTAGCTTGCATTATAAAATTTAGTTGGCCTAAGCTATTGGTGATATCAGCAACATAGATATTAGCTTGATCTAATTGCCAGCCATTGACTGTTTCCATTGCCGTTATAATTACTTTTTCATTTTCATATGATTGAAAAGTAATAGGGGAGTTTTCAGCGCCAGAATTACTTGGTTTTAACGTTTCGTTATAAGTTCCTTCTCGTATAAAAACAGTATCACCGGCAACGGCTATTTGTGCGGCTTTATTAATCGATAGATATGGCGTTGCCAAAGAACCATCAGCGTCATCGTTACCTGTTTTACTTACATATATATCAGCGGCTATTGCTGTTGGTATTAATGCAATTAGGCTTAAGGCCAATAGGCTTTTTTTAAAATGCATATTCATTTTTCTCTCTTGTATTTTTAGTTATTAAAAAGTTTTCATGGTTAAAAACCAAGCTAAGAGACTATACTAATTGATTCGTATAGATAAATTTGATCTGTATATGAAATTAATTTTTTAAGTTTGATTGGTTTTTGTGTGTGTGTGTTGTTTGGTCTGTGGGATTTATGAGGGGGTGATGTAATGTGACTAGCTTACTGCTATATAGTTAAATATGTCAGCGAGTTGCGCTTAAATAAAACTTATTTATAAATCTTTAGGCAGAAAATAAAAAACCCGCTTTCGCAGGTTTTTTAATTGATTAGTATATCTGAACTTTATATTTCAGAAATAAACTCAATAGCGCGACCAATGTATGACGCAGGTGTCATTTTCGTTAATTCATCTTTAGCTGCTTGTGGCATGTCTAAAGTAGCAATGAATTCACGCATTGAATCAGCATTGACACGTTTACCACGCGTTAATTCTTTTAATTTTTCGTATGGCTTTTCAATGCCGTAACGGCGCATAACCGTTTGGATTGGTTCAGCTAACACTTCCCAGTTTTTGTCTAACTCGTCTAATAACGCTTGGTCATTAACTTCTAACTTGCTAATACCTTTAAGTGTGGCACCGTAGGCAATTAATGCATGGGCAAAACCAACACCTAAGTTACGTAAAACAGTTGAGTCAGTTAAGTCACGCTGCCAGCGCGAAATTGGTAATTTCTGGGCTAAATGGCCTAAAATGGCATTTGCGATCCCTAAGTTACCTTCTGAGTTCTCAAAATCAATAGGGTTAACTTTATGCGGCATGGTTGAAGAGCCAATTTCGCCAGCAATCGTTTTTTGTTTAAAGTGACCAAGGGCAATGTAACCCCAAACGTCACGATCAAAATCGATTAAAATAGTGTTGAAACGGGCCACTGCATCAAATAACTCAGCAATATAATCATGCGGTTCAATTTGAGTGGTAAATGCATTCCAAGTTAATCCTAATGAAGTAACAAATTCATTAGAAAAATTGTGCCAGTTAACTTCTGGGTAAGCAGAGATGTGTGCGTTGTAGTTACCCACAGCGCCGTTAATTTTACCTAACATTTCAACTGCAGCGATTTGATCACGTTGACGTTTTAAACGAACATAAACGTTCGCCATTTCTTTACCCATAGTACTAGGTGAAGCGGGTTGGCCGTGAGTACGACACATCATCGGCATTGCTTGATATTCAAAAGCTAGTGCTTTTATCGAGCTTAGGATTTCATCGATGGTTGGTAAGATTACTGTGCTGCGACATTCTTCTAACATTAAACCGTGTGATAAATTGTTAATGTCTTCTGAAGTACAAGCAAAGTGAATAAATTCAGTGACTGCGTTTAATTCAGCATTATCAGCAATTGCTTCTTTTAAGAAGTATTCTACGGCTTTAACATCGTGATTAGTGGTTGCTTCAATGTCTTTAATTTTTTGCGCATCAGCTTCACTAAAGTTCGTAACAATGGCATCTAACACGGCAGTAGCGTCAGCACTGAATGCTGGAACTTCGGCGATTTCAGCGGTTGCTGCTAATTTTTGTAACCAACGTACTTCTACAGTAACGCGGTATTTGATCAAACCAAATTCACTAAAAATAGGGCGTAACGCTTTCGTTTTGCTACCGTATCTACCATCAACAGGTGAAATAGCGCTTAATGCTGAAAGTTCCATAATTGTTTCCTGTAATAAAATTAAATTTGTTTACAACACACGCCCTAATTAATTAGGGCATTGATTAAGTTTTGCTCAATAAATCTTTAGCACATGCCAGTATTTTACTACGGGCAAATATAATGTTTCTTCTTTTTCCGCCAAGTTGACGCCATAACACCACGCTGCGGATCCCTGCTAATAATAGTGCACGAATTTTATGTTGGTTGTTTGTTTGTTTTAACAGTGTCGGATCACCAGCAATTTGGATTTTAGTACCAATTGGGCTAACGACGTCACTATAAATACTGGCAAGACTGGCTAATAAGGTTTCGCTGGTGATTTCAAAATGATCAGTCTGGCGCTTAGCTTGTTCGATTCTTGCCGCTAACGTTGCCATTAGTTTACTGTTTTTAGTTAATTTTCGCTCAAGCGCTAATAAACAAACAATATAGCGTGTTAGCTCTGGGTCTTTAGATTTTGATTCGTTACCTAATTGATCAATTAAGGTCGTTAAACCTAATGATAAATTACTTAAACTGCCGCCATACACATCTAACGAGTCATCTGGGGAAGTCACTAAAGTACTGGCTAACATAGTTTCTAATGCGTCGTGTTCGATTTTTCCGCTGCGAGCGACCGATTGCACATGCTTAGCAATTTGAAAAATTGCCGCCAAGGTATAAGTTTGTTGGGTAAGGTTCATATATCTACAATAACTTAACGGATAACAGAATTGATAATGCCGCCGCCTAAGCAAACTTCATTAAGATAAAAAACAACCGATTGCCCTGGTGTAACTGAGCTTTGTTGTTGGTCGAAAATAATTTCCATATCGCCATTTGTTTGTGGATTTACGGTACAAGCGACATCGTCTTGACGATAACGGGTTTTAACCGTACAAGTAAACGGCTCGGTAATTGCTTCTCTTTTTACCCAATGTAATTGATTGGCGATTAATCCTTTCGAAAACAGGCGAGGGTGTTTAGCTCCTTGACCGACTATTAAGACATTGCGGATTAAATCTTTTTCAACCACATACCAAGGCTCTTCGCCGGCGTCGGCTAAACCGCCAATGCGTAAACCTTTACGTTGACCTAAGGTGTGATACATCAAACCATCGTGATGGCCAACTTCAACACCTTCAGCTGATTCAATAATCCCCGGCTGTGCGGGTAAATATTGACCAAGAAAGTCTTTAAATTTACGCTCACCGATAAAACAAATGCCGGTGCTGTCTTTTTTATTGTGGGTAATTAAATCTGCTTGTTCGGCAATGGCGCGAACTTCAGGTTTTTCAATATTACCGACTGGGAATAGGGTTTTTCCTACTTGCTCGTGGCTTAAAGTATAAAGAAAATAACTTTGATCTTTGTTGTTATCTAAGCCGCGGATCATTGCCCATTTGCCATTACTGTCATCTTCTGTCGAAGTAATATACTCGCGACGGACATAATGACCGGTAGCAATAAAGTCAGCATCTAGGTCTTCACAAGCAAATTCTAAAAAGGCTTTAAACTTGATTTCTTTATTACACATGATGTCTGGGTTAGGTGTTCTTCCTGCTTTATATTCAGCAAGAAAATATTCGAAAACATTGTCCCAGTATTCAGTAGCGAAATTGATGGTATGTAATTTAATACCGAGTTTTTCACAGACCGCTTGTGCGTCTTTTAAATCGTCGGCAGCCGCGCAATATTCATCGGTGTCATCTTCTTCCCAGTTTTTCATGAACAAACCTTCGACTTGATAGCCTTGTTCAATTAATAAATGAGCAGAAACCGAGGAGTCGACACCACCAGACATACCAACAATGACTTTGGTTTGCGCCGGTACGTGACTTGGAATTGAAGAATTATTCGCTGTTAAGTTATTTTTGCTGGAAGACATTTACTGATTTCGCCGCACAAGTATAGGTTTAAAAAGGCGCGAAATTATAACATAGCAATATGGCTTATGTAATAGCTAGGATCTAAGTTTAGAACGATTACTCGGTTTTTGATTTAGCTTATTTTCTTACGACCCTAACTTTAAGAGTTGTGGTTAGGGTCGTAAGGGAGGTGAGTTTAAGATTAGCTAAAACTTATTTTGCTGATGTTGAACGCATATCTAAAATTGGCATATTTTTATCACCTAAAATAGTGGCCGGTAATTTACCGTCCCAATTTTGCGCTTCGGTTAATTTAATAATTAACGGATTATTCATCAGCGCTTTTGCTTTGGCAGTTATTGCTTCAGCTTCAGCTAAACCTTTAAGCTTAATCGACTTTGCCTCAGCAATGGCAACAAGTTCAATACCATCGGCTTTCGCTTTTGCGGTATTGACTGCGCGTTGCGCTTCAAGGTTTTGTCTGGCTAATTTATGTTCTTCTGCTGCCGCTAAGTTTTTTTCAGTTTGTTTGGTTTCAATTGAAGTTAAATATTTACTTGGCAATACTATATTTTCTATTTGAATATTATCAACGCTAACAGGGAAGTCTTTCATTTCTTCGATGAGGTTAATTTCAATCGCACGAATTGCACTGGCGCGGTCTTGAATTAGCTGTTCTGCGTCATATTTAGGGATGACATCTTTAGTGGCTGAGCGAAAACGCGGATCTAAAATACGCGTTTCAAACTGTGATAAACCGCCGTATTGACGAAATAATTGTAGCGCCGCTGATTTTTCAACTGTCCAGTTAACGGAAACCAATAAGGTAACGGGCATTTGCTCTTTAGTGCTTGAGGCCATTTTCTCTTCGTTTTTACGCGTTCGCACTTCTATTTCTTCAACACTATCAATAAGCGGGACTTTAAAGTGTAAGCCAGGGTTAACCTGTTCTTTTGCTTCGCTAAAGCGTTTAACGATACCGATATGGCCTTCGTTAACGGTATAAACTGAGCTGAAAAGACCGATAGCGATAACGACTGAAACTGCGATAGTTTTAAAAGGTACGTTAACTTTATTTAATGGCTGCATTGAATATGTCCTTATAATTATTAGATAAATCGAGCGCCATCATAGTCGATATCAATAGCGAAGTAATTTTTATTTATTTGCTGAGAGTAAATCTAGGTTGACAGTTATGCTGATAAAGGTGCTAGCTAGCAAGTTCTGGATGCTTTTGTCGTTGTTAGGTCTAAGTACAGTGATGAGGTTATAAATTACTTTTAATTGCTGTTAATGGGATTTTATGACCTGTTTTAAGGTTATCTAAATAATCAAGCACACATTCTAATACCATAGGGCTACGCAGCTGACTTTCACGAGCTTTAATCTCGCTTAAGCTAAACCAATGGGTGGTGGTTATATCACTGTCTTGTGGAGTACCTGTTAGGCATTCGGTTAATTCCACTACATAACAAAAGCGTAAATAATATAAATTAAGATCAGGTCTATGGTAGTAATAAATACCGCTGAGGTATTCCGGCAGTAACACAAGGCCTGTTTCTTCTAATACTTCACGCTTGCAGGCGTCAGTTAAATTTTCATCCGCTTCTAAATGACCCGCTGGTTGGTTAAATACTACTTGCCCGTTTTCAATTTCTTCCACCAACAAAAACTTACCTTGGCAATGGATCACTGCTGCTACTGTGGTATTGGGCTTAAATTGCTGCTCGCCATGAGCTGTGCTGGTGTCAGATTGAGTGCTTGGCATCTTGGTCATATTCGCTTTTTAATGATTAATTTGTTGGAGTAGATAAAGTATGGCTTCTAGCTATCATCAGCATTAGTGTAAATCGCCGCGGTTAAGCTAAAAACGGCGGCTTATAATAAACGATATTTGCCGTTTTCAAGATCCGCCAAGGTGTATTTACCAATAGAATAACGAATTAAGCGCAGTGTTGGAAAACCAATATGGGCGGTCATTCGTCTGACCTGGCGGTTTTTACCTTCATTAATAGTAATACTTAACCAAGTGGTCGGGATGTTTTTACGCTCCCTAATTGGCGGGTTACGGGGCCAAATTTGTGGCTCGGCCATGACCGCTATTTTCGCTGGTAAGGTTTTACCGTCTTTTAATACCACGCCATTACGTAGTGCTGCTAGTGCTTGCTCAGTCGGGCTGCCCTCAACTTGCACCCAATAGGTTTTATCGGTTTTTTGTTTTGGGTTAGCCAATTGATGCTGGAGTTTGCCATCATTGGTTAATAATAATAAACCTTCACTGTCGCGGTCTAATCGGCCAGCGGCGTAAACTTCATTAATATCGATAAAATCTTTTAGCGTTTGCCGGTTTTGATCATCCGTAAATTGGCATAAGACATTAAAGGGTTTATTAAACAGGACTATTTTTCGCTCAGCGGCAGTGATTTTATGCTGGTTTTTTTTCGCGGATACTGACGCAGATTTATTGTTTTTTTGTATTTTATTAACTGCGGCGTTAGTTTTAGTGGGGCGCTTTTTAAGGTCAGTTAAACTGAGTGTTTTAGGTTTAGTCATCAAATTTTTAGAGGTATTCACGTAATTAATCTCGAATATACAGCATATCATCGCGATAGGTATATTAAAGTATTTTCAAATCCGATAAAATGCCGGCAATTATTTTTTCATTTAAATTATGGGCAAACTCTTAGTATTTATACTATTGTATTTTGTTCCAAAGTCACAGCGAGTAGGAAATTCAATGACTAAATCAAAGATCATTTATACTATCACTGACGAAGCTCCAGCATTAGCTACGCATTCTTTATTACCGATTATTCAAGCATTTACAGCCTCTTCAGGTATTGATGTTGAAACTCGTGACATTTCTCTAGCAGGTCGTATTCTTGCTAACTTAGCTGATTATTTACCGGCAGAGCAAAAAGTTGCTGATGCCTTAGCTGAATTAGGTGACTTAGCAAAAACACCTGAAGCTAACATTATCAAATTACCAAACGTTTCCGCTTCTATCCCGCAGTTGCAAGCAGCAATTAAAGAACTTCAAGCGAAAGGTTTTGCTTTACCTGAATATCCAGAAGATGCAAAAACTGACGAACAAAAAGCGATTAAAGCTTGTTACGCGAAAGTGTTAGGTTCAGCGGTAAATCCAGTATTACGTGAAGGTAACTCTGATCGTCGTGCCCCTGGTTCAGTTAAGCAGTTTGCTAAAAATAACCCTCACCGTATGGGTGCTTGGGCGAAAGATTCAAAATCACACGTTGCTCACATGAGCGGTGGCGATTTTTACGGTAGCGAGCAATCAGTAACAATTGCTGATGCAACTAACGTTAAAATTGAATTCACAGGTAAAGATGGTTCAGTAACAGTATTAAAAGCATCGACGCCTTTATTAGCGGGCGAAATTATCGATTCTTCAGTAATGAGTTCAAAAGCATTACAAACATTTTTAGCTGAGCAAATCGCTGATGCGAAAGCACAGGGCGTTTTATTTTCATTACACATGAAAGCAACCATGATGAAGGTTTCTGACCCGATTATTTTTGGCCAATGTGTTTCTGTGTTTTACAAAGATGTGTTGACTAAGCACGCTGCATTATTTGCTGAGTTAGGTGTTGATGTTAACAACGGTATTGGTGATGTTTACGCTAAAATCAAATCTTTAGATGAAGCAAAACAAGCTGAAATTAAAGCTGATTTAGACGCTGTTTATGTTGACGCACCAGCAATGGCAATGGTTGACTCAGACAAAGGCATTACTAACTTGCACGTACCAAGTGATGTGATCATTGACGCTTCAATGCCAGCAATGATCCGTGGCGGCGGTAAAATGTGGAATGCTGACGGTCAAGAGCAAGACACGAAAGCAGTAATTCCTGATCGTTGTTATGCCACGCTTTATGATGAAACGATTAAGTTCTGTATCGAGAATGGCGCATTTGACGTAACAACTATGGGAACTGTTCCTAACGTTGGTTTAATGGCGCAAAAAGCTGAAGAATACGGTTCACATGATAAAACATTCCAAATGGCTGCTGACGGTGTTGTTAAAGTAATTGACGCATCAGGTGTTGTGTTAATGGAACAAAACGTTGAAGCTGACGATATCTTCCGTATGTGTCAAGCAAAGGACTTACCTATTCAAGACTGGGTTAAACTTGCTGTTAATCGTTCACGTTTATCAAATACACCAGCAATTTTCTGGTTAGATGAAAACCGTGCTCATGATGCACAAATGATCAAAAAAGTTAACGCCTATTTGCCACAACACGATACTGACGGTTTAGATATTCAAATTTTATCGCCAATTGAAGCGACAAAAGTTACGTTAACACGCTGTAAAGCTGGCCTTGATACTATCTCAGTAACGGGTAACGTTTTACGTGATTATTTAACTGATTTATTCCCAATTTTGGAATTAGGCACTTCAGCTAAAATGCTTTCAATTGTGCCATTAATGAATGGCGGTGGTTTATTTGAAACTGGGGCTGGTGGCTCGGCTCCTAAGCACGTTCAACAGTTTGAAAAAGAAAACTGCTTACGTTGGGATTCATTAGGTGAATTTTTAGCATTAGCGGCTTCATTAGAGCACTTAGCGGTAACTACCGGTAATGCCAAAGCACAAGTACTTGCTGATACGTTAGATGCTGCAACAGCAACATTTTTAGCAGAAAATAAATCTCCAGCACGTAAAGTTGGCCAGCTTGATAACCGTGGTTCACACTTCTACTTAGGTTTATACTGGGCACAAGAATTAGCCGCGCAAACGGGTAACGCTGAACTAAAAGAAGAGTTTACTGCTATTGCCGCTAAGTTAACTACGCAAGAAGCAGCAATTATTGCTGAGTTAAATGGTGCGCAAGGTCCAGCCCAAAACATTGGTGGTTACTACTTTGCTGATGTTGCCTTAGCGTCAAAAGCGATGCGTCCAAGTGCAACATTAAATGCAATTATTGGTTAATCGACAGTTAATAATTAGCTTTTATTAACGGTTTAGCCGGTAATTCAAGTTAACATAAAAAGTTAATACCAAACCAGTGCTGTTCTCAGCACTGGTTTTTTTATGTCAGTAATATATCGCTTTAGTTATACCATTGCATATAAGCCTTAAAAGCTCGCTCCTCGGGAACGCATAGGCAGCATGATAAAGGCACAAAATTTGTTTTATATAAAATTACTATATCTAAACATATTTTGCTTTTTATCATCTCCCCGATATCGCTCTAAGTGGTCACTTGTTTAGATGGATTGGTATTATATTCGATTTTGGCTATTAGCTTTTAGCGCCATACTTTATTTTCAAGATCAACAGACCCTAAGCCCAATACTTAACAAAAAATAATCAAGTTTAAGATCAGCTGGTTTGAGTGAAATAAGCCAAATGAAAATGCCAAGGAGAATAAAGAGGCTGGAGGGCGATTTATAGCTGCAATGAGGAAGTTTGAGAGGAGAAATAAGTAAAGGTAAAGCAGCAGATAAAAAAATACCTCTGCAAGCAGAGGTATTTATAAAAGGTGTTAACGATTAACTTCTTATTTTAAATGCTGTGAAGTTACTTCTAATACTTTAACGGTATTGGTTGCGCCAATTGTACCCATTAAATCACCATGGGTTAAAATAACTTTGTCACCCACTTTTAAATCAGCTTTTTTACTGACTGCGGTCAATATTTCATCCGCCAGTAAGTTGTTATCTAGGGCAATGGTTTCAAATGCCATTGGGTAAACACCACGATACATAGACGTTGTCGTTAATGTTTTAGCATGACGAGATAAAGAATAAATCGGTAAACCTGAGGTAATACGAGACATTAATTTACTGGTATGGCCCGATTCAGTTAATGAAATAATCGCAGTAACACCTTCTAAATGGTTAGCTGCGTACATTGCTGACATGGCAATAGTTTCACTAACATGTGTGAAGGTTTTATCTAAGCGATGTTTTGAAGTGTTAACTGAACGATGTTTTTCTGCGCCAATACAAACATTAGCCATGGCTTCTACAGTTTCAACCGGGAAGCTACCGGCAGCCGTTTCTGCTGATAACATCACCGCATCAGTACCATCTAATACCGCGTTAGCGACATCCATTACTTCAGCACGTGTTGGCATTGGCTGGGTGATCATGGTTTCCATCATTTGCGTTGCAGTAATAACGGCGCGGTTTAACTGTCTAGAGCGGGCGATCATTTTCTTTTGTACGCCAACTAATTCAGCATCGCCAATTTCAACACCTAAATCACCACGAGCAACCATAACTATATCAGACGCTAAGATGATGCCATCTAGTGTTTCATCATCTGCTACCGCTTCAGCACGTTCTACTTTCGCCACTAATTTAGCATTACAACCAGCTTCTCGTGCTAATCGTCGTGCATATTTCATGTCTTCTGCATCACGTGGGAAAGATACCGCTAAGAAATCCGTTTGAATTTTTGCTGCGGTTTTAATATCTTCTTTATCTTTATCCGTTAACGCGGCAGCAGATAAACCACCACCTTTACGGTTAATGCCTTTATTATTTGAAAGTGGGCCAGCAATCGTTACTTCAGTAAAAACTGACGAGCCATTAGTACTTAATACTCTTAATTGTACTCGGCCATCATCTAATAAAAGAATATCACCAGCATCAACATCATTTGGTAATTCTTTATAATCGATACCCACTTTTTCATTGGTACCTTCGCCTTTACCTAAACTAGCATCAAGTTCAAATTTGTCACCCACTGCTAGGGTGATTTTACCATCTTTAAAAGTGGAAACACGAATTTTAGGGCCTTGTAAGTCGCCTAAAATACCTACGTAAATACCTAATTCTTTTGATAGTTCACGAACAAGTTTAGCGCGATTGATGTGATCTTCGGCAGTCCCGTGTGAGAAATTTAATCGAACGACATTAACGCCGGCAGCTAAAACTTTTTTTAATACTTCTCTATCTTCTGTTGCAGGACCTAATGTCGCTACAATTTTTGTTCTTCTAAGCATTCTATGACCTTTATATTTGAGGTGAGCTTGCTATGTATTATATATACCACCAACGATAATGGGGAAATAAATACGCATGATGTTCATTATTCTTTACGCTCAAAACGAGAGCTACGTAAACTGTCTTTAACCTTTTTAAGGTTATCTCTGAATTTTTTACCACGTCTTAGCGCAAACCCCGTTGCTAACACATCAATTAATGCCAGTTGCGCAATACGAGATGACATTGGCATATATAGCTCGGTATCTTCGGCGACATCAATAGAGAGGGTAATAGAGCATACTTTTGATAATGGCGTGTTAGAAGTGGTAATGCCGATAACAGTGGCATCATTGTCTTTAGCTAGACTGGCGACTTCAACTAATGACTTAGTACGACCGGTATGTGATATCACCACAACCACATCATCTTGGCGACTATTGATCGCGCTCATGCGCTGCATTAATATATCGTCAAAATAAGCGACCGGAATATTAAATTGAAAAAACTTATTTTGCGCATCATGCGCCACAACAGCTGACGCTCCTAAACCAAAAAATGAAATCTTATTCGCTTGGGTTAACACATCAACCGCACGATTAATCGATTCTGTATTAAGTGATTTACGCGCTAAATCTAAGTTAGCCATGGTTGACTTAAATATTTTATCAGTATATTCGGCAGATGAATCATTTTCATCTACATGTCGGTTGACATATGGCGTACCATTAGCAAGACTTTGAGCTAAATGCAGCTTAAAGTCTGGATAACCTTTGGTGTCTAAGCGACGACAAAAACGATTGACCGTCGGTTCACTGATATTCGCCTGTTTAGCGAGTGCAGCTATACTTGCATGAATAACGGTGCTTGGTGAAGCAAGAATAACTTCGGCAACTTTACGTTCAGATTTACTGAATGTCTCGAATTCGTTTGCGATTTTATCTAAAATATTCATGGAGCTGACACCTAATGTCCAGTGTATAATGTTGTAAACTTCCATTTACGTATTGATACGTTATAAAATTGAATACGTATGTAAATGAAATTTTATTTCAAAATTAAAGCTAATATAAAGCATAAATAGTTAAAACAGAACCATTTAATGCTTAAATTTATTTTTTATTACTTGTTAAGTCAACAGCACCAAGAAAACTATTTTTGTAATAAAATTACAAAAATTACTTTACTGATGGCTTAACACCCGTTAAATTACCCACTAAATGTAGTTTAGTTACATATTTAGTGAAAATAGAGAAGAATCTATGAACAGTATTGAAAACCAAGCCGCTAGTGAAATTGTAATATTTGGTGCTTTAGGCGATTTATCTCGTCGCAAGTTATTACCATCTTTATACCAGTTAGATAGAACAGGTTTGATTAACGAAGAAAGTAGAATTATTTGTGTTGCTCGCCAAGACCACGATACAGCTGCGTTAATTGAAATTGTGAAAGAAAACTTCGCTAAATTTGTTAAAGAAGATGACATAGAAGCCGAAGTTTTTGAACGTTTCCTAAATCGTTTAGTTTATCAACGAGTTAACTTAACTGAAGTTAAATCTTACCTTGGCTTAGCGGATGTTGTTGCTAATGGCCACGACACACGTATTTATTATTTCTCAACCGCGCCTTCATTATTTGGCGATATTTGTGACGGTTTAAGTAGTGCTAAGCTCATTACTGATAATGATCGCGTTGTGATGGAGAAGCCTATTGGTCATTGCTTAGAGTCTTCGAAAGTCATTAACGATCAAGTCGCTCGCTTCTTTAAAGAAAAACAG
The DNA here is from genome assembly GCA_051251725.1 of Thalassotalea sp. Classification (GTDB taxonomy): domain Bacteria; phylum Pseudomonadota; class Gammaproteobacteria; order Enterobacterales; family Alteromonadaceae; genus JALZUE01. The sequence continues at coordinate 28,932 of JBPOFN010000022.1, read as the reverse complement.
ATTTACCGTATTGACCACTACTTAGGTAAAGAAACCGTACTTAATTTATTAGTACTACGTTTTGCTAATTCACTCTTTACCACTAACTGGGATCGTAACAGCATTGATCATATACAAATTACGGTAGCAGAAAGTGTTGGTGTTGAAGGCCGTTGGGGTTATTACGACGATGCGGGTCAAATGCGCGATATGGTGCAAAACCACTTATTACAAATTCTCTCATTGTTAGCCATGGAGCCACCGGCCGATTTAAGTGCTGATTCTATTCGTGATGAAAAATTAAAAGCAATTAAAGCCTTAGTGCCTATTACACGACATAACGCAAAAGAGAAAACAGTGCGAGGTCAGTACTCTGAAGGTTTCTTAGAAGGAAAGCCAGTTCCTGGGTATTTACAGGAAGAGGGTGCCAATACTGAAAGTAACACTGAAAGTTTTGTTGCCATCAAAGCTGAACTAGATAACTGGCGTTGGTCAGGTGTGCCGTTTTATTTAAGAACGGGTAAACGTATGCCATGTAAACACAGTGAAATTGTCATTCAGTTTAAAGAGCAGCCACATAACATTTTTAAAGGCAGTTATGCGCATTTACCGGCGAACAAATTAACGATTCGTTTACAGCCTGATGAAGGTATGGAATTACAAGTAATGAACAAAATTCCTGGTATTGCTTCACAAATGCAAATCCAGGAAAACAAGTTAGATTTAAACTTTTCTGATACGTACGGTGATGAGCGCGTTATTGATGCTTATGAACGTTTATTATTAGAAGTAGTAAATGGTAATCAAGCCTTGTTTGTTCGCCGTGATGAAGTTGAAGCCGCATGGACTTGGGCTGATGGCATTATTACTGCGTGGGAAGAAAGTAACGAAAAACCTAAACCTTATGCTGCTGGCTCTTGGGGACCGGTTGCTTCTATTTCTTTAATCGCTCGTGACGACAGACAGTGGGTTGAATAATGTATCAATTAAATGAATTTATCGACCGTAGTACACTAGATCAAGCTTTAGCCGACAATATTGCTACAATTTTAACAAAAGCAATAAAGCATAAAGGCAAAGCAAGCATCGCTGTTTCTGGTGGTTCAACACCCAAAGGCTTATTCAAACTATTATCTGAAAAAGATCTTAGTTGGGATCAAGTGACAATTACGTTAGCAGATGAACGCTGGGTAGATATTAGCAGTGATGCCAGTAACACCCGGTTAGTACATGAAAATTTGTTGGTGGGAAAAGCGGCGAAAGCTCACTTTTTCCATATCAAACAAGGTGAAGAATTAAACGCTGAAGTACTGAGTGATTTAATTTTTGCAGCAGACTCTAAATGTTTACCATTTGACGTGCTTATTTTAGGCATGGGCGAAGATGGTCACACAGCCTCACTATTCCCTTGTAGTGAGCAAATTGATGCGTGTTTTTCACCGAGCACAGCATCGTTATTAAAAGTAAAACCGACGACAGCACCACACGACCGGATCAGTTTTAGTTTCCACAGTTTAATCAAAAGTGAGAATATTTTCTTGCATATCTGTGGCGACAATAAAAAACCTGTGCTTGAAAAAGCATTGTCAGGTTCGGATGTTAAAGAAATGCCTATTCGCGGATTTTTACAACACCCAACAGTTAATACCAATATTTATTGGTCGGAATAAATTATGAATAAACAAATCCAAGCCATTACTGATCGTATAATTGAACGCAGTAAAGGACCTCGCACAGCATATCTTGCAAAAATTGACGGCGCTAAGTCAGAAACAGTCCATCGTGCTAGTTTAGCATGTGGCAACTTAGCACACGGTTTTGCCGCTTGCGGTAAAGAAGATAAGCAAAAACTAAAGGGCCTTAATCATTCTGATATTGCCATTGTTTCTGCTTACAATGATATGTTATCAGCACACCAACCATACGAAACGTATCCTGCTATTATCAAAAAAGCAGTATCTGAAACCGGTGGTGTTGCACAATTTGCTGGTGGTGTACCAGCAATGTGTGACGGTGTGACGCAAGGCCAACCTGGCATGGATTTGAGTTTAATGAGTCGCGATGTTATTGCTATGTCAACAGCTGTGGGTTTATCTCACAATATGTTTGACGGCGCTTTAATGTTAGGGATTTGTGACAAAATTGTTCCAGGTCTTTTAATCGCGACCATGACTTTTGGTCATTTACCAACAGTATTTGTACCTGCAGGTCCTATGCCTTCAGGTTTACCAAATAAAGACAAAGCACGTGTTCGTCAGCAATTTGCCAAAGGTGAAGTGGGTGAAGAAGAATTATTAGCGGCTGAATCAGCTTCTTATCATTCTGCGGGTACTTGTACTTTCTTTGGTACGGCTAACTCTAACCAATTAGTGGTTGAAGTGATGGGCTTGCATTTGCCGGGCGCATCATTTGTGCCGCCGAATACAGATTTACGTGAAGCACTAACCATTGCTGCTGCCAAACAAGCAACACGCTTAACACAGCAATCTGGTAACTATATGCCGGTTGGCCGCATGATTGACGAACGTTCAATTGTTAATGCGATTGTTGCTTTAGTAGCAACCGGTGGTTCAACAAACTTAACCATGCATATTATCGCTTTTGCTCGTGCGGCTGGTATCATTATTGATTTCCAAGACTTTAGTGATATTTCAGATGCAGTACCATTATTAACCCGCATTTATCCAAATGGTCATGCGGATATTAACCACTTCGTTGAAGCGGGCGGTATGGCATTATTGTTTAAAGAGTTAATTGACGCGAAATTAGTACATGAAGATGTCGAGACCATTTGTGGCCGCGGTTTACATCGTTATACGCAAAGACCAGTATTAGAAAATGGTGAGTTGAAATGGATTGATGGTGCAACTGAATCAGGCGATCCGGCAGTTATTGCAACTTATGCTAAACCGTTTAAAGCTGACGGCGGGCTAAAAGTGCTACATGGTAACTTAGGTACTTCTGTTGTTAAAACCTCTTCATTACGTGAAGGTGCTGAAATAGTAACCGCGCCAGCGGTTGTTTTTGAAGACCAACATGAATTAGAAACAGCATTTAAAGCTGGCGAGTTAGAAAAAGACTTTGTTGCTGTTGTTCGATTCCAAGGGCCAAAAGCTCGCGGTATGCCTGAACTACATAAATTAACGCCGCCATTAGGCGTGTTACAAGACAAAGGCTTTAAAGTTGCCTTAGTGACTGATGGCCGTATGTCTGGCGCTTCAGGTAAAGTTCCTGCTGCTATTCATTTATGTCCAGAAGCATTAGATGGCGGCTTACTCGCAAAAGTACGTACAGGCGATATGATAGCGCTTGATGGTCATACCGGTGAATTGAACTTATTGGTTTCAGATGAAGAGTTAGCGAAACGCGAAAATGCTCAATTTGAAAAAAATGGTCATCATCAAGGTATGGGCCGTGAATTGTTTGGTTTTATGCGTCGTAATTTAAGCACTGCAGATACTGGTGCTTGTTCTTTATTTGATGATGAATAGGTAAATTGATGACTGATTCTATTAACTTAGTTGCGGATATTGGCGGAACTAATATTCGCCTTGGCCTTGCTGATGCAACCGGTGATATAAGCGCGTTAACGGTATTTCAATGTCGTGAATATGATGGCTTAGCTGACGTATTAACAAAATACATTGCAGATAATGGTATCGAAGATAAAACCATTAATGCCTGTTTAGCGATTGCTTGTCCGGTTGATAATGATCTAATATCGATGACCAACTTACCTTGGACATTTTCGAAATCAGCCATTAAAGCAGCGCTAAAACTTAACAAGTTAATATTAATTAACGACTACACTGCCATTGCACATTCGGTTCCTTATTTAACCGATGATCAGAAAGTACAAATCGGCGCAGGTGAAGTTGTTAATGGTCGTCCAATTTCAATTTGCGGACCAGGCACTGGCTTAGGTGTTGCGAATATAGTACCAAATGGTGATGCTTGGATAAGTCTAGGCGGTGAAGGTGGTCATGTCGATTTTGCCCCAATTGATAAAGTAGAACAGCATATTCTTAACTTTTTATTAAAAAAGTATTCACATGTCTCCTACGAACAATTATTATCAGGCCTAGGCATTGAGCAAATCTATCAAGCCTTATGTGATTTTCATGGCGAATCGGCCAAAAATTATTCAGCAAAAGATATTTCAAGCAACGCCGTAGCTAATTCATGTGCCCGTTGTGTTGAAACTTTAGCACAATTTTGCAAAACACTCGGTAGTTTTGCAGGTAACCTATCATTAAATTTAGGTAGCTTCGCTGGTGTTTATATTGCTGGTGGTATTGCCCCTAGATTTATCGATTTTATTAAAAATAGTGATTTCAGAACTAGGTTTGAAGAGAAAGGTCGGTTAAGCGGCTTTAACAAAAATATTCCAACCTACATTATTACTGAAACACAACCAGGCATATTAGGCGCGCTCGCCTATTTACGCCAACATAATAAAGAGGAATTTTAACGTGAGTATGCAATGGCAAATTCAGCCTAATGACTTAATGGCAACAGGACCTTTAGTTCCTGTATTAGTTATCAATAGAGTAGAAGACGCTTTACCAATTGCTGAAGCTTTATTAGCAGCAGACATTCGAGTATTAGAAATTACTTTACGTACTAAAGCAGCATTAGGGGCAATTGAAACGATCGCTAAAAACTTACCAGAAGCTATTGTTGGCTCAGGTACAGTAACAAACCGCGCTTTATTACAAGCTTCTGCTGACGCCGGTGCACAGTTTGCTATTAGCCCAGGTTTAACGTCTGATCTATTAACTGCGGGTAAAGAAGGTAAGGTTGCTTTATTACCTGGTATTTCTACTATCTCAGAATTAATGATGGGTTTAGATCACGGTTATGATCATTTTAAATTCTTCCCAGCTGAAGCTTCTGGCGGTCCAAGTGCGTTAAAAGCCATTGGCGGTCCATTACCAGATGTTCGTTTTTGTCCTACTGGCGGCATTAGCATGAATAACATCAAAACATATTTATCATTACCAAATGTTATGTGTTGTGGTGGTTCTTGGTTAGTGACTAACGAAATTTGTAAAAATGGTGATTGGTCACAAATCACTAAACTTGCCAAAGAATCATTAGCTTTTATTAATAGCTAATTTACCTGTAAGTTTGTTACCTTTTAAAGCCAGCTGTTGCTGGCTTTTTTGTCTCTGTAATAATATTTGTTTTGCAAATTTAGCTTCAAGTTATGGCAGAGAAACTTAAATCAGTTTTGAATGTTTATATTTCCCAGCTTAATTTTTGTAGTTATGTAGTTATGTAGCTATTGCTTGATGCTTAGTAGATTTTAATGATTTATTTAGCGGCTCATCGCGTGACTAAATAAGTTATGTAATTTATATGTAAAGATTGTTTTTTAATCTTGCCTTATGATTTAAAGTAAAGGTAAATTGTCAACAGTTTACCGAATCTACTATATGAAACATCAACGCTTATTTATCACCATGGCCAGCTTACTCTTAGCGACTGGCTGTACACTCAATCAGAACAAAGAAAATATTGTTCAAGCAAACATGAACACAAAAGGTGAGCAGCAGGAACAAATTAGTGAGCAGCTGCAGGATTATAATTACTTCGAACAATTAAGAACGCAAAAAGTTAAATCTGATCCTATTGTGCAATGGCAAAATATTGGCCCAGGCATGTCAGGATATAATGAAAAGTTATGGACTCATCCAACTAATACCAATGTAATGTTTATGGCGCCAGATATGCACGTAACTTACGGGACATGGGATGGCGGTAAATCATGGCAAAGTGTAAAAGATCATGATGAATTAGGGCAGCTGATGAAACGCGTTGTCGATATCGACTTTTCATTACAAGACCCTAATTATGTGGTGGCCTTAGATTGGAATGGCTGGGTTTATGAGTCCACCAACCAAGGACGCTCATGGCAAAAACTTGCTGAGCTTTCACCCAATTATCAAGACTTTGGTGTTGACCCTTATGATCCTTTGGCTTTTAAAAAAGGCTGGTACGATGAACAAATTGGCATGCGTTTAACTGAAATTTCACTAGATCCAACTAATGATAAAGTTTGGTATGTCGGTGCGGGTGATTTTTGGAACGTAAAAGAAAATCATCGCACCAAGTTCAATCTTCAAGGCAGTAAATTAAGTTATGCTGATTATGGCTATATTTTAAAATCTACTGATAAAGGCAGAAATTGGCAAAAAATAACCAACGGCTTACCTAATGATCTTGATGTCGGTAAAATCATTGTTAATCCAACTAATGCTAATCATGTATTAATGGCCAGCAATCACGGTTTAATGCAAAGTGAAGATGGCGGCTTAACTTGGTCGAACAATGCTAAAGGCTTGCCTAATAATTTACCTCGCGACTTAACGTCTTTTTTTGATAAAACAACCAATCAATTTACTTTATTTCTGGTTGAGCAGACAACTTACCAAGCTAATAATAAAAGCGTTTCATCTGCGGGCGGGGTTTATAAAAGTATCGATGGCGGAAACAACTGGTTAAACATCAGCGGTAACTTAGCGATAGATTTAACTAAGATCCACTATCCGGCAGAAATCGACAGATATTACCGAACATTAGCAAATTGGTTTGAAATTCCAAAAGCGACAGCACAAAAAGAATATCCTCAATTACCAACAGTTGTTTTGCCTGTTTTCAATCGCTTAGTGGTAAATCCATTAAACGGCAATGAGATCTACCTTACTTACAATAAAAAGCATGATCGTACTTTTGGCCCCGGTGAAGTATGGCGCACACTTGATGGCGGGAAAACTTGGCAAGTTGTCGCTCGTCATGGCGCTTATTGGTTAAGTGGAAAGGATAAAGCTTATTGGCAGTCTCGCGGTAATCCTATCGGCACTAATGTCGAGTTTGCCCATCTGCAAAAGTATATGGATGCTCATAACGAAACATCGGGCAACCGATTATTGACCATTAATGCTAAAGGCGAATTGTTTATTAGTATCGATCAGCAAACTCATAAATCGTCAGATAAAGGCGAGAGTTGGCAACAAATTGATGATATGGAAACATCACCAGGCAGCAATGTCTGGATAGGGCGCGGCAATAGTGATTTACCGGGCCGTTTTATGTTACATGAAACCGGCATACCTGAAAGGCGTTTATTTGCCAGTGGCGAGCACGGCGTTTGGCAAACGGTTAATAGCCCTGAATTACCGAACCCACAAGCTGTCGCTTTAAAGCAAATAGAAGGGCAAAATAATATCAGTGGTATGGTTTCTATCTCAACCATTGCTGTGCATCCGCATGATCCAGACATTATTTATATTTTAGCTTGGCGACAAGATCATCGCGGTAAATTACGCCGCTCTGTTGATGGCGGTAAAACCTGGGAAAATATCGCCACGGTTTTAGATAATAAAATTGACGCTAACGTGGTTAAATCAAAGCACTTAGGGAAAGTAATTCAAGGGCCTGCGGGTTTATTACCGGCGCAAGACTCGTTAATTATTGATCCGGTTAATCCTAATAATATGTACTTTGTCGTTACTAAAGATGCGTTTGCAGAAATCTACCGAGCGCCGCGCCGCGAGCCGACGATTGGCGACTTTGGTTTTCTTAAATCGACCGACGGCGGTTATACATGGCAGGTTAGTAATAATGGTTTCCATGACGGCTTTAGTTTAAGACGCATTGCTTTTGATCCAGCTAATAGCAATACGCTTTATGCTGCGACAAGTGATGAAAACGGCGGCTTATATAAATCTACCAACCAAGGCGAAAGCTGGGCAAGAGTTAACATTCCAAGTGTGATTAAAAGTGTCAATAATGTTTTTATAGACCGACATACTAAAGCCATCTTTATTAGTGCCGGTGGTTTTTATCACGGTGCATATGATGAAGGTGGCGCGTGGCGAAGTACTGACGACGGCAAAACTTGGCAACAGATATTTAAGGCGCCGGTGGTGTTACAAGTAGAGTCGTCACCGGTCGATAGTAATATCTTAGTGTTAACGGTTGGTAATCAAATGCGGATGGATCATAAATTTATCAATCCGGGTATTTATCTATCATTAGATGCTGGTATGCATTGGAAAAAGATAAATAACAAGCTGACAAATTACGACAAAATAATTGATGCTAAACCGGATCCTTATAACAAGGATGTTATTTGGGCTGCTGGTTGGGGCAGCGGTTGGTTTGTTGGCTATATCAATGGTGCAGATGGCAAAGGTTGGTTGAAAGCACAGTAGCGCATTTTAGATAATTTTATTAGCCAGTGTCATGCTGGCTTTTTATATCTGGGAAATATAAGTTTTTAGAGCTTATCAAAATTACTAATATAAAAAATTAAGTTGACTAATTTAAAGCAAAAAAAAGGAGCTAATTAGCTCCTTTTTTCAAATGGTGTTTTTAAACAAACAAGAACTTATTTAGCGATGAAAGCTACTAAGTCTAAAACTTTGTTTGAATAACCGATTTCGTTATCGTACCAAGAAACAACTTTAACAAACTTGTCGTTTAATGAAATACCAGCGTCAGCATCAAAAACAGAAGTACAAGTTTCGCCAATGAAGTCGTTAGAAACAACAGCGTCTTCTGTGTATCCTAAAATACCTTTTAAAGCACCTTGTGAAGCCGCTTTCATTTCAGCACAAATTTCTTCGTACGTAGCAGCAGTTTTTAAGTTAACGGTTAAATCAACAACTGAAACATCTGGAGTAGGAACGCGGAACGCCATACCTGTTAACTTGCCGTTTAACTCTGGAATTACTTTACCAACAGCTTTAGCAGCACCAGTAGATGATGGGATGATGTTTTGACCAGCACCACGACCACCGCGCCAATCTTTAACAGAAGGAGCATCAACAGTTTTTTGTGTTGCTGTAGTCGCATGAACAGTCGTCATTAAGCCACTTTCAATGCCCCACTTGTCGTTTAATACTTTAGCGATAGGCGCTAAACAGTTAGTAGTACAAGAAGCGTTAGAAACAATGTCTTGGCCTTTATAGCTACCTAAGTTTACACCACAAACGAACATTGGCGTGTCATCTTTAGATGGCGCAGACATGACAACTTTCTTTGCACCAGCAGTAATATGTTTACGTGCTGTTTCATCTGTTAGGAATAAACCTGTAGATTCAACAACAACATCAGCGCTAATCGCATCCCATTTTAAATCTTCAGGGTTACGCTCTGCAGTAATGCGAACTGTTTTACCGTTAACGATAAGGTTTCCACCTTCAACTTCAACAGTACCGTTAAAACGACCGTGTGTTGAGTCATACTTTAACATGTAAGCCATATATTCAACATCGATTAAGTCGTTAATACCAACAACTTCTATGTCATCACGCTCAACTGATGCTCTAAATACAAAACGACCAATACGGCCAAAACCGTTAATACCAACTTTAATTGTCATACCGAAATACCTAATAAATAATTATGTAGTAAAATTACATCAAATTGAAATGATTTTAAATAAACGGCGCTATTATACCGATTATTTACGCTGTTTATAATATATTTTTCTTCTTTTATTACAAAACATATCAAATAGCATCAAATTTTATCAAAATATCAATGCAATTAACTTCTTAGCGTTAGTGCTTTAAGTAGTACTAGTAAGGTTCTCGTAGCATTTAGTCAAGCGAGTATGGTAGCTTTACTTCAAAGTATTTATTTCGAGTGAAAAATATGGAAGATGACATTTATAAAAATAAACTCTCTGAGCAGGCCTATAAAGTTTGTCGTTTAGCAGCAACAGAAAGACCTTTTACCGGCGAGTATAACGATCATTGGGTTGCCGGTACTTATGTTTGTGCTTGTTGTGAACAGCCATTATATCATTCAGATAGTAAATTTAATGCCGGTTGCGGCTGGCCAAGTTTTTTTCAAGAATTGACCGGTCAAGTGAAAATGTTAGCAGATGAAAGCCATGGGATGAGTCGCATTGAGATCCAATGTAACAACTGTGACAGCCATTTGGGCCATGTTTTTGACGATGGCCCAGCGCCAACAGGTAAGCGCCACTGTGTAAATTCGTTAAGTTTATTATTTATTAGTGGTTAATGATGAGTGATTAACGGCGATAAGCCAAGACGATTAAAGATAAGTTTGATAAATACAGAATACCGAACTTATCTTTTTTAGAAGCTGGAAGCTGGAAGTTAAAATTAGATGCGCCGAGATTAAAACTTAGGCGATTTAAATTCACCTTGGCTAATTTTATCTAAGGTCGATTCGGCAACTTTATCTAAAAAGGAGCCATTTAAACGATGCAGTTGTTGGAAATTAGTTAAACTGTCCTCACTTAACTCTTCTTCTTCCGGATGATAAATGTTTAGCACTTTTAGCCAAATATAGGCTTGTTTATATTCTGCTTTTTTGGTGAAGATCGTGATAAGCGATTTAAATATTTCAACATTTAATTTATCGTCTGGCTGATAAAGCTCTAAAGCGCGATAAAGCAAACCTAGGGTTTTCTTTGGATCTATTTTTGTGTAGTAGGTTGCTAAGAAAAACTGCAGTTCAGGGCTTTCTAATTCTTCAGTGCCTTCTAAGGCAATAAATTTCTTTAATGCTTTTTCATTTAAATAACGCGACCAGTGAAAATATAAAATATAAGGGTTGGTGGAATTGGCTGTTTCTTGTGATAACTGTTCTATGGTTTGACTTGCTTTTTCTTTATTTTGTAAGCGAAAGGTGCGTTTTTCTTTTAATTTAATATGCTCAATCTTACTCGCGTAAGTCATACAGTCTTGGTATTTTTCTAAATTAATTAATAACTTATATTTATTAATGTCGATATCAGCTTGGGCTAAGTCATGATAGGCATAAAGAATATGCTTACGCTCAGTTTTACACCAAGAATCGGCAACAAACTTATCACAAACTTGTGTATGTATTTCACATAATTCATTGACGGTCGGTACTTGATTAAAACAAGAGGCTAATAAAGGTATGGAGACGACCGCAGACATTAATTTAAGGCGCATTTTATTTCTTTCATGTGATTGATAAACCATTATATAAAAGTAAAGATACCATAGTTGGCCGTTTTTTGTCTTTAGTTTTCCAGCCCTAACAGGGCATTATTGCTGAGTTGAGAAAAGCAAAATAACAATTTTTGACTATACTCTACGGTATATTTCGTACTCTTAGGTGACGGTAATGAAAAAGCCAAAACAACTGCTGTGTTTATTATGTCTAGTCTTGAGTATCGTTGGCTGTCAAAGTATTCCTATTGTTTATCAGCCGCAACAGGTGGCTGAAAGTCAAACCTTACTTGCAGATGAAAAATTTCCCAGCTATCAACTTAAAACCATTGAAACTGAGCAAATAATCTTTCAATTATCGCCTGAAATGATCAAGCTAGTTGAAACTAACATCAAACCATTTTCTCCACTTAATCATCAAGTTAAAGACTTAGTGAATTTAATTTTTGATGAACAACAAATTGGTTTATCTTATCAAAATTTGGCTAATTTAACGGCCGAGCAAACTTTTAGAAGTAGGGAAGCTAACTGTATCTCACTAACCGTGATGGCGTACGCTTTGGCTAAACAGGCCGGACTCAATGTCTCTTTTCAAGATGTAAAAGTACCTGAATATTGGATCAGAAATGGCAAATATAGTTTATTAACGGGACATGTGAACTTAGTTATTACCCAGAGTTATCTAGAAAATATTGAGTATATTTACCACCCACAAACACTTATTATTGATTTTGATCCGCAAATTAGTAAAAAACAATTTCCGAGTAAAAAAATCAATAAACAACGTATTATTGCGATGTTTTATACTAATAAAGGCGCGCAGGCAATGATCGAAAGAAATTATGATCTTGCTTATGCTTACCTTAAAGCTGCGGTGGTAAAATCGCCAACGTATAGCCCCGCCTGGGGGAATTTAGGTATTTTGTATCGCTTGATAGAAGAAAATACCCTGGCGATTCAAACTTACGAATATGCTATTTCTTTGAATAATAAAAATTATACCGCAGCAACTAATTTGGCCATTTTATTTAAAAAACTCGGCCGGTTAGCTGACGCTGATAACATTCAGCAGCAGTTGCATGCGCTACGATTAAAAAATCCTTATTATCATACCTTACTTGGTGAAAATGCATTTTATCGCGGGGCATACATTGACGCGTTAGCCTCTTATAAACAAGCTATCAGATTAGATAGCAAACAACATGAGTTTTATTTCGGTATATCAAAAGTATATTATGAATTGGGCGAAAATTTTGAGGCACAAAAGGCGCTAAAAAAAGCGATTCGTTATAATAAATATGATGCAGTAGCAGAGCAATATGTCGCAAAGTTAAACTATTTAAGGGCCAACTAATGGGATTGTAAGCGGATGTTAGTTGACTTATTGGTATTGATTTTATTAAAAAAGGCATTCGTTGATGATTTAAGTTAATGACTTAACGAATGCCTTTATAATATCGTGATATTGTTCTTTGTGAAGTTCAGCTTTTTACAAGCTCAGCTTTAGAAACTTTGGCTTTAGTTACGTCCTAATAAATGAAATATTTTATTCGCAATATCCGTATTATCTTGATGCCCCAAAAAGTGTTCTTTGGCGACGCCTATGGCAAACAAGGGCACATCACTGCCGGTATGACCTTTTGTCGTCCAGCCGGTATGAGTTCTGTTGTTGATAATGTCTCTAATTTTAACGGTTAATGACTGTGTCTGGAGCTGATTTACGACTTTACTTTCAGTGACTAGTGAATTTTGATTTTCAAAAGGTACAGCATATTTATCTTTAATGGTGATTAGCTGATCTAATTCATGTTTGCTCAGTGCAAAGCCCAGTTGCGCCGTTAAATATTGTTCACTAATGCCATCCGTCATTAAGTTTTTGGCAATAGTAGCAGGAGACACTTTAATCTTGTGGAGTAATTCAGGGCTCCAAAGGTAAGCTTGTTTCGAGCCGATAGTTAAGCCGCCGGTATTATGATCGGCAGTTAAAACGACTAGCGTATTGTTATTGGCTTGTGCATATTGTGCTAAAAACTCCATTGTATTTTCAAGTTCAGCGACTTCAGACATGGCGACAGCGATATCATTGTCATGTGCAGCCCAGTCGATTTGGCTTGCCTCTACCAGTAAAAAAAAGCCCTTATCATTTGGCAGGTTATTTTCTAAGTGCGAGATAGCGGCCTTGGTCATAGTCGTTAAACGATTTTTATTGGTTTCATCTAAATGTGCCGGTAAACCTTTATCGGCAAATAAACCTAACACCGGCGTATTAGCCTTTAGCTTAGTTAACGCTTGATAATCTGTAATATATTGGAAACCCGCGTTTTTAAATTCAGTAATTAGGTTTCGGTCTTTACGAGCAAAAAATGATTGCCCACCGCCTAATAAAATATCAAATTTAAATTTACCATTAATGCGTTGGTCGAAAAACTGATCGGCAATTTCATGTTTGTTTTTCCGGTTAACCACATGACTAATGTACGAAGCAGGGGTGGCATGTACGACTTCTGAGGTGACGACAATACCGGTGTTTTTACCGATTTTTTTTGCATATTCCATGACCGTTTCAACCGGCTGCTTATTGATATCTAAACCGATAGCGCCGTTATAAGTTTTTACGCCCGCAGCCAAGGCGGTTGCCGCCGCCGCTGAGTCAGTAACAAAATTAGAACCTTGATCCGGCGTGGTATTGACCGTTCCAACAAAGTGTTTATCAAAAATGGTTTTTTTTATATCGTTGTTATTGATTTTATTTTTATAAAAGCGGTAAGCACTAGGGTAATGAGAGCCCATACCATCAGCTACCACCATAATGATGTTTTTTGGCGGTGGTGAGTCAGAGAAACAAAACGCCGAAGCAGAAAAAAGAACAGCGATACCGCAGAAAGAAAGATTAGGTAAATTCATGAAACCCCGTATTTTTTTAAACTTAAACTAAATAGTAAAAGAACATTCAGCTTAGTTGTTATTATTATTTAACTTTACTGTGTTACGGAAATTAGCAAAGCCATAACGACTTAGTTTGATAATAACTCAAGCGATAAAAGATGTAACTGCTTTTTCGCTGAGGTTTGAACAGTGACATCATGAGCCATAAAAGTATAAAAAAAGCCGTTGAATCATTGCGCCGCCAAGCTAAGATAAAATCTGCTTGGCATTGATTATCGGCTATATTACCGTTAACAAACACTCAAGCATCAATATAAGCTCAGATTATTGGCTTTTCTGTTATTTAGTAATGGTAATCACTGCCTAAGCTTGATAGATTAACGCTGATTTTTTTAGCTTAGTATTCGCCGTTTATTAACGTTAAATACTAAGCTAAAACCACTTTAAACATTGCAACACCAAAGAGAATTAACATGTTCTACCAAACCGATGATTTACGCATAAAAAAGATTAAAGAATTACTGCCGCCAATTGCCTTATTAGAGCGATTTCCTGCAACTGAACGTGCGTCTACATCGGTATTTGAAGGCCGTGAAGGCATACATAACATTTTACATAATGGTGATGACAGATTATTAGTGGTTATTGGTCCATGTTCTATTCATGACACAGCCGCAGCTATTGAATACGGTCAGCGTTTAGTTACCTTACGTGAAAAGTATAAAGATACCTTAGAAGTTGTTATGCGTGTTTATTTTGAAAAGCCGCGCACTACTGTGGGTTGGAAAGGTTTGATCAATGACCCGTACTTAGATGACAGCTACCAATTAAATGATGGTTTACGCATTGGCCGTAAATTATTATTAGATCTGAACGATCTTGGTTTACCAACTGCTGGTGAATTTTTAGATATGATCACACCACAATATACTGCTGATTTAATGTGTTGGGGCGCAATTGGTGCTCGTACTACAGAAAGCCAAGTACATCGTGAATTAGCTTCTGGTCTTTCTTGCCCAGTTGGTTTTAAAAACGGTACTGACGGTACAATTAAAGTTGCTATTGATGCGATTGGTTCAGCAAGCGCACCACATCATTTCTTATCAGTTAATAAATACGGTCATTCAGCTATTGTTGAAACCACAGGTAACGGTGATTGTCATATTATTTTACGTGGTGGTAAAACACCTAACTTTGATAAAGAAAATGTTGATACAGTTATTGCGCAACTTGAAAATTCAAGTGCAACCACTAAAATCATGGTTGATTTTAGTCATGCCAACTCAAGTAAGAAATTTGAAAACCAAATGAAAGTTTGTACTGACGTTTGTGGCCAAATAGCTTCAGGTAACGATAATATTTTTGGTGTGATGGTTGAAAGTCATATCAATGAAGGACGTCAAGACTTAGTTGCTGGTCAAGAGCTTAACTACGGCCAAAGTATCACAGATGCTTGTATCGGCTGGGCTGATACTGAAACTTTATTAGCTGAGCTAAACGACGCTGTTGTTGCTCGCCGCGCTAAATAAACGACATCAAGTGTTTTGATTAAGCCACCGTAAGGTGGCTTTTTTGTCTCTGGGTGTTACCGATTTTATTATTAACTATTATTGGTTAACTTTTATTTGTAACTGTAACTGTGAGCGTTTAGCACTTGGTATTTTTATTCGCTAATTTACCGGCACAAAATTACCCGTACTCATTCTCATGTCCTTGAGTTAATTTGCGCTTTTAGTGACCAGATAAATACCCGATAAAATTAAGCCACTGGCGATCATAAAGCTCAGGCTTATCAGCTCTTGGGCAAAGATTAAACCGCCTAATGCTGCGAGTAATGGCACTGCAAGTTGTACTACGCCGGCTTGAATATTATTTAACCCCCGCAGTGCTTGGAACCAAATAAAATAACCAATGGCTGACGTTAAACTGCCTGAAGCAAAAGCGAACCAAATACCTTGCGGACTTATTTGCCAATCGCTCGCGTGAAAAAACATTTGGTAAAGTAAAAAAACAAAAATGATAGGGAGGGTCAGAACAAAACTGAATCGCGCCGCCAGTAAAGGATCAGGCTGCGATTTACCCGATAGGGTATAAAAAGCCCAGGCGATACCCGCCATCAGCATTAAAGTAAAACCCCACAGACTTGGTGTTGATAATTGCGGCAGTACTAAATACGCTAAACCTGAAAAAGCTAACACCATACCTAAGATTTGATAGAAGTTAATTTTATCGCCTTTGATAAGTGAATAAACAATCATGGTTAACTGAACAGAGCCAAATAAAACCAAAGCGCCAGTACCTGTTTGAAGCGACAAATAAGCATATGAAAAAGTGATCGCGTAAATAAACAAAAAACTCGCGGAACACCAATGCTGTTTGTTAATACCGGCCAGCAATCCATAGATAGCCGGTTTATTTGATAACCTATTTGAAACGTTATCTGAAAGATTAGGCGGTTGAGCCGCTTGATTAGCTAATTTATTATAATGCAGTTGCGCTTTGTTTTGTTTATTTAGGTGATTTACCCCAAATGCTAAGAGCATCAAAGTAATACTGCCTGACAATAATCGGATATAAGTAAAAGCACTTGCATCAATTAAATCATCAGCAAGCGCTAAGCGGCATAATACTGAGTTACCCGCAAACGCGATAAGCGCCAACAGCGTATATATAAAGGTTAGGTAATTTTTGTTAATGGGATTTCCTAAGCTCTTGTGTTAAACACTCGATAAAAATTAATATCGGTGAATAACAGGTCCTGAACAACGAGGTTAATATTCAATTTTACGTTTAAACGGCGGCAGCGAGTCTAACAATTCTTTACCGTAACGTTTACTAATGACCCTGCGGTCTAACAAGGTGACCGTACCAGTGTCTTTTTCATTGCGCAGTAGTCGGCCAACCGCTTGAATTAATTTTTTAGACGCTTCAGGCACAGATAACGACATAAAGGGATTACCGCCTTTCGCCGTAACATATTCCGCTTGGGCTTCTTCAACCGGTGAGGTTGGCACAGAAAAAGGTAATTTAGTGATAATTAAATTGGTTAATAACTCGCCCGGTAAATCTAAACCTTCAGAAAAACTTTGAGTACCAAAAATAATACTGTCTTTACCAGATTTTATCCGTTTATGGTGGCTATCAATAATATGCTGGCGTGACTGCTCACCTTGTACTTGAATGGGTAAACTGTTGTTTTCTCGAATAGCTTGGGCTACTTTCTCCATTTGCCAATAAGATGAAAACAGCACCAAACTGGCATTATGGCCATTTAGTAAGCCCGGTAACTTGTCGATTAACTCATCGGTAAACTTATCATGACTCGGCTCATAAGCCATGTTAGGAATCACTAAAGTGGCATTATTAGGGTAATCAAAGGGCGATAAAACATGTTGGTATTGGCTACCATCGCTATTTGACAAACCTGTTTGTCTGATAAAGTGATCAAATGTATTAAGCGCTCTAATCGTTGCTGAGCATAATACTGCGCCTTCACATTTCGACCACAGCATATCTTCTAACGTAAAACCTACTTCAATTGGCGAAGCTGACAGTAAAAAGTCTTGGCGTTTGCCTTCGGTTAACTCTATCCAACGAGCCAGTGGCGCAGCTTTTTCATGATCAGTTTTAGCATACATGCGCCACAACGCTTGAAAGTTTTCTAAGCGCTGAATAAGAAAACCAGCTTCGGCTAATAATGGCTCAGCGAGATACAATTTTACTTCGTTCTCTTTGACGCTTTCCATTAATAAATTATACAGCTTATTAAGTTGGCTTAACGCGCGTTTACTGATATCAGTGAGTGATTCTGCATTTGATTTTAAAAGTTTTGGGATAATGCCGTTTTCAAAACGAAACTGTTTTTCTTTGGCAAAATAAATTGTTTGATTGGCGTCAATAAAAGTCTTTATTTTTTGCATGTCGGCAATAATTTCTAGCGCATCATCAGCGAGTTTCACTGACGGAGAAATTGCATACTGGCTTTTGATCAGTTTTGCGATTTTATCACCACACAAAGGTAACTTTTCAAGCCAGTCAAGGCTTCCCTTGATGGTGACGTTAGCGCTGGAAAAGTCACGCGTAACCTTTGGCAGGTGATGAGCCTCATCAATTATGTAAAAAGTATCGCTTGGCTCGGGCAAAATCTTACCACCACCGAGTTCTAAATCGGCTAACAATAAACTGTGATTCACCACCAAGACATCGGCTAATTCCATCGTCTCACGGGCTTTATGAAAAGGACAATGGCTATGCTCTGACAGATGTTTTAAGCAGCTATGTTTGTCACTTTGAATTTGCGGCCAGATATTATTTGAAATGGTATCAGGCCACGAATCACGATCGCCAGACCAGCTATTATCTGATAATGCCTGATGCATTTTTTGCAATGCCCGGATATCAAAAGCATTGGGTTTTTCGGCGAAAGTAAAACCGACTTGCGGTGATTCATCTTGGCTGACCGCTTGCGCTAATTTTTGGGCGCAGACATAACGCTGACGACCTTTAGCTAATGTAAAATCAAAATTAATTTTGCCGTGCTCTTTTAAAAAGGGTAAGTCTTTGGCGACTAATTGCTCTTGTAAAGCGACGGTTGCCGTTGAGATACACACCTTTTTCTGTTTAACCAAGGCTAACGGAATGGCGCCTAAGGTATAAGCAAGTGATTTACCTGTGCCAGTGCCAGCTTCAATAGTGATTATTTTTCTATCTTTGCTGTATTCACCGGCAAGGGTTTTTGCTATTTCAGCGATCAGAAACGTTTGCTGCTGGCGCGGATGGAAATTAGGCAGACTTTTGCCAATGGCTTTGTAACTTTCGCGGATCGCTAGCTTAATTTTTTCTGATAACATGAATGTCGGCTTCAATTCTTATTAGGTTTAATTATGGTCCCTTATGCTTGGCATTCTTGTATCGGTCTTTTTATCGGCCAATACTTGGAATTAAGCCTGCGTGTAACTTACAATGGGCATATTGATGATGCTAACTTAACACTGTCAATATATTCACTGTCATCGACGGCAAAGGTATCAATTTAAAAAACTTTGTTATATAATGCTGTATATATTAACAGGTTAAATTATAGTAAGCCATTAACAATTTTTAATCGCTGCTTGTTAGTTTAACTTCAGTAACCTGAATTCGGTTTAAGCTATTTTACTCAATAATGCTATTTTAGCGCCTATCTGCGTTGCCTGCATGGATGCAGGTACTTGGTTTTTATCGGGAATAAAAAAACCGTGGTTTTCCTATTAATAGCCAGCTATTAGTGCGAAAAAACGCCTTGATATTCACTTAAATTTCATCATCGAGTCTAAGATAAACTAGGTGATACAAAATAAACATGTGAATTATTTAAATTATTTATTATAAATCAAACTGTTATAAAACCCATTAAACCGAGTTCATCAGGTTAAGTAATAACTTGGCGGGCTTAGCCGCCAATACTAAAGGCTAAAATTAGTAAAGTACAAACGCCTTATTTTTTTTACATTCACGACGACAGTGGTCTACACAAATTTATATGTCACCTTATCCTGCTTCTGGTTTACTGCTTACGCGCCAATGTCATGATCAAAACAATCGCTTAGTGTTAACGTTTTGGCTGCAAAGTGCACAGGGACCTATAAAGTTACAAATAGATAATGAAAGGGCGCTGTTTTTTGTTGAGCAAAACCAACAAGCCTTAGCACATGAATTTTTAGCGCAAGCACAAATCCCCGTTGCCCAAATAAAACCCTTAGCACTTAAAACCTTCAAACATCAGTTAGTGTGTTGTTTTTATTTTAACAGCTTAAAAGACTTTTATGCTGCTCGTGAACTATTAAAACAATCTAACATTAAATGTTATGAGGATGATATTAGGCCAGATGATCGCTTTTTAATGGAGCGCTTTATCACCTCATCAATGAGCTTTACCGGTCGCTACCGCAAGCGCAATGGTTATCTTGAGGTTACTCAAGGCCAAGCTAAAAAAACTGAGCTGTTGATGTCGTTAGCTATGGTGTCAATCGATTTAGAATGTGCTTACAACGGTGAATTATTCTCTATTGGCGTTTATAGCGATAACATTAAAACAGTTTTTATGATCGGGGATCAAAATAGCCCAGCAGCAGCACAGGACTATAATACCAGCGCTTGTGCTGACAATGAGGTTAGCATTCCGGAGCAGGGTACCGCTAATGAAAGTCTTATAAATACGATTACTGACTACATTAGTGAGCCAACTCAAGTAACCGGCGCTGATAACAAGCCGGCACTAAGTCACTATGACGACGGCTTGACCATTGAATGGCTGGCGGATGAAAAAGCGTTATTACAACGTTTTATTGCTTGGTTAATTCAATATGATCCTGACATTATTATTGGTTGGAATGTTATTAATTTTGACTTTGACCTACTGCAAAAACGCTGTGACCTTCATAAAATTCCGTTTGCTATTGGCCGCGATGGCAGAACAGCTTACTGGCGTAAAAATAATGTCAGTGACATGAAGTTTATTTCGATCTCGGGCAGGGTCGTATTAGACGGTATAGATTTACTTAAATCCGCCACTTACAACTTCTCCAGTTTTTCATTAGAAAATGTCGCCCGTGAATTATTAGGCATAGGCAAAAAAGTTGATGATGTCGACAATCGATTAAAAGAAATAGCCGATAACTTTAACAACAATAAAATCGCATTAGCCAAATATAACCTTGAAGATTGCCGTTTAGTTTGGCTAATTTTTGAAAAAACTGACTTATTAAGTTTTGCCATCTTACGGGCACAATTAACGGGATTAGAGTTAGACCGTATTGGTGGCTCGGTTGCTGCCTTTACTAATTTATATACACCCAAGCTTCATCGAGCGGGATATATTGCGCCGAATATGGGCGATGGCCAACAAGGATTTGTGTCTCCTGGCGGATATGTGATGAACTCAGTGCCGGGTTTATATGATAATGTTTTGGTGTTAGATTTTAAAAGCCTCTACCCAAGTATTATTCGCACTTTTAATATTGACCCGATGGGAATGATTGAAGGGTTGGCGGAAGAGCTTGAAGCAAAAACCAATGAACAAAGCCTAAAGCACTTGCCGATCAAAGGTTACGATGGCGCTTATTTTTCCCGCGAGCAGCATTTTCTTCCCGATATCATTAAAAGCTTATGGTCTGAGCGCGACAAAGCCAAAGCTGAAGGTAACAAGGTGTTATCGCAAGCGATAAAAATTATCATGAATTCATTTTATGGCATCTTAGGTTCAACTGGCTGTCGCTATTTTGACCCGCGTTTATCAAGTTCAATCACTAAACGTAGCCATGATATTTTAAAAACCACTTCCCTGTGGATTGAAAGTACTTTTGGTTTTCAGGTTATCTATGGTGATACCGATTCTATTTTTGTGCACTTAGGCGGAGAATATAGCCAAGCGCAATGTCGTGAAAAGGGCATAGCGTTACAGAACTTTATCAACCAAGGCTGGCAACAACATTTAGCGGATGACTTTGCAATAACAAGCGAATTAGAAATAGAATTTGAAACCCACTTTATTAAATTTTTAATGCCGACAATTCGCGGTTTAGACATTGGCACTAAAAAACGCTATGCCGGCATGGTTAAAAATAAGCAGGGCGAGCAAAGCATTATTTACAAAGGATTAGAGTCAGTACGTACTGATTGGACTGAACTGGCTAAGCAATTTCAGCGAGAGTTATACCACCGCGTATTTAATGACTTACCGGTAAAAGAGTATGTCTTAACAATGACCGAAAAAACCTATGCCGGTCAGTTAGATGAGTTATTGATTTATCGTAAACGTATTCGCCGAAAATTAAATGAGTATGTGAAAAATATCCCGCCGCATATAAAAGCGGCGAGAGCGGCCGATGAACATAACTTAGCAACGGGTAAACCGTTAAGGTATCAAAATAAAGGTTGGATAGAATACGTGATGACCATTAATGGCCCGCAAGCAAAAGAGCAACTGTCATCAGCGATTGATCATCAGCTTTATGTTGAACGCCAACTTAAAGCCGTTGCTGATGCTATTTTACCATTTATTCATACCAGCTTTGACGAAATCACCAATAATCAGCTAAATTTGTTTTAAGGTAAATAATCAGTGCATCACGGTTCTAATATAGGTATAAATTAGTTACTATATTTAGACGGCTAGATAGCCGGATGAAATAAGCGACAAGATCACAGGATCTGCAAGCCATTAACTGAACAATATGCTTTTGTTGACAGTAAAACTAACAATGAATTTTACTGCAAACAACGGCCAAAAGTTCAACCGCTAACCAAGTTACTGAGTGAATAAATGAGAAAAGATACTAAAATTGTCACCGCTGGCCGTAGTAGCCAATGGACAAAAGGCGTAGTTAACCCTCCAGTACAAAGAGCATCTACCGTTGTTTTTGATTCAGTAGCCGATATGAAACATGCCGGCGCGAATAAAACCAAACAAGTACTTTATTATGGCCGTCGCGGCACCACCACTGCTTTTGCTTTTTGTGATGCTATGGTTGCACTTGAAGGCGGTGCCGGTTGTGCACTTTACCCCTCAGGCACAGCGGCAATAACGAATGCAATTATCTCAGTGGTTAAAACTGGCGATCATATCTTGATGATTGATAATGCCTATGAACCGACGCGTGATTTTTGCGATAAAATTTTGAAAAAACTGGGTATTGAAACGACTTATTATGACCCGCTAATTGGCGCAGGCATTGAAACATTGATCCAACCAAATACCCGCTTAGTGTTTCTAGAGTCGCCAGGGTCTTTAACCATGGAAGTGCAAGATGTGCCAGCAATTGCCAAAGTTGCCCATCAACATAATTGTATCGTGATGTTAGATAATACTTGGGGCGCTGCGGTTAATTTTCAGCCGTTTGATTATGGCGTTGATATTTCTGTACAAGCTGCGACCAAATATATTGTTGGTCATTCTGATGTGATGTTAGGAACGGCAACGGCGACCGAAGAATATTGGCCAGAAGTTCGCGAAAATAGCTATACTATGGGCCAATGTACCTCGCCAGACGATCTGTACTTAGCGCTACGTGGCATTCGCACCTTAGGGGTAAGAATGCAGCAACATGAAAAAAATGCTTTAAAACTTGCACACTGGCTGGCTGAACGTGACGAAGTAGAAACAGTATTGCACCCAGCATTACCAAGTTGTCCTGGGCATGAGTTTTTTAAACGTGACTTTACTGGCGCCAACGGTTTATTCTCATTTGTCTTAAAAGATCAAAACTTTAATACGCGCGCAATGTTGGACGGCATGGAACATTTTAAAATGGGCTATTCATGGGGCGGATTTGAAAGTTTAATTTTAGCGATAGCCAATGTACAAAGTTTGCGTACGGTAACTAAGTGGCAATATCAAGGGCCCTTAATTAGATTACATGTTGGTTTAGAAGATATTGATGACTTAATTGAAGATTTAGCTGCAGGTTTTGAGCGTTTAAAAAGTTAAGCTGTTGACTAAGCCCGTGATTGAAAAATTATACGGGCTTACTGTTTTTCTTGAACAATAGCTTGAACAATAATACCTCCCTTGTTTTATCACTCGCTTATAGCGCTAAAACAAGGGAGAAATGAAAATACTCGCTGGCTAATACCGTACAATTCATATCACAGCTTGTTTATCACAGCTTAACTACTAAGCTTACTTCGCAAAGTATAGGGTACATCGTATGGGATATCGTCAATTATGTTTACTGGCTATTTTGCTATCAGCCACTAGCACCAGTTACGCGGTTAGTTTAAAACCGTGTTTAGCGGCTTAGAGCAGCCCGTTGATATGAAATTTATCCCAACGCTAGCAAATACAGCTAAGCAGGCTTTTGTCGCCCAGAAGCAAGGGCAGTTAAGTTTTGTCGCACTTAGCGATAACTTGAGCGATAACTCGAGCTATAAAATTCATTACTTTAACGTGCGCACTACCTCTGAAATGGGGCTGCTTGGCTTAGCGTTTCATCCTAAGTTTGGGCAAGTGAATAAATTATTTGTCAATTATAACCCTGAGTCAGGTGATGCTCGAACACGTATCGCATCGTTTGAGGTGGTAAAAAAAGGTGGCAAATATGCGCTTGCCAATGAAACTATCATAGTTGAAATTGCTCAGCCCTATAACAACCATAACGGCGGCCAACTCGCTTTCGGACCGGATGGTTATTTGTATATTGGTATGGGCGATGGCGGTAAAAGCGGCGATCCACATGGCCATGGTCAAAACCTATCGACGTTATTAGGCGCAATCTTGCGTATTGATATTGATAACACCACAGCGCAAGCTAACTATGCCATTCCACAAGATAATCCTTTTGTAAAGAAAACTAGCTCGGCTAATAGCCATAATGCTAATTCTGAGCAACAGGTTAATGCTGGCGCCAGAGCAGAAATTTGGGCCTACGGCGTTCGCAACCCTTGGCGTTTTTCATTTAGCCCAAACGGCACTTTACTTGTTGCTGATGTTGGCCAAAATAAAAAAGAAGAAGTTTCGGTTGTTGCTCGCGGTGATAATCTTGGCTGGAATATTATTGAAGCTGATACTTGTTTTAAACCGAAAGAAGACTGTAAAAAAACTAATTTAGTGTTGCCAAAAATCTCTTATACACGTGATCAAGGCATATCAATTACCGGCGGTTTTGTCTACACAGGTGATAAAATACCAGCACTTAACAATCATTATATTTATGGTGATTATATCTTAGGAAACTTTTGGGCCAGCCAATACCCAGCGTTTAACACGCCGGTGAAAATAATCTCAGATCCAAGCGTTAAAGTGGTGAGTTTTGCCCAAGACTTTCAAGGTGAGATTTATGCTACCGATTTAGCCAAAGGCAGTATTTATCAATTAGTGCCTTAATAACTAATAACTTAAACAACTGCTAAGTTAAAATAATAGATTAACTAATACCGATATTGATTAATAATACTGACATTAACAACGACTGAAAATTTAAGCGCTGTGGCAAAAAATACGTTGCGCTAAACAAGGAATTTAAGTGATGACCGAGACAAAAAAAATAGCTGAAGAAACTATCTTTTCAAAAATTATTCGCCAAGAAATCCCAACGCCCTTGTTATATCAAGATGACTTAGTTACCGCATTTAGAGATATTGCGCCGCGGGTCGACAGCCATATTCTGATTATTCCTAATAAACTGATCCCAACCGTGAATGATGTTGAAGAAGCTGATGAGCTAACGTTAGGCCGAATGATCACAGTGGCGAAAAAGCTGGCGAAAGCAGAGGGCATTGATGAAAACGGTTACCGGTTGATCATGAACTGCAATAAACACGGCGGCCAAGAAGTTTACCATATTCATATGCATTTATTAGGCGGCCAGCCATTAGGGCCGATGCTGTCGTGTTAATGCTTTTGAAAACTTGATAACAATTAAAGACAAAAAAGGCGCGACCGTTTAACGGGTAGCGCCTTTTTTAATGCCTGATATTTATCCCAAAACTTTATTCTTTAATGTTTTAAGTTAAATTGAGTTAACTTATTATAGTTCAGGAGTTAGCTCAGTAATAAGTTCTGGTTATCAGTGAACCTTTGATTAATTCACATCACATTGCAAACAAAAAGAATAAGCACCGTTTGGATCATTAAATTGATTAAATTGCTTCACTTCTGTATTTAATCGCTTCATTAATAAATCAACAGGACCGGATGACGTTAAAGTATCAACCTCAAGCGTTGGACTTAATAATAGTTTTGCACTTTGACCTAACATATCACGTAAAAACTTATCCATTGATGAAGGTTTTTTCTCGATTAATTTAGACTCGAAATTGTCTAAGCCAGCAATTGTAGCTGCGGCATTGATGGCATCATCTAAATTACCCAGCTCATCAACTAACCCTAGCTCTTTTGCTTTAACACCAGACCAAACACGGCCTTGCGCCACAGCATCAACTTGCGCTAAAGTCATATTTCGGCTTTCTGCTACGAGTGCAATAAAATCTTGGTAGCCGCGCTCAATATTAAGTTGAATAAGTTTGCCGATGTTATCGTCAAGTGGGCGGGTAACGCCAAAACTACCAATATCAGTAGTGCCCACACCGTCAGTGTAAACACCTAATTTGGCAAGACTTTCTTCGAAAGTCATCATCAAACCAAAAATACCAATTGAGCCTGTGATGGTTGACGGCGAGGCAATAATTTTATCTGCCGATGCTGAGATCCAATAACCGCCAGAAGCGGCGTATGTGCCCATAGAAGCAACAACGGGTTTACCCGCAGCTTTTAATTGTACTACTTCTTGGCGAATAATTTCAGAAGCAAAAGCGCTGCCACCAGGGCTATCAACCCGTAATACTACCGCTTTAACACTGTCATCTAATCTTGCTTGTTTTAATAGTTTAGCCGTGCTGGTGCCGCCGATAGTACCTGGTTTTTGAGTGCCATTTAAAATATTGCCTTTGGCAATAATTACCGCAACCTTGTCTGTACTTGGGTTCTCAAACGCTATTGCCGGTTTTTGCACTTTTAAATAATCTTTAAAGCGGATTTGATTATAAGCATCTTTATTACTTTCACCCACTAACTCGATTAACGCAGTTGTCATTTCTTGACGAGTTTTTAACGCATCAACCCAGTTGTTGAATTTTGCATACTCGGCCATATTACCATTGGCCGCTGCTAACTTAGTGATCAAGGTTTCTGCTTTTTCATCAAAATTTGAAACATCAATACCGCGCTGGGCCGCAACATCGCTTTTATATTGTCCCCATAAATCGCTTAACCATAATAAGTTAGCTTCTTTAGCCGCTGGCGACATATCATCACGGATAAATGGCTCAACAGCTGATTTATAGGTACCAACACGGAAAATATGTTGGTTAATTGAAAGCTTTTCCAATGCTGATTTGAAGTACACTTGGTAGCTGTTAAATCCTTCAAATAACAACCAGCCTTTAGGGTTTAACCAAATTTCATTAGCATAACTGGCCAGATAATATTGCGCTTGGCTGTATTGATCGCCGGTGGCAATTACTTGTTTACCGGAGGTTTTAAAATCTTCAATGGCATGTGCTACATCTTGTAATTTAGATAAACCACTGTTTTGCAACATGCCTAATTTAAGGACTAAAAGCGAAATTCTATCATCTGATTTAGCTGCCTTGATGGCGAAGAGGACATCACTTATTAATACTTCAGGATTATCTTCAGGTTGTTCCATGGCTTCGGCAACAAAAGCGTCCATTGGATTTATTTGTTGTTTTTGTTCAACCAATTGTCCTTTAAGGTTTAAGACTAAAGCAGCACCTTGCGGTATATTAATTTCACCTTTATCACTTGATAACGCCGCAATAAATACCGCTAGCAAAATAAAAAAGATCAGGTTGAGAATAATAATGCGCGTTAAATTTAAAATGCGCCATAATTTTGAAAACAGACGTCCTATCATGAAATAAACCAATAATTATTGTAAGTGTTTTTATTATGCAACGGATTTGGATATGGGTTAAGTAATTTCAAGGTAAAAACATAGCTTTACTCAACTATTTTGAAATAAAATGTTAACGACAAGGTCTTATTAGCTAAACAGCCTTATAAAATTAATTATGAAAATACTCTCTTTTTATCAAACACTCATCAATAAGTTACCCGTTTTTGATGGCATACCAGCGTTATTATTGCGCTTATTTCTCGCGCCGGTATTTATTATGGCTGGTTACAGCAAATTACAACTAGGTAACCCTGATGTAACGGGATTTGCCAGCTTAATGGCCAATCCCGATATTGTTGCTTGGTTTGGTAATGACGAATGGGGACTTGGTTTGCCGATGCCGTGGTTATTAGCCAATTTAGCCGCTTGGACTGAATTTTTTGGTGGCTGGTTATTATTAATCGGCTTAGCGACGCGTTTATTTACGATCCCGTTAATGTTTACCATGGTCATTGCTGCAACCACAGTGCATGCAGAAAGTGGCTGGTTTGCTATTACACCAACCAATCCGGAAACCAGTGCGGCAAAAGTTTTCGATTGGTTAGGTTTTGACAGTGCAGCCATTAGCTTAGAAAACAGTGAACAAACGGCTAATAAACTTAACCGCATGCGCGATATCCTGGCTGAGAATGGTAATACCGATTGGCTCTATGAAAATGGTAATATTGTGGTATTAAATAACGGGATTGAATTCGCGAGTAGTTATTTTATTATGTTATTAGCGCTATTATTTATCGGCGCAGGCCGTTTCACCAGTGCCGATTATTACCTTTATCGCTATTATTTTTCCAAAAAGGGTAAATATAAATTTTCAATCGAGGATTTAATTTAACCTTGATACCGTTTAGACTGGCTTTTTGTATTTTTCAGGACACAAAAGTCGCTTATGAACAGCATAGATTTATTACTTAATCGCCAGTCTAATCCTTTCCTAACGGAGCCTTCGCCTTCAACTTCGCAATTAGACATTATTTTAAAAGCCGGTATGAAAGCTCCTGATCATGGTGGTTTATTACCTTGGCGTTTTATTATTGCGGAAAAATCGGGGCTTGACCGATTAAGCAATCTTTTTGAAAGTGTTGCGAAAAAAAATACCGACGATGAAACCAAAATAGCAAAAGCTAAAAACATGCCTTATCGGGCGCCAATGATTATTATAGTAACCACTAAATACCACCCACATTCAAAAGTACCAAAACAAGAACAACTTGTTGCTGCGGGCTGTGCAACTCACGCCATGCAAATGGCCGCTTTTGCCCAAGGACTTGGCGCTATGTGGCGCACCGGGGATTTTAGCTATAATTCAGAAGTTAAGCAGGGTTTAGATATTGATTTTGATGAAGATATTGTCGGTTATTTGTACCTAGGTACAATCAATAAAAAATTACCAACAAAACCTGAAAAATGCTACGAAGATTTTGTTGAATATTTATAATTAAGTACTGATTTAATATACAGTTCGCCTATGTTTCCTACTTTTTGACAGGAAATAAGACTTTAGCCTTATTTTCTAAAAATAAGATTGTGATGGTTTATATATCTACTTGAGTTATTTGAAAAACTACAGTAGTTTACATTTTATTTATGTAGAAAGAAGGGCTTTACTCTTGTTTAAACAAGGTCTTTTTCTTTCTAATAAGCTGTTA